>NZ_JANIJY010000014.1:0-78904 GCF_024580695.1 Brevibacterium sp. 91QC2O2 | reverse complement strand
CTTCACTTCGAAGGTGATCTTTCTTCTGCGGGAATTGAACTCTAGACAAGTCCTATTTTCCCAGGTCAGAGGTCACCTTCACCTATTCATCCACACCCCGGACACCCCACACCATGAAAAACCCAGGCTAGTGGGAACGCCACCCTCACCCCACCGGCACCGTCTCATGTGCGCTCTTACCGTCGGCGGTCTGGGCCAGCAGCTGGCGGACGAACTCCTGGTTGCCGGCAATCTCGCGCTCCAGGGCCACCGGATTCTCCTGCAGCAGGGCGAACCGCCCGGCAACGGTCGGAATGTGGAGGGTCTCGGCGGCCTGGACCTCCGGATGGTGCGGGATGCCCAGGGCATCGGCAACCTCGTCGCCGTGGATCATCCTCACCTGAACCTCTGCGATGACGGTGTGCAGCTTGGGGTCCAGTCCGGTGATCTGCCCGTTCTGCACGCCCACGGCGGACAGCAGGGCCTCGGACAGGGCCCTGGACCCATCATCCGGATCCCCGTCCACCTCCGCAATGGCTTGGACCAGCGGCTCGGAACTCACGTGGTCCCGGTTGGGCTCCAGCAGGTCCGCAGGTATCCCCAGCATCCTGCCCACTACCTGCCACAGTCCGTAGACCTCGTGCACCTGCTCATCGGCCAGGTCGTAGCCCAGTCCGGCCAGTGCCCGATACGGCACATAGGTGAAGTCGAACCAGGTCCGCAGCATATCGATCGCATTGATCGGCAGCCCCCACACACTCGTGTCGCGCCCGGCCTGCAGGTCCTGGGCGCGGGAGTACGCATGCATCGCCCGCACCATCCCGGTATCGGCGAAGCCCTGCCCACCGGGGCGCAGCGCGTCCTCGTCGGCGAACAGGTGGTACTCCCAACTGGCGGTGTCGAGCAACCGCCGGACCGCGGTATCCACCAGCCGACCGGTGCGCGTGAGCACCGCGGAGATCGCCGGGGTCGAGTAGGTGTGGATGAGCGAGCCCGGCCCCAGCGCCACCGCGTGCACGGGTGCGGGGATCGTCAGATAGGCGCGCCGGCCCCGCTCCACCGCCGCCCAGTCCGCTGGCTCCACGGCCGCGCGCAGGTCGTCGATGAAGGCGTGGACTTCGGGGGCGTCCCCGGGTTCCGCGGCGCCCGCGCTCAGCGCCCGCCGCACCTGTCGCATCACGTCCTTGCGCGCCGTCGCCGAGGTGAACAGGGCGTCCGCGACCGGGTCGCCCTGGTAGAAGGCGACGAGGAAGCGTTCGGCCAGCTGCGCGCCGTGCTTGTGGGCGAAGGTCACTTGGTCGCCGCGCCCACTGGGCCAGACCGGGTCCGGTTTCGCGGCGGAGGTCGGCGTGGTTTCCGGGTTCGGGGATGCCGAATGTTGCGTCGTGTTCACGGATGCTCCTTTGCACGGTGTTGCCTGGAGCACAGTCTAAAGGTCTTTCACCGGACTCCAGAGAACCTCGCCTCTCCTGACCCTGACGACGCGGAAGCATCGGGGAGCGTCTCCGCTTCCTGTTATATTCTGTTGAACTTGTTATATTTGTTATATTTGGCTCACCAAGTAATCCCCGCCTCAATCCAAGGGTGGAGGTGGCGGGAAGCCGGCTCGTTCGCGGTTGTCGTCGATGGCCTCGGCAGCGTGGTCCCGCAGGTATTCGCGTAGGTATGGCAGGCCGATCGTCACCTGGCCCCTCCCCGCTGGAATGATCACGCCGGAGTCCAACAACCGCTGCCGGTAGACCCCTGCATAGCCGGAATCGACTCCACCCATGCGCACTCGGATATCCTCGATCCGGCTGGAGCCATCGTCCTTCGCCATTGCCAGCAGGAACTGTCGGTCCACTTCGGACAAGCCGGACAGTGACGGTTCCAGAATGAACGGGCCCAGGGACTTCCGGGCGCGCCGATAGGCGTCGCGCGCATCGTCCAGCGAGATCTCCCCGGCCTGCGGGGTGCGCCGCCATGCCAGGTCGCCGATCAATTGGACCAGGAACGGATAGCCCTGCGAGGCACTCACCAGGAAGTCCAGTACGTCTTCGGAGACGGATCGCCCATGCCCGCGGATCGGTTCGACGAACGCGGTTCTGGTCTGGTTCGGGTCCAACAGTCCGATGTGCACATTGGCGCAGCGCCGCAAGAATGTGGCCGAACGTCCGGCCAGCAGGGACCTGATCTCCCCTTGGACTCCAGCGCCGATGAAGGCGACTTCATCGTCCTCCCGCACCAGGTGCTGGTATTCGGAGGCGAACAGGGCGAACTCCTCCACTGCAGCCGAACTCACCTCGTCGATGCTGAACACGATTCCACCATCGGGCTTCAGCAGTTCGCAGATGGTGTGGACCATCGTGCGGAAGGTCGGATTCTCCACCCGCCCGTCCGCGTATTCGATGCTCAGACTGCCCACGCCCGCCAGACTCAATGACGTCACTCTGAACTTCTTCTGCGGTTGCAGTTCACCCAAGATCCTCGGAAGGTGTGAGCCGACGATGCGTTCGAAGAAACCCTGGGTGGCGGTTTCGGAAACGACCCGCCAACCGCGCCCCCGGGCCAGATCCTCCGCGTGGTTGAGGATGACGGTCTTGCCCACACCGCGCAGCCCCGTCACCAGAATGCCGCGTTCCTGCGGCCACTGGCCCTGTTCCAAGCCCAGCTCAAGCCGATTCATGACCGCGTCACGGCCAGCCAGATACGGCGGGTTCTTCCCGAATCCCGGTTTGAACGGACTATCCATGCCGATGCTCCAGACTTAGCTTTTATAGTCTTTATAGTCAAAGTAGCTTTTATAGTCTTTATAGTCCAGCCGCCCGCGCACACCACACTGCCCCGACCCCTTCGACTTATTGGGTCACAATTCTAGAAGTCGCGCCGCCGGCCGGATAGCCTGAAGGCGGTTCAAGAGCTGCGGTCCATGTCCTGGCAGACCGCACGGCAACCGGAATCGATACCACGGTGCCCCCAGGAGACGAACCGGCCACGGGCGGACCCGCCCGCGGCAAGACGATCGATCCGCCGGGGCGACCCGGCGCGAAAGGCGGCGAGAGCCATGACCTGCGAAGACCTCGCACACTTCCCCACTGTGATCCCGGACGACTGGCCGGTCTACCGGCTCGGCGGCGCGGCCCACTACGCGCCCGGCCCCGACGGCCGACCCCAGCGGGTCAGCCCGCCTCGGTCCCGGGACTGCAACGAGTACTGGAAATCCTTCAACCCCGCCGAGGCCGCGGCCTGGATCGAGGCCTGCTACGCCTTCCGCTCCGCCCCCACCCGGCCCACGATCCTGGCCCTGTCACTGAGTTCCCTACGCGATGGCGGGTTACCCACCATCGGCGACTCGCCTGAAACGGTAGAGGCCGCCCGCGCGATCGGCTTCACACCCACCGCGCTGAGCGTGTTGGGCGGAGCCCTGGCGGAGATCAGCCCGCAGGAGCACCCCCATCATCCGCGCAATTACGGCGGCGACCGGCGCTACGGAGTCCCCGGCCAGCCCTTCGACCCCAGCCAGTGGGACGGCTGGGTGAACCGGGTACTGGGCGGCACGCATCCGCTGATCGCGACGAAACGCCACCTGCGCAAGCGGCCATTCACCCTGTCCGGAGAGCGCCGCGCGGCCTGAGAGGACCACTCGCATAAACACCACTCCAGCGCGGAAACTACCTACTATTTCAGGTAGTTTCCGCGCTGGAGTGGTGTCTGCGCACAGGTATGGTCAGCGCAGCCCGGGTTACTTCGGGACCACCGCGAACCGGCGGTTGTCCAGGGCGGCGTTCGTCGTGCGCACCTGGGCGATCCGCTCGGCGTCGATGGTGGCCTGGGCCCAGGCCCCGCCCTGTTCGCCGGCACCGGCCAGCACGGTCCCCATCGGGTCGAGGATCACCGACTGACCACAGCCGTATTTGGCGGTCTGCCCGCTGGCGGCCATGTACACGGTGTTCTCGATCGCACGCGCGGCGATGAGCGTCGCCCAGTGGTATTCCTTGGCCGGACCCACCACCCAGGACGCCGGCAGGGCGATGACATGGGCTCCGGCATCGGTCAGCCGGCGGAAGATCTCCGGGAAGCGCAGGTCGTAACAGGTCGCCGCCCCCACCTTCACCCCGTCGATGTCGAAGACGAAGGGATCCTCGATCGCTCCGGCGGTCAGCTCATCGGACTCTTTGTAGCCGAATGCGTCGTACAGGTGGATCTTGCGGTACGTCCCGGCCAGTTCGCCCTCCGGTGTCACATGCACCAGGGTGTTGAAGGGGTGGGCCAGGCCGTCCGCCCCATCCCCGGCATCCGGGTTCGTCTCCGTCATCCCCGCCAGCACGTGTACGCCGACCTTCTTCGCCGCGGCTCCCAGGGCACGGACGAAGGGCCCGTCGACCGGTTCGGAGTAGAACGCCCCATCGCGGGTGTGCTTCGGGTCGGCGTACAGCGAGTATTCGGGCAGGATCACCAGATCTGCGTTCCGCCCCGCTTTGAGCACCAGTTCGATGCTGGTGCGAATGTTGTCCCGGACATCGGTGGTGGCGGCGAACTGCGCCACGGAGATCTGCAGAGTGCTCATGGGACCATTGTCCCCCACCTCACAGGACGGCGCTCGGCTCCGGCTGGAACAGGATCAGTTACAGCCATCGATTCCGCACGCCGGGGCCGAGGTCCCGGTTCCCCGGGCATCCGCGTCACCGGCCGAGGTCCCTGCCGCGCCAGTTGCCCCGGACGCACCCGCCAGCGGATCCTTGAGCACCGGTGCCGCAGCGTGCTCGGACTGCCAGACCTGGTCCAGGGCCGCCTTGAAGTAGTCGACCGGCTGGGCCCCGGAGATCCCGTACTTGTTGTCGACGACGAAGAACGGCACCCCGGTCACGCCCAGGCGCTGGGCCGCGGCCTCGTCGGAGCGGACCTCACGGGCGAATTCCTCGGAGTCCAGAACGCGGTCCACGTCCTGGGAGGGCAGGCCGATCTCGGCGGCCAGACGGCGCAGTTCGGCGTGGTCCTCGACGTTGACACCCTCACTGAAGTAGGCCTTCTTGAAGCGTTCCTCCGCGGCATCCGCCAGGCCCAGGGTGTCGGCCAGCTGGATCAGCCGGTGCGCATCGAAGGTGTTGCCCGGCGTGGCAGCGCGCCAATTGAAGTCCAGGCCGACCGCTGCGGCCTGCGCCTCCATCTGTTCGTGCTGGGCGATCGCCTGTTCACGCGTGGAGCCGTACTTCGCTGCGATCATGTCGATCAGATCGGTGCCCGGCTGGGCCTTGGTCTGCGGGTCCAGTTCGAAGCTGTGCCAGTTGATCGTCACGTCTGCGGCGTGCGGGAATTCGTCCAGGGCCAGCTCCAGATGGCGCTTGCCGATATAGCAGAAGGGGCACACGACGTCGGACCAGATGTCGATCGTCATCGGTTCTGCTTCCGGGTTCGGGGCCGCGTTCGGAGTCTGGGTCTGGTTCGCTGCTTCAGTCATCCTCTCAGTGTAGGCACCTCGGCACCCCTTTTGGTTGATTGTTCAATCACTATGCGGGTAGCGGGCGAAGGTGCGCTCCACATCGCGCAGGGCCGCAGCGCTGAGGTCCGCGAAGGGCTCGGCGCTCAACCGGCAAGCGCCGGCCGAGCCACGTGGGGCCTTCCAGGTGCCGATGAACTTCCCGCCCCTGATCATCGTCTTCTTGAACATCCCGTTGTTACCCGGCACCAGCAGGGTATGGTGCTCGTCGCTCATGAACGCCAGGCGGTCCCGATACCCCAGCACCACCTCGTCGAATCCGGGCAGCAGAAAGGTGCCGTGCGGACGTCGCCCCGCCGCCTTGACCTCGTCGGCCAAGCCCATTCGAGTCAGGGGCGTGTCCATATCGACGGTGTGCGAGGCATGCGGCCCCTGGGCCGTGACCGCTGCGCCGGACCCACCCAGCAGCTGTGGGGCGGCCGGTTCCACCCGGTCGGCGATGAGGGCGAAGCCCGCTTTGATCTGGCGCTGCGGCAGCTTGGTCCACCACTGGAAATCGCGCAGACTGGCCGGACCGTGACTGCTCAGGTACCGCAGCAGGAGTTCGGCGGTTGCGGCGTCCCGATCGTCGTTGAAGCGCCCAGCCAGGTCCGATCCGGCCGGCAGCCAGGCCTGTGCGGGCATCACCAGATTGTCCCGGTTCCCGTCCACCAGCGGTCCGTAAACCGCCAACCCGTCGACGATCATGCTGGTGATCAGCGCATACGAGGTCCCATTGCCCTCCAGCAGGCCGGCCTGGGTCCACAGTTCGGTGAGCCGACCACGCCTCACCCCGGGGGCGCCCTGCCTGTCTTCCCGAGTCTCCTCGGCTGCGGGAGTCTGCATGCCTTCAAGATCCTGCGTGCCTTCGGGTGACTGCCCGCTTGCAGTGGCCTGCCCGCTTGCAGCCGCCTGTGCCTCGGCGAAGAAGATGTCACGCGACCGGGCGACCTGTTCGGAGCTCAGGCCCAAGCGCTCATAGCGTTTGGGTTGGGCGCGGCGCTGGGGGCCTGCGCACAGCTCGGTGATCCAAGCTGCGTCGGCGCCCGGCAGCGCGAAAACGGTCCCGCGCATCGGGTAACCGCGAACCAGGGAACCCGCGGCGAAGGCCGCCACGACCTCTGCGATCCGCTGATCCACATCCCGAGGTCCCGTGCGCAGGGCGATGGAGCTGAGCACTCCGGGCAGGTCCTGGCCCTGCATGGCACCCATGCCTGCCACGACCTCGGCCGGGGAAGCAGGTCGATGCGCAATGGCGGCATCGACGGACGGTCCCGATGCCGCCGCGGAAGCAGCGGAAGCAAACGCGGAAGCAGGCCCCGCGCCCACGAGCCCCTGCGCGACCAGCCGCGCCTTCACCAGAGTCGGATTCACCATGGCCCAAGACTATGCCGGGGCACTGACACCCATGCGGTGCAGCGTGTCCCAACAATCCACGTGAGTACATGTGTAGATGTCGGAAGTGGAGCTGCGCCCGCTCAGCCCTCCGCGTCCGCGTAGGCCTCGGCGTCCACGTCCTGCCCGGTGGGGTCCCACTTCACGATCCCCACCACGATCGCGCCCAACAGCGGAGCGCAGGCGATGATCCAGAACACACCCATGGACAGGGCCGCGGAAACCACCGGGAAGAAGATGAGCGAGACGACCGAGAACGTCCGCAGCACCGCCTGGTTGAAGCCGATCCCGATCCCGCGCAGCCGTGCCGGGTAGGACAGCGTCGCATAGTTCATCAGGTTGGTGCCGGGGCCGGCCGCCTGCATGAAGATGAACACCGCCAGCATCGCGATCGACACGATGACCAGCCCGCCGGCCGGCACCCCGACGGCGGCCAGGATCACCAGGGCCACCGCCTGCACGATGAAACCGATGAGCGTGACCCTGCGCGAACCGAGGCGGTCGACGATCCCGGCGCAGATGAACCCACCCACCGCGCCGAAGCACAGGTTGATGACCAGGGAGCTGATGATCGTCACCAGCGGCCCCTGCTGGAACAGGGTCGTGATGATCAGCGGCAGCCCGTAGCCCACCGCGTTGTAGCCGAAGGTCGAGAACACGCACACGCACATCGCGATGATCGTGCGCATCCGGTAGCGCTTGGAGAACAGTTCGGCGAACCCGCTCCACTGCGTTTTGTACGCCCGCGGCCGGGTTCCCGCAATCGCGGTTCCCGCAGCCGAGGCCGCAGCACCCGCCGCGGCCGCGTCCCCGGAAGCACCCGCCGGCACGTACTCCACCTCGAGTTCGTAATGGGTCCGGAGCACATCCACGGCTCCGGCCACATCGCCCTGATTGGCCAGCCACTGTGGCGATTCCGCCATGTACCTCCGGCGCACCAGCAGCACGATGAGCGCGGGGATCGCGCCGAAGCCCACGACGATGCGCCACAGCAGCGGCTGGGCCTCGTACGGCAGGGACAGGAAGCAGATGAGGACGATGAAATAGCCGATGCCGGTGGCCACGTACCAGATGGGCGACCAGGTGCTCACGCGCTGGGAGCGGCCCTGCTTGCCGCGCAGTTTGGAGAACTCGGCGAGGAAGGCCATGGCCACCGGCATGTCCAGACCCACCCCGATCCCCATGATGATCCGGAAGAAGATGAGCACCCATTCATTGGGTGACAGGGCGCAGCCGATCGCGGCGACGACGAAGAACACCATATCGGCCATGAACAGCTTGTAACGGCCGAACCTATCGGTCAGGTATCCGCCGAACACCGCGCCGATGACGGCGCCGATCATGATCGCGGCGTTCGTCAGGCCGGTCATGAAGCCGTCCAGCCCGAACTCGGTGCGGATGGCGGTGATGCCGAAGGCCAGTGAGGACATATCGTAGGCGTCCATGAAGATGCCGCCCAGGGCCAGCAGGACGATCGCCTTGGATTTGTGCCCGTGCGATCCCTGGGCACCCAGTACGCGGTTGACGTCCTGGGCGGTGGAGATCGGCGTCGGCGCACCGGTGGAGGGAGGGTTCGGGGAGGGATTGGTCATGAGGCAACCCTAACCTGTCAATCCCCTGAGAGTCAGGGAATCAGCCCCATCGTGACCGACCTCACCCCAGTGCTGCGACCCGGGCCAGCAGCGGGCTGGTCAGCCGCAGCCCCACCCTGACCACCAGCACGCCCACCGCGACGGACCCGACCATCACCAGGAAGGTCACCGGTTGGAACACCAAGGCGGCGCCGGCCAGCGGGAACACCAGTACCAGGCCCAATACGGCGGCGAACACCGACACCCAAATCACCGGCAGCATGACCGAGCACACCGTGATCGCGCGCAGGGTCGGCACCCCCATCCCAGCGGAGTGCAGCTGGACGAAGGAATCGCTGCGGTCGTAGACATCGGCCGCCTGGTTGATCACCGCGGACACGGCGATGAACACGAAGGAGATGCCCAACACCAACAGGATCCCGGTGACGATGTCATTGCCCAGCAGGTCCATCTGCTGCTGTAGGGCAGCTTCCTGTGCCGAGGCCTCGGCTCCGCCTGCGCCGCCGGCCTCCGCGGTAGCCTGGCCGTTCAGTCCCTGGACCAGAGCGGCGCCGGTACCGGCCACGGTCGCGGTGAAGGCGGTCATCGCCAGGCCGGAGACGCGGCGCCAGTAACGCTTGGGGTCATCGAGCACGAAGCGTGCGGCCACCAGCCGCTCCGCAGTGCGCGCCCGCTTGGCCGAGGTCCGCGCGATGATCCGCACGAAGACCACGCCCAGCAGGTCGACAACCAGCAGTCCGCCGGCCAGCATGGCCAGCAGCGCCACGACGATGACCGCCATGCTCGTGGCCATCCGCGTGATCGAGACGGCCACGAACACCAGGACCAGCAGCACGGCACCGCAGGCCACCCGACCCCAGGGGAAGCCGGGTGCCTGCTGGCGGGTGCGCACACCCAAGGGGGATACGACCACGCGCCGCAGACCCACCAGGGTGCTGGCCACGGACACCGCGACCAGCAACACGACCGCCAGGACCAGGGCCCACACGGGGAGGACCATATTCGCGTAGCCGAGGCCAGTACCCTGGAAGTGGATGAGGCTGGTGGGCACCAGCAGCACGAAGTACCCCGCGATGCCGGCCACGGTGCCCACGGTCGCCAGCAGCGCCGGTTCCGCCAGCGCCACCAGGGTCACGCCCGCCGCCGAGGCCCCCAGCAGTGACAGCGAGGACAACCGTTCGTCATTGCGCCGGCTCGACAGGTTCGCGGCCGCCTGTCCCAGGGTGAAGGCCGGGACGATGAGCAGCACGGTGGCGATGGCCGCCAGCACCTTGTACATACCGAGCATGCCGCCCGCGTCGTTCGCCGTGTCCCAGTGTATGAAGGCCCAGGTTCCGCCGGCCACGGTGAGGAAGAGTGCGGAACATGCGGCGAAGGCGGCCATCATGAGCAGAGCGGGCCCGGATTTCAGGGTCCGCGCGTTGATGAGCAGGGGCAGCAGGCGCAGCGCGTTCCTCATGACCACGCCCCCTGGTCGGGATTGGGGGTTGAGCTGGGGTTGGTCCCGGAGGCTGGCTGGGCCTGACCCGGCTGGACCCAGGCGGGCTGGGACTGCTGGGGCCCGGCACCCGTCCCGGCGGGGGCCTCGGCGCCGAAGCCGACCGTGGTACCCGTCGAGGTGTCCGAGACGATGCGGCCGTCGCGCAGTCGCACGGTCCGGTCGCAGGCCGCGGCGACGGTTTCATCGTGGGTCACCAGGATCAGGGTCCGGCCGCGGCCCGTGGTCGAGCCCAGCAGCAGGTGGAGCACCTGGGCGCCGGTCTGCGAGTCGAGCGCGCCCGTTGGCTCATCGGCGAAGACAATGGCGGGGTCATTGGCCTGGGCGCGGGCGATCGCCACGCGCTGGGCCTGTCCGCCGGAGAGCTGCCCGATCCGCTTGCCGGCGTGTTCGGTCAGGCCCACGCGGGCCAGCAGCTCGCGCGCTTGCCCGGTGGCCGGGGTCCGGGGCACGCCCGTGAGCATTGCGGCCACGGCGACATTCTCCTCGGCCGTGAGCTCCGGCAGCAGCAGGCCCTGCTGGAACACGAAGCCGAAGGTGGTCCGGCGCAGGGCGGTGCGAGTCGCCTCGGAGGCGGCGGTGATGTCGAGCGGGGCCGCGCCCGGCTGAGTCGCGCCGGGCTGGGCTGTGGCCCCCGGGCTCAGCACGACCTGGCCGGCGTCGGGCAGGATCATCCCCGCCAGGGTGTGCAGCAGGGTGGTCTTGCCCGAGCCGGAGGGGCCCATGATCGCCACGGACTCACCGACCCGCACGCTCAGGTTCACTCCCGCGAGCGCGGCGGTGGGCCCGTAGTGCTTCTGCAGGCCCGATGCCTGCAGTACCGGGGCACCGGGTGGAGTGGTCCGAGACCCGGGCTGGGGCTGCTGCGCGGGCTGAGCGGACTGCGGGGCATAGCCCGGCTGCGGCGGGTACTGGGGGACGGGAACGGGCTGGAAATCATTCATACCCCCAGCATCGCGTGCGCGAGCCGGCCGGGCCATGGTGCCGACCCCAGACCTCGGCAGGGGGAAATCCCCTCATCCGCGAGTATGAGGATACATATGCTGTACTTTCGACAGTCGATGAAGTCCCGCTCCATCGAGTGTTCCCGCGCCTACCCAACAACCCCGGAAATCCGCGGCCCACGCGGGCTGCAAGTGACACGAACCGGACACTCGATGGGGCCTCGGCGCATCGAGTGGGAATGCACCCTCCCCGCGCCCCTACCCCAGCACCTTGAGAATGCCGGGCACGGACAGGATCGCCACGTAGTACCCCATGAACAACACACCGGAGTGCAGTTTGAGGGTGCGCACCAGCAGGCCGGACAGCAGGCCGATCGTCAGCACCACGATCAGGCCCAGCAGGCCGCCCTCCCACACGCTGACCAACAGCACCAGGCCCGAGAACCCGGCGATGATCGCCTCGTGGCTGACCTTCGAGACGACGAAGCGCGCGGCGGCGTGGGCGTAGCGCATGGCGAACGGATAGGCGATGAGCCCGGCCAACAGCACGCCCAGGAGGGCGAAGACGAAGAACTGCCCGGTCGACAGGGTGTCGGACAGGTTGAAGTGCTCGCCGGAGGCGGCATCCGTGTGGAACACCGGCGGCGCGTTGAACAGGGGCGCGGCGGGACCGGCGGCAACCGGCGACAGCGGCAGCCCGAAGGCCACCAGCGGGATCAGGGTCTCGGCCATATAGGTCGATTCCGTGGTGCCGTTCTTCGCACTGACCACGGTGGCCAGGCGCTGATAGCCCTGCTTGATCTTCGCGCCCACCAACTCGCCCATCAGCACCGTCATCGCAACGGGGCTGAACACGAAGGTCGCACTGGAGATCACCGAGGTCGCGGCCGTCGCGCCCAGCTGCTGCTTGTCGAGCACCTTGAACGGATTGGGCCAGGTGTGGTGCGTGCCGTGCGCGCCCCGGTCGACATCGACGTGCTCGCCCGTGGCCGAGGCGGCCTGCGCGGTGGCCGCACCGGACTTCCCGCGCGTCTTCCGGTTCCCGACCCCCAGCTCCGAGGTGTCGGGGGCCAGGTAGACGTGCGAGGGCTCCCGCCTGCGCATCCGGGCGCGATTGCCCGGTACCAGCACGGCGAACAGGTCGAAGATCATCGGGCCGATCGCGATCCCCATGAAGTAGCTGGTGGAGATCGTCACGTCGAAGGTCCCGGCCCAGGCGTTGAGCCCCATGACGATCGCGACGAATGGGATGAGCGCCAGGACACCGGCCAGCTTCGCGGGCGACACATAGGCGATGAGGATCGCGGCGATGAGGAACAGCCACGGGGCGATATCGCCGATGAAGGCCTCGAAGGGCGAGAGCACCCAGGCGAACAGTACGGCCACCGGCACGGCGATGACCGCGGAGATCAGCGCAGCCGAGATCGCCTTGCGCAGCGCCACGTGCGGCACGCCCAGGGCGCGCATCCGGTTGGCGTCGTCCATGATGGGCACGGCCAGGGTGTCGCCCGGAATGCCCAGGAGCATCGTGGGGATCGCATGCGTCATGTGCTTGGACACGGCTGCGGCGATGAAGAACGTGAAGATTCCGGCCGGGGGCACGCCCAGCAGGATGACGACCAGGGTCAGGGGCGCGATGGTCGAGGTCTCATCGGTGCCGGAGACCACGCCGACCAGGGTGAAGACGATGGCGCCGATGATGCCCATGAGTACGGCGATCGGGACCTGGGACAGGATCTCCATCAGGCGGCACCTCCCCGGGCCGCATCCGGAGTTCCCGAGGTTCCGGAATCTCCCGAGGTCCCGGCGGCACGCGCCTGCCCGGCCTCGAACGCCGAGGTCAGTCCGGCCTCGGCGAGTTCGTGCCGCGAACGCGCACTGGCCTGGGCCAGGGTTCCCAGACCCTGCGGGTCGGCCGCCATATCGTCGATCGTCTCGTCCACCCGCGAGGTATCGGAGGCGTGATCGCTCACGATCCGCGCCGGCGGTACCAGGAAGCCGACGACGACCGCCCCGATCACCGTGCCTATCAGCCCCGTGACCAGGGACCACACCTTGACCAGAGCGGGGTCGGCGACGAACAGGCCGACGAGCCACTTGCCTCCGTAGAGGCCGATCATGGCGCCGGCGACGCCCAGGACGATGCCCAGCAGCAGCTTCTTGCCGCGCACTGTGTCATTCCAGACGAATAGGTACTCTCCGTCTGTCTGGGGCTCATCCGGAGCGGTTCCGCCCTGGGCCGGCGGGCGCGTTCGCGTCATTGCGATCCTTACTGTTTCGGGGGCACGGTTTCGATTGCGGGATTGGGAGCGATGAACTCCACCGTTCATTGTAAGCGCGTCCTCACCCGCGCGGCCCGACCCGGGGCGCCGCGGTCGGTCGGCTCAGGGGATGAGGACTTCGACGGCGTGCAGTACGAAGCCGACCAGGGCGCCGATCACGGTGCCGTTGATCCGGATGAACTGCAGGTCGCGCCCGGCCAGCAATTCGATCTTCTCCGAGGCCTGCTGCGCGTCCCAGCCGGCGATCGTATCCGAGATGACACTGGCCAGCTCAGGGCCGAAGGACTCGGCCGCCGCACCCGCCGCATCCGCCAGCCGCGCATCGATGCCCGCGGCGAAGGCCTCGTCCTCGACACAGCGGGTGGAGAACTCGGTCAGGGCCGCACGGATCCGCGAACCGATCTCGCCGGTGGGATCGCCGATCGCCGTGCGCAGCAACACCGACAGGCTGGTCCACAGATCCACCACCGCCGCCGCCACGCTGGGGTGGGCCAGCAGCTGGGCCAGAACGGATTCGGTCCGCTCCGCCACGGGGGAATCCTCGTCCTGCATATCGTGGGCCACGGCCAGCAGCCATTCGTCCAGGGCGCGGCGGACTTTGTGGTCCGGGCGGTCGCGGATATCGCCCAGCCAGCCCAGGACCTCGCGCTGCAGGCGGTTGGCGATGCCGGAGTTGACGAACTTCGGCACCCAGGACGGGGCCTTGGTCGCCACCTGGTCGCCCAGCACCTGCGGGTTGTTGTAGAGCCAGTCGAAGGCCTCGTCGAGGATGATGTCGATCAGCCGTTTGTGCGAGCCGTCGGAGATGACCCGTTCCAGGACCAGGCCCAGCGCCGGGGCCTTGCGCAGATCCGTCAGCTTCGGGATGAGCACGTTCTTCGTCAGCGATTCGACCGCAGCGGAATCCACCCGGTCCAGCACGTAGTTCAGTCCCTGTGCCGCACGCCCCACCAGCAGTTCCTGGTTGTCGGGGCGGCTCAGCCACAGGCCGGCCCGGTAGGTGACGTGGGCGGAGAGGATCTTGGGCGCCACGGTGGACTTGCGCAGGAAGTTCGTCGCGACGAACTCCGACAGGGTCTCCCCCAGCGAGTCCTTCTTGCGCGGAATGATCGCGGTGTGCGGGATCGGCAGGCCCAGGGGATGGCGGAACAGGGCGGTGACGGCGAACCAGTCGGCGATCGCACCGACCATCGCGGCCTCGGCTGCGGCGGCGATGAAGCCCCAGACACCGCCGAGGTCTGTGAAGATATGGACCAGCAGGAAGATCAGGGCGGCCAGGATCAGCGCACCGGTGGCGATCCGGCGCATCTTCGTCAAACCACGGCGGCGTTCGGCATCCCCGGCGGTATCGAGCTCGAAGGTGGATGCCGGTGCAGGCGGCGTCTGCGGCCGGGGTGGGACCGGGCCGGGCTGCTCATCACTCATACCCCCAGTCTAGGTTCGGCACGCCGGCCGGCCCGTGAGCCGGTGTCGTGGCAGCGCGCCGGGGTCGTGGTTCCGGACATGCAGAAGGCGCCGGTCGCCGCCCCCGTCGGAACGGGGAACGGCGACCGGCGCCTTGAGAACCGTGCGGATCGGATCCGGTGGATCAGGACCCACTGGATCGGACCGCGCGACTCACGACCCGATGAATCAGGCCTTGCCGATGACGGCGAACTTGGCCGAAGCCGTGATCTCGTCGTGCACGCGCACCGTGGCGGTGTAGGTGCCGGGCGTCTTCACGTGGGCCGGCAGGGCGACCTGACGACGGTCGAACTCGCGACCGGTCGCGGCGGCCAGGGCCTCGGCGACCAGGGCCGGGGTGACGGCGCCGAACAGGCGACCGTTCTTGCCGGCCTTCATCTCGATGCGAGCGGCGGTCTTCTCCAGCTGCGCCTTCAGTTCCAGAGCGGCATCGCGGTCGGCGAGCTGCTTGGTCTGACGGGCCTTCTGCAGGGCTGCGATCTGCTTTTCAGCACCGGCGGTCCAGGGCTGAGCCCAGCCGCGGGGCAGCAGCAGGTTACGAGCGTAACCGGCCTTGACCTCGACGACGTCGCCGGCAGCGCCCAGTCCGTCGACTTCCTGGTTGAGGATGATCTTCTTAGTAGCCATGAATATCTCCCCTTCCTATCAGCGGTTCGTGCTGGTGTAGGGCAGCAGCGCCATTTCGCGGGCGTTCTTGACGGCCTTCGCGATAACGCGCTGTTCCTGCACGGTCACACCGGTGACGCGACGTGCACGGATCTTGCCGCGGTCCGAGATGAACTTGCGCAGAGTTGCGGTGTCTTTGTAATCGATCAGCGCGGCCTCGCCCTTCTTCAGGGGATTGGCCTTCTTCTTGATCGGCTTCCGGATATCCGGCTTTGCCATGATGTACTCCTGTTGAAAACGTGTTTAGAACGGCGGTTCGTCGTCGGTCGGGTTGCCCCAGCCGCCGCCACCGGCGTTCGGATTCGACGATGCCCAGGGATCGTCGTCCTGGCGAGGCGCAGGGGCCCCGCCGCCATTGCCCTGGTTCGCACCGGGGTTCTGGCCCCACTGGGAACCACCCTGATTGCCGCCGTTGAAGCCGCCACCGGGGTTGTTGTTCCCGAAACCGTTATTGCCGTAGCCACCACCGGGGTTGCCCTGGGGCTGGTTGTAACCGCCCTGGTTGCCACCCTGACGCTGCTGGCCGCCGCCGTATCCGCCCTGGTTCCCGCCACCGGAGCGCTCATTGCGCGTCACATTGGCGGTGGCGTAGCGCAGGCTGGGGCCCACCTCGTCGACGTCGAGCTCGAAAACCGTGCGGTTCTCTCCCTCTTTGGTTTCGAAGGTGCGCGCACGCAGCCGGCCCTGCACCACGACACGGGTGCCACGGGACAAGGAGCTCGCCACGTTCTCCGCCATATCGCGCCATGCAGCACAGCGGAGGAACATGGTTTCGCCGTCCTTGAATTCGTTCATGCGGCGGTCGAAGGTCCGAGGAGTCGAGGCCACCGTGAAGTTCGCGACGGCCGCACCATTGGGGGTGAAGCGCAGATCGGGATCAGCGGTGAGGTTGCCTACCACGGTGATAATGGTTTCGCCGGCCATGAGGACTCCTTAAGCAACGACCCGGCGAGCCGGGTCTGGTGGACTACGGACCTGTTCGGTTACTTGGCTGCGGGACGGATGAACTTGCTGCGCAGCACGGATTCGTTCAGACCCAGCAGACGCTCAAGTTCCTTGGTGGTCGCAGGCTCTGCGTGCAGATCGATGACTGCGTAGTAGCCTTCGGTCTTCTTCTGGATTTCGTACGCCAGGCGGCGACGGCCCCAGATGTCGACGTTGTCGATCGTGCCGTTTTCAGCGGGGACGACCTTCGTCAGCTTTTCAACAGTGGTACCCAGCGAACGCTCGTCGAGTTCCGGGTCCAGGATGAGCATGAGCTCGTAGTGACGCATGTGTAACCCACCTCCTCTGGTCTATGCGGCCATGGTCGGTCCATGGCAGGAGGGTAAATGCGTGCCCGGCCCGCACGATGGTTCGCACGGACACAGACCTTTCGATTCTAGTGCCTGGGATGGTGACCGTCTAGCCGTTCGTGCGCCGAAGTCGGGCGAATCACGTTTCGCACGTCTTCCGCCGAACCGTCTTCGGTCATTCCGCCGTCCCCGTCCGGGTCGGTAGGACCGTCCGGTCCGGCGGGACCGGTCGCGGCATCTGCATCCACCGAGCGCAGGCGACTGCTCACCAGGTCCCCCATGCCCTCCACGGGTCCCGCGGCCTCCACATCGTCCGCGGCTTCCCCGGCTTTCAGATCTTCCCCGGCTTCCGGGTCCTCTGCAGCGCCCGTTCCCTCCGTGGGTTCAACGCGGCCCATGGCGCCCTGGGCCGCGGCTACGCCCCGGGCCTCGAATTCCGATGCCGGGGTCCGGGTCCCGGTGGTTGCGGCCGAGGACCGGTCGGCAGTCTGGTCCCGCGGCCAGAGAGCTGCGACGATGACCGCGAGAACCGCGGCCAGACGCAACACGGTGAAGATGACGAGCCAGGACTGGTCCAGCCCCACCTTGTCCTGGGTGCGTGCGGCATCGCGCAGATTGACCGCGATGAAGAGGGCGGCTTCGGCGAGCATCCACGCCACGTGGACCCACAACCGGTGCACAGCCGCGGCTGCCGCCGGGACCAGCCACAGCGCCAGGGTGATGGGGGCCGCCGGCAGCAGCAGCAGGCTCAGCCCGAAGACGATGCTCAGGATCTGGGCCAGATCGAGGTGTCGGCCGAACATGTAGATGAGCTGGGCTGCGGCCAGCAGGGCCACGGCCCACACGATGAGCGAGAGCAGGCCGAGTTCGCGCGGGGATCCCAGGCCCGCCGACAGGGTCAGCGAGACCAGTGACCCACGATCCACAGCGGCGCTGAGCCAGGCCTGTGCCCGGGCGATGATCTGCCCGTCGACGATGATGAGCAGCCCCAGCGCGATGATCCCGCTGCCGACCATGACCAGCAGGTCGCCGGAGTCGATCCGCCGCGCCCCGGGGCCGAGGTCCCGGTCGGCACCCGCCCGGGCGGCGGAATCCGCAGAGGCGGCTCGACCGGCACCCAGTGAGCGCAGGCACAGGACGATCGGCACCAGCAGTGCGATGGGGCTGATGACGACCGCTACGGCGAACAACAGGCCGGCGCAGACCAGCGCTCCGGTGGACGGGCGTTCGGCCGCGGGTGTGAGGAGGACCAGGGCGAGCAGGGTGGCGGCCACCGCCACCGGTTCCAGCCCCTGGCCCAGGGAGAAGATCACGACCGGTGAGAGGAAAGCCGCGGCGACCCAGGAACTGCCGGGCATGAGCCGTAGCAGACTCACACCGATCACGGCGACGGCCGCGACGTTGATGACGAGGAGGAAGGCCATGGTCGTCTGCACGTCCGAACCACCGAAACCGGTCAGGCCGACCAGCCAGGCATTGCCGGGGGTGAACGTCGACAGGCCACCGGTGGAACGTCCCGGGAAGTCGGGGAAGGTCTGACCCAGCACGGCGTTGGCAACGGGCGATGCGCACAGGCGGCGCGAGGCTCCGGGGAAGCCCCAGCCGTCTGTGAAACAGGCGACCTGGCGGGTCAGTCCCAGCAGACAGGAGATCCCCAGCAGCACCAGGCTCCAGGTCGCAGCACCCGCGCGGAAGCGACGATCCGCCGGTCCCGCGTGGGCGCCGGCGGTTCCTCCCAACAGGGGTTCGGCCAAACGTGCAGGGCTTGTTGTCACCATGGGGCCAGCGTACTTCACAGCACTGACACGGCCTCGTCAACGCACCGCGCACCCGCACAGGCGCCTTTTGCCCAACGCACCCCGTCCAACGCACCACACGCCGGTCCGACGCACCGAGTGGCCGGGACATGCCGGGAGGCCTCGGAAGGTCTCGGCACATCCCAGCCACTCGGCGGGGATTCAGCAGCAGTTGGGCTACTTGTTTGAAACCACAGCGGAGTCGTCCTTGGAGTTGGACCCGGAGTTCGGACCCGTCTTGTCCTTGTTCTTATCCTTGTTCTTGGAGTCCGACGAGTTCCCCCCTGTACCGGAGTCGTCGTCCTTACCGGAATCTCCAGTGGAAGGCTTCTCCGGCTTCTTCGGCGGTTCGATTCCCGTCTTCCCGCCGTCCTTCCCATCGCCGTCGGACTTTCCCTTGCCGTCCGCGGACCCCTTGTCCTTGCCCTTGTCCTTCGAGTCCTCCCGGTCCTTCTTCTTATCCGATTCGTCCTTGGCCTTCTCGGTGTGCCTGGCCTTGGACCTGGAGTTCGAGGACGAATGCGACCTGGAGTTCGACGACCGGTTCGAATTACCCCGCAACTCGTTGTTGCCGCTACCGTATTGGTCGTCGTCCCCACCGGTGTTGAGCTTGGGCAGGTCCGAGGGGCTGGGCCGCGAGGGGAAGGACTTCACATCCGTGCCCTCGAGCGACTGCCGCATGAAGTGCGTCCAGGCCTGCACTGGGTACGAACCGCCGGTGACCTCGCCGCGCGAGCCCCAGGGTCCGATCGGCACCGCATAGTTCCGCATCTCCCCCGAGGCCTTGTCCTTCTTCGCCTTGGTCCGGGAGATCGACACGACGGTGGCGCGCTGCGGCGTATAACCGGTGAACCAGGCCGAATAGTTGTCACTCGAGGTACCGGTCTTGCCCGCGGCGGGCCGGCCCAGACTGGAGGCGTAGGAGCCGGAGCCGGAGGAGATGACGTGGCGCAGGGCGTAGGTTGTCTCCGCCATCACCGCCTTGTCGAACTTGCGCTCTCCCTCGGTGTCGGGCTGGTAGACGACCTTGTCGGCACCGTCCGTGGCCTTCTCCACCACATGCGCCTTGCGATAGATTCCCTGGGCGGCGAAGGTCGCATAGGCATTGGCCATGTCCACCGGGCGCGGGCTGGAGGTGCCCAGCACGTTCGACAGGTTCTTGTCCAGGCCCTGTGTGCTCTCCGGCAGACCGGCGCGGATCGCGGCCTCCTGGGTCTTCTCCGGGCCGACCTTCTTGTTCAGGTACCCGTATGCGGTATTCACCGACGATTCCGTGGCCTTGAGCAGGGACACCGTACCGTAGCTGGACCCGCCGAAGTTGTGCACGGTCCACGGCGCGTTCCCCTCGGAACGGATCGTGATCTGCGAACCGGGCCAGGACGAACCCAGGCGGTAGCCGTCCTCGATCCCGGCGACCAGGGCGAAGGGCTTGAACGTCGAGCCAGCCTGTGCGGTGCCCTGCAGAGAATCGTTGAACTGCTGCTTGAGATAGTCCTTGCCGCCGTACATCGCACGGATCCCACCGGTCTTCGGGTCGATCGACACCAGGCCGATGTGCATGCCCTTCTTGGGCTTGGGCAGGGACTGCACGGTGTCCAGCGCCGCGTCCATGTCCTTCTTGTTGAAGGTCGTGACGATCTTGTAGCCGCCACGGTAGATCTGGTCCTCGCTCAGGCCCTGGGCCTTCATCTCGTTGACCACGGCGCGCAGCATATAGCCGGTCTGGCCACCGAAGCCCTTCTCCTTCTTGGGCGAGTAGACCTTGGGCATGGTCGTGTCATTGCCCAGGTTCGCCGGGATGTTACCGCGTTCGACCATCCCCTGGATCACATAGTTGTAGCGGCCCTGATAGACCTCCGGATTGTCGGCGGGATCCGCGGCCCCCGGACGCTGGATGATCGCGGCCAACAGTGCGGCCTGCTTGTAGTCCAGGTCAGCGGCGGGCTTGTGGAAGTAGTTCTGGGAGGCGACCTCGGCCCCGTATGCCCCGCGGCCCAGGTAGATGGTGTTGAGGTAATTCGCCAGGATCTGGTCCTTGTCCAGTTCCTGGTCGATCTTCAGGGCGATGAACATCTCCTTGGCCTTGCGGACCATGGAGTGGTCGTTCGTCAGATAGTAGTTCTTGACGTACTGCTGGGTGATCGAGGAACCGCCGCCGGCGTAGTCGTTGGTCACCAGGCCCCAGACCGCACGGCCCAGGCCCTTGACGTTGATCCCGCGGTTCTCGTAGAAGGACCGGTCCTCCGCTGCAACGGTGGCCGCCTTGAGCGTGGGTGAGATCTTATCGGGTGCGACCGGCTGCCGGTTCTCGATCTTGAGCTGACCGATCAGCTTCTTGCCGTCGTCGTAGTAGACATTGGTCGTCGCACCGGTTGCGGACACATTCGCCTGTGGAATGGGCGTGCGGCTGTAGCCGATGGCGAAGCCGGCCACGACGATGACGAAGAGGCCCAGGACGCCGGTGACCCACAGCCGGAACGACGGCAGCCAGCGGGTGAACCCGCTTTTGCCGGCTCGCGGATAGTTCAACACGCGCCCCATCCAGGTACGACGGCGGCCCGTAGCGGCACCCCTCGACGCAGCTGCGTCAGACGAACGTTTAGACAAGAATCCCCCAGGGGTTTCAGACGACTGGTTCCGAAGCCCAGGTCGCCGCCGGTGAGTGGTGGGGCCGGATTCGGAACGGAAAACCGCCCTTCAGTCTAAGTGCCCCAGCTGTCCGTGCCCATATACCATCACCTGTGAATCTCGGGGTGGCGCCACTCACACACCCTCAGGATCAGTGTCCCCTAACCTTAAGAGAGCGGTTCGGCGAAATCGGCCTCGGACCACTCGCGCGAGGCTCCATCGCCCCAACTCGGACCACTGGCACCAGCGGTGCCGGCCGGGTCCACACCCGGCACCCGATCCTCGATCTCCCCGCCCACACCGTGCAGTTCGCGTTCGCGCACACGCAGTTCGACGCGGCGGATCTTCCCCGACATGGTCTTGGGCAGTTCGGTGAACTCCAGACGCCGGATTCGCTTGTAGGGCGGCAGTTCTTCGCGGCAGAAGCGCAGAATGTCCTCGGCCGTTCCGGCGTTCGGCTCCCACCCCGGAGCCAGGACGACATAGGCCTTGGGAACCGCCAGGCGCACCGGGTCCGGGGAGGGCACGACGGCGGCCTCGAGTACCGCCTCGTGCTCGATCAGGACCGACTCCAATTCGAAGGGCGAGAGCCGGTAGTCGCTGGCCTTGAACACGTCGTCAGCCCGGCCAACGTACGTGAAACAGCCGGTTTCGTCGCGCGCCGCGACGTCACCGGTGTGATAAACATCATCGGCGAAAACGGCGTCGGTGCGTGCCTCATCGTGCCAGTAGCCCGTGGTCAGGCCCACAGGACGGGGGTCCAGGCGCAGGCAGATCTCCCCCTCGTCGGTCATCTCACCGGTCGCGGGATCCCGCAGCACCACGTCGAAACCGGGCAGGGCGCGCCCCATCGTGCCGGGCGCGGTGTCCTGCCCCGGTGTATTGCCGATGACCAGTACGGTCTCGGTCTGGCCGTAGCCATCGCGTACCGTGGTGTGCCAGTCCCGTTCGACCCTGGCGATGACATCGGGGTTCAACGGCTCCCCCGCCGACAGCGCCTTGGCCGGCGGCGCGGACAGGTTTTCCAGACCCTCCTGGACCAGCATCCGCCAGACGGTGGGAGGAGCGCAGAAGCTGGTCACTCCGACGGTGTCCATCACCCGCATGAGCGCCGCCGCATCGAAGCGCGAGTAGTTGTAGACGAACACGCAGGCCCCGGCGATCCAGGGCGTGAAGATATTCGACCAGGCGTGCTTGGCCCAGCCGGGCGAGGCGATGTTCAAGTGCACATCGCCCGGTTCCAGACCCATCCAGTAGAGGGTCGCCAGGTGTCCCACCGGATAGGACACGTGCGTGTGGACGACCATCTTGGCCTTCGACGTGGTGCCCGAGGTGAAGTAGAGCAGCAGTGGGTCGTCCGCCGCGGTGGGGCCGTCGGGGGTGAAGGCAGCCGACTGTTCGGCCGCCGCCGCATAGGCCACATCCCCGGGACGCTGTGCCGGGGCACCCACCACGATCCGGGTCAGGGGTGCCTCGACGGAATCGAATTTGGCGGCATCCGCGGCGCCGACGATGGCGAAGTCCACCTCGCCGCGCTCGGCCCGATCGTGCAGATCGACCGGGCCCAGTTGAACCGCGGTGGGCAGCATGACCGCACCCAGCTTGGTGCAGGCCAGCATCGACTCCCACAGTTCGACCCGGTTGCCCAGCATGATCATCACATGACTGCCCCGGCGCACCCCGGATGCGGCCAGCAGATTGGCCACCCGGTTGGATCGCAGCGACAGGTCGGAATAGGACCAGGTCCGCTGTGAACCGTCCTCCTCGACGATGTGCAGGGCCGGCTCGTCATTGCCGTCCGCCACGACGTCGAACCAATCCAGGGCGAAGTTGAAGTGCTCGAAGTGCGGCCAGGAGAAGGAATCACGCGCGGCGTCCAGATCCTCGCGAAGTTCGATCAACTGGTCTCTGGCGGCACGGAACCGCTCGGTCACATCGCTCACATTCTCTCCTTTGGGAAGCGTCGCGTATAACTGAATCGTCGCAAATCAGCTGCGACGCTGCAAAGGTGATTTTATCCGCTACACGGTGTAGAACTCGGGATTTACCGCATATGTAGTTGATATTTTATGCAAATCAATGGGAGGCAGGGCCTGTGGGCTGGTTCTCCGCGGCACCCGACTCGGGCTGCTGGGACCACCAGTCCAGCAGTGCCGCCCGCGCGGCCTCGGCGTCCAGGGGCCCCTGCTCCATTCTGGTCTCCAGCAGGAACCTGTACGCCCGGCCCACCACCGGCCCCGGGGCGATCTGTAGGATCTCCATGATCTGCTTGCCGTCCAGATCGGGCCGGATCGCATCCAGGCGCTCGCGTTCGGCCAGCCGGGTGATCCGCTCCTCCAGGTCGTCATAGGCGAAGGCCAGGCGGTCGGCCTTCTTACGATTGCGGGTCGTGACGTCGGCGCGCGTGAGGATGTGCAGCCGGGTCAACAGCTCACCGGCGTCCGTGACATAGCGGCGCACCGCGGAATCGCTCCATCCGGCATCGCCGTAGCCGTAGAAGCGCAGGTGCAGCTCCACCAGGCGGGACACCTTGGAGATGGTGTCCTTGTCGAAGTGCAGTGCGCGCATCCGCTTGCGCGTGAGCTTCGCGCCCACCACATCGTGATGGTAGAAGGTCACGGCTCCCCCCGCCTCGAACCGGCGGGTGGAGGGCTTGCCGATATCGTGCATGAGAGCGGCGAAGCGGACGATGAAATCCGGCGCGGACAGCACCGGTTCCGGGGCCTTCGACTCCGAGGACGCGGCAGTCGGCTCCGTGCCCTCGGCACCCTTGGCTTCTTCGGCCGCATGGATCCGCTTCATATACGCGGCCTCGAGGTCGACCGCCTGGCGCACCACCGTCAGGGTGTGCTGGTAGACGTCTTTGTGGCGGTGGTGCTCATCGCGTTCGAGCCGCAGGCCGGCGACCTCGGGCAGCACATGGTCGGCGATCCCGGTGGACACCAGCAGGTCGATGCCGGCCGCCGGGTCGATGCCCTTCATCAGTTTGACCAGCTCATCGCGCACGCGTTCGGCGGAGATGATCGTGATGCGCTCGGCCATGTCCGTCATCGCCGTCTTGACCTCGTCGGAGACGGTGAAGCCCAGCTGGGAGGTGAAGCGCGCCGCGCGCATCATCCGCAGCGGATCGTCGTTGAAGCTCATGGTGGCACTGGCGGGGGTCCGGATGACCTTGTTCTCCAGGTCCTGCAGACCGTTGAAGGGGTCGACGAACACGCGGCCGGGCAGGCGCACGGCCATGGCGCCGATCGTGAAGTCGCGGCGGATCAGATCGTCATCCAGATTGTCGCCGAAGGCCACCTGGGGCTTGCGGGAGTCCGGATCGTACTTCTCCGCCCGGTAGGTGGTGATCTCGATCTGATAGCCGCGCTTGAGCATGCCGATGGTGCCGAACTTCCGGCCGATGTCCCAGTGCGTGTCGGCCCAGGGCTTGATCAGCCGTTCGATCTCATCGGGGCCGGCGTCCGTGGTGAAATCCAGGTCCGGCATATCGCGGCCCAGCAGTGCATCGCGCACACTGCCACCCACCAGTGCCAGTTCGAATCCGGCATCGGCGAACAGGCGCCCCAGCGGTCCCAGAACATCGTCCAGGGTGTCGAGGACATCCTGCAATCGTGTGTGCGCGCCCGCTGGAAACACCGAACCTCCAAGTTGATAAACAGCAGGGACAAGCCTACAGTGTCGCCGAGTCCGCAGCGCCGATGCCTCCCGCTGACCCGAAACCGGGGATATGCCCCCGGATACCGGGTCATTCCTCCGGTTTCGGGTCATCGGCGCGTCGTCACAGCGTCGTCGGCACGTCGTCACCGCGCCAGCACCGGAAACTCCGGCATCCATGAACCGTCAAGCCTGCTCGGTAGACTGTCCCCATGTCACGACCGCTTCCCAAGCCGCGCCCTTTTCCGGCGCCCCGCCGTCAGGTGGAGGAAGTGTCTGCCGGTGGCATCGTGGTCGACTTCGCCTCGCCGGACCTGCGCGTGGCCGTGATCGCGCGGATCAACCGGGCCGGCCGGATCGAGTGGTGCCTGCCCAAGGGCCACCTGGAGGGCGATGAGACCGCGGCCCAGGCCGCCCGCCGCGAGGTCGGCGAGGAAACGGGAATCGAAGGAGCCGTCATCACCACCCTGGGCAGCGTCGACTACTGGTTCTCCGCGTCCGGCCTGCGCATTCACAAGGTCGTCCACCATTTCCTGCTGCGCGCCACCGGTGGCCGGCTGACAGTCGACAACGATCCCGACCACGAGGCGATCGACGCCATGTGGATACCCTTCGCCCAATTGCAGGACCGCCTGTCGTTCGCCAATGAGCGCAGGATCGCCCTGGCCAGCGCCTATGTCCTGCCCCGGTACATCCAGCGACCCGGAAGTTGATGTGAACAGACTCCTGCAGACCGTTGCCGCGCTGGCCTCGGCGGCCCTGGCCCTGGCACCCGTGGCAGCACCCGCTCTCGCCGCTCCCGGGTCCGAGGCCGCAGCGGCACCCGGCACCGCGGCGGCACCCGCCGCACCCGCCACGGCCGCACCCGAGGCCTCGGCCACTCCCGCCGAGGGGTCCGGTGCCCTGGGCACCCTGAACGTGACCACGCTGACGCCCTGGCTCGATGCGGACGGCACTCTCACCGTCTCCGGCACACTGACGGCCGCGCGCGACCTCGAGAAGCCGCGGCTGGACCTGCGGATGTCACAGCGCCATTACGATTCCCGCGAGGCGCTGAGCAGTTGGACGAACGGCTCGGGCTCCTCCACCTCACTGGCCCAGGCGGCTGCCAAACCCGTCGTACCGAAGGTGGACACCACGGCCGACGATTCCAAGAAGAAGAGTGCGAAGAAGAAGCCCAAGGCCGAAGTCGCCCAGCTGCCCGCCGAGCTGCCCGCGGGACGGAGCGTCCCGTTCTCCTTCAGCCTGCCCGCCGGCGCCCTGCCCCTGAGTGCGACCGATCCGCTGCGCGAATGGGGCGTGCGCGGCCTGAGCCTGGATCTGAGTTCCCAGGGCTCCACCGATTCCGCTGATTCCCAGGGCCAAGCGGACGACACCGGTACAGAGGACTCCGCGGACGAGGGCCTCGACGCGGACGGGGTGCAGCGGCTGCGCACCTTCACCACCTGGTATCCCCGGCCCAAGATCGATGCGACCCGGCTGGGCACGATCCTGCCGGTCACCCTGCCCAGGTTCGGCCGGAACGGACTGATCGATCCCGCCGAGCTCGAGGCCCAGGCCGCGGATTCCGGCAATCTGGCCTCGCTGCTGGCCGGGATGAAGACGAACCCCTCTGCCGTCCTCGCCGCCGATCCGCGGCTCCTGCTGAGCGTCTACGCGGCACTGCGACCGGCCATGGAGGCCAAGACCGCAGCCGGAGCGGCCGATGCGAAGGCCGGCACCTCGGCGCTCGGCGGAGCAGAGACCGTCAACCCCATTACCGTCAAATCCCTGACCCAGGTGCCCAAGGACGATCCGTACCCGCGGCTGCGCAGCTGGTGGCGCCAGTTCACCCAGGCCACCGCCGGCCATGAGGTCATCGCCCTGCCCTGGGCCGACGCCGATTCCCAGGTCCTGGACCGGGCCGGCCTGCGGAAGCAGTCCGAGGTCGCCGCACACGAACGCAAGCTGGTCACCGATTTCCTCCCCGGTGCGCGCACCGACGTCACCTGGCCGCGGGCCGGGTCCCTGGACTATGAGGGCCTGCACGGTCTGCTGCGCACCAAGGGCCTGCCGATCGTCGACGGAACACAGGCAGCGGCCGATGAGCCCTACACCGTCAACGCCCGCTCGACCGTCACCCTCCATCCTGGGCAGTCGGTGTCCCGCGGCGCCGACCCGATAACCCGGAAGAACGTGTTGGCACTCGACACCGAACTCGACGGACTGGCCGAGCAGGTGGCCGGTGGGGCGAGTCCCGCGCTGAGCCGTGCCCGGCTGGCCGCCGAGACCGCGGCCCTGGCCGGCGAGCGCCCGTTCAGTCGGCGCACCGTGTTGATGAGCATGCCGCGGACCGCCGCGACGACCTCCTGGGCCGAGGTCGGAACGCTGATGGCGAATCTGCCCTGGCTCGAGCACACCGGACTGGCGGATGTGGCCAAGGCGGATCCGGCAGAGCGGACTGCTGTGCCGGCGCGCTCTGCAGACACCGCTGCGGCGAAGGACGGTGCTGCGGCCGAGGACGCCGCAGACGCCGCGGACGCAGACACGGATGCCGATGCCACGGACGCCGCGACCGGGACCGATACGAGCCCTCTCGACACCGTGAAACAGGAGGGCGAGCGCCTGGCCCCGCTGCGCGCCACCGTGGCGCGCAGCAGGACCTTCTCCGCCCTGTTCGTCGACCCCTCCACCGCGCGGACCCGCAACGACCGGATCGTCTTGGGGTGTGCGGCGGTCGGCTGGGATGCGGCATCGACCCGCGTCGCGGCCAGGCAGGCGGCGGCTGCGCGCCCTGCGGGCCAGGCGACTGAGGGTGCGGCCGGCGGAGTCGAGGGAGCGGCCACCGCCCAGACCACCCCGGGTGCCGAGGACGCGCCGGCGGCCCAGCCGCAGGACCGAGACTCCTGCGTCACCGCCGCGCAGGAGCGCCTGCGCGGTCTGGAGGACGGGCTGCACGTTGAGAAGAGCTCCTCGGTGCTGTTGGTCACCGGGGACAAGACGACGATTCCGGTGCGGGTGGAGAACTCCACCGATCTGCCGATTGAGTTCATGGTGGCGTTGACGGGGCAGGGTCCGGCACTGCAGACGGACCGCTCCGAGCCCACGCACCTGGACCCGGATGAGACCGCCCGCGTCGAGGTCCCGGTCGAGGGCATCGCGAATGCCGATGTCATGGCCGATGTCAGGATTCTGGCCACCGACGGCACCGAGGTGGGGCAGCGCCCCGCCATCAACGTCCGGGTCCGCGCCGACTGGGAGAATATCGGTACGGCCGTGATCGGCGCGGGTCTGCTGGCCGTGTTCGTCTTCGGTCTGGTCCGCGCGGTCAGGAAGGGCAAGCGCAAGCTGCCCGAGGACCAGTTGGACGCCGCGCTGGCCCGCGGCCAGGAACACGACAAGGGTTGAGAGGACGGACTTCCGTGCACGAGGACGGAGAACAGGGACCGCAGTACCGGACGCGCGCCCAGCGGCGCAGGGCCGAGGCCGCAGAGGGCTCGGCCGATCGCGATCCGGTGGTGCCCAGGCACTCCACGGGGCGACATCTGTCCGGCCATGCGGCACCGCCGCGCCGGGAGGATGTGCCTGCGCGTCCGAGCACTGCGCCCGCACAGCCGGCCGACGCCACCGATCCGGTGGGGGCCTCGGCGGCGGGAACCGCGCAGGCCGCGACCGCGGATCCGGCGGCGGCGCAGACGAAGAGCCTGGCGAAGTCATCGGCGATCATGGCCGCCGGCACTCTGGTGTCCCGCGTGCTGGGCCTGGTCAAGACGATGCTGTTGCTCACGGCGATCGGCGTGACCGTCGGTGGCACCGCCGATGCCTTCGACGTGGCCAATAAGATCCCCAACAACCTCTACATGCTCTTGGCCGGCGGTGTGCTCAACGCCGTGTTGGTCCCGCAGATCGTGCGCGCGACCAAACAGCCCGATGGCGGTCGGGACTTCACGAACCGACTGCTGACGCTGTCGATCACGCTGCTGCTGATCTTCACGGGTCTGGCGACCCTGTGCGCTCCGGCCCTCATCTGGCTGTACTCCGGTGGCTGGCCGGCCGAGCAGACCGCGCTGGCCGTGGCCTTCGGCTACTGGTGCCTGCCGCAGATCTTCTTCTACGGCCTCTACACGCTGCTGGGCCAGGTGCTCAACGCCAAGGGCTCCTTCGGCCCGTACATGTGGGCTCCCGTACTCAACAACGTCGTGGCGATCGCCGGACTGGGCCTGTTCATCCTGTTCTTCGGCCCCGGCGAGGCCGGGCAGCACGCCGTGGGAACCTGGAATGCGGGCAAGATCGCCCTGCTGGCGGGCTCGGCCACCCTGGGCGTCGTGGCGCAGGCGCTGATCCTGGTCTTCCCCCTCAAGCGGATCGGCTTCCGATTCCGGCCCACCTGGGGTTTTCGCGGGGTTGGTCTGGGCACCGCGGGCAAGGTCGCCGGCTGGACCTTCGCGGCCGTGTTGATCGGCCAGCTGGGCTTCGTGTTCATCAGCCGCACCGCCGCCGGTGCAACTTCGGTCGGCGGGCAGATGTCGGCGGGCAATGCCGCCTACACCAGTTCCTACACCATCTTCATGCTGCCGCATTCGCTCGTCGCGGTATCCCTGGCCACCGCACTGTTCACCTCGCTCAGCCGCTATGCCGCTGACCGGGACGTCGCCGCGGTGCGCGGCTCCTACTCCCAGGGCATGCGCCTGGTGGGGCTGGTCAACGTGTTCTTCACCTCCGCCCTGGTGGCACTTGGCACCCCCACCGCGGCGCTGATCGCCGGCGGCTCCACTGCGCAGGCCAGGACCCTGGGTCTGATCGTCGCGGTGATGATCCTGGGGCTGGTCCCATTCTCCGCGAACTATCTGACCCAGCGTGTCTTCTACGCCTACGAGGACGCCCGCACCCCGTTCTGGATCCAGCTGGTGCAGGTCGCGGTCACCACGCTGGGCCTGCTGGTGGTCGAACGGTTCGGCACGCAGTACGTGGTCGCCGGCATCGGGGCCGCGATGGCGCTGGGCTATACGGTCGCCTGTGTGCTCTCCCTATGGCTGCTGCACCGCAAGATCGGCAGCATCGACCTGTGGCGGATCGTCTGGTCGCACGTGCGCTTCGCCATCGCCGGGATGGTGGCGCTGGTGGTGGGCCGGGTACTGCTCATCGCCGTGGGTGAATCCGCCTACGCCGGCCGGGTCCACTCGTTCATCTCCGTGGCCTGGATGGGCGTCGTCATGCTGCTGGTCTACCTGGTGGCCTGCCGCCTGCTGCGCGTGCGCGAGGTCACAGCCCTGACCCAGGCGGTGCGCACCAAGCTGGGGCGCTGAACAACCGGCACACAGCCGGCGGATAACGAGTTCGTCAAGAACCGGCACCCCGGCCCCTGTTATACAGGTCCGTGTCAGGGGTGGTGGATAGACTGGTGCGCAGGTCCGGGCCCACCCGGACCCGATTCTTCGGAGGTGAGGGAACTGCCCAGCGTCGAACGCGGCCAGGTGATCGCCGACAGGTACGTGGTGTCGGACCTGCTTCGGCCCTGGCTCGCACAGCACCCGGCCGTCGGCATCGTCTGCATGGGGGTCGACGCGATCCTCGACACACCCGTCGTCCTGCGCATCGCCGGCCATGAGAACTCCGGTGATCTGGTCGATTCGGCCAGGCGCGCCGCCCTGCTGAGCGATCCGCGGGTGCCCCATGTGCTCGATGTGCTGCACACCGAACACATGGACGTGGTCGTCACGGAGGACCGCAGCACATCCTCACTGGCCGCTGTGCTCGCACGTGGGCCGATCTCCGCCGAATCCGCCAAGGCCCTGGTGGGCGAACTGGCCACGGTACTGGCCCACGCCGCCACCCGCGGTCTGCACCATCTGTGCCTGGGCCCCGAATGCGTGGGGCTGACGGAGGACAACGATGTGGTCCTCTACGGATTGGGCCTCGACGCCCCCGTGGCGAACAGGCCCTTCAATCTCCACACGGAGGATATGAGCCAGGCCGACGCCCGCCGGGCGGATGCCCTGGCGCTCATCGACATCTACTATGCCTGCCTGTCCGGCCGCTGGCCGGGGAAGGCCGACCATGCGGGGATCGAGGCCGCGGGCCTGAAGAACAACCGGGTCGCCCCGCTGAACTCCTTCGTCGATTCGGTGCCCGCGGCCACCGCCGCCTTCGTCTCCGACGTCGTGTCCGGAGTCGACCCCGGTCCCCGCTCCCCCAGTGAGATCGTCCGGTTCCTCGAACCCTGGGATGCGACGACCCTCAAGGACATCCCCCGGGTGGAGCCGCAGGACTCCCCCGACCCCTTCGGCGCGAAGTCGGCCATGCCATCGGCCACCACCAGCCGCACTCCGCGGGTGACCTCCGAACCGCTGGCAGCGGAAGAGGAGGCCGCCGGACGGCATCCGGGCAGGGCCTCGAGCGAACAGCTGCAGGCCGCACTGGACCGCATCGGGATGACCCGGCCCGGCATGCACGGCTCCCAGGCCGGGGTGTCCGGCGGCGGGCAGGGCCGGTTCGACGACCGGATGGCCATGCGCAAGGCCTCGACCTTCCCACTGGCCGGCGCCGGTGCCGACGACATCGTCGAATGGGACCCACACGAAACCATCGAGGACTACCGGTCCTATGCCCCGCAGTCCCATGACGCCAATCAGACCCGGCCCATCATGCGCAGGGCCGACGGCACGATCCGCGAACCCGGCTACGACACGGACGAACCGGAACCGCCCACGGAGGCCCTGGACGTCATCCCCGACCCCTCGGTCACTCCGGCGGGCCCCGTCGAACAGGACCCGCCCGCGACACCGGCCGCAGCACCCACCGGCGACCAGACCGACGCGGATGACGAATCCTCGTGGTTCCTCGGCGGGATGTTCCGCACCAGGGAAGAGGAATACGCCGCTCAGCGCGCCGAATTCGAACGGGAGCGCGAACTCCAGCGACAGGCCGCCGAACGCGTGCGCCTGCAGGAGGAACGGGCGACGGCCAGGGCAAGGGCGGCCGAGGCCCAGGCGGCTCGCCGGGCGCAGAGCAGACTGGCCACGGACGGCCCGGCTCCCGCGGCCCTGCGAGACGTGGAACCTGCGACCGCGCCCTCCGCAGGAACAGCGGCGGGCACGGCGGCGCAGAGCGAATCCGCGCAGCACGGAACCGCTGCGGACAATGCGGACAAACAGCCCGCGACCTCGGAAACGCCTCGGATCAAGCACGCCCAACCGGATGCCTCGCGGCCGTTGAGCAATCGACCAGAGTCCCCGCGGCCACGGCCCGGCTATACGACCGCGCGACCCGCATCCACTACGGCCCGGGCCGCTGCAGGGGCCACTGCCGGCAGGACCGGTGCAGGGCAGACGGGAACCGGAAATGGCGCCCTGCCGACCGGACAGGCCACTCCCGCACCGGTCCCGGCGCAACGGGCACAGGGTGCAGCGCCCGCCACAGCGGCGCAGGCGGGACCGGAAACCCCCGTCGCGGCTTCGGCGGGGACCACCGCCGCAGCAGCGATGGCGCCGACTCCGGAGGGGAAGGCGTCACCACAGCAGCGCAAGAAGTCCGGGTCCACGGCGGTCAAGGCACTCGTGGGCGTTCTATGTGCCCTGGTGGTCGTCGCGCTCGTGGTGGTCGTCGGCATGATGATCGGCAAGCGTGCCACTCCCACGGCGATGCCCTCGCCCGACGAATCGTCCGCCGCAGGCTCGCAGCAGACCCAGGGGTCCAGCACCTCGGCCAAGCTCAAGCGCCTCGACATCGACGCAGTCACCCCGCGTGACCCGGGCGGCGACGGCACGGAGAACAACGCCAAGGCGGACAATGTGCTGCCGGGCAATTCGGGCAGCTGGCGCACCGATCGCTACAACAGCGCGGAATTCGGTGGGCTCAAGGACGGCCTGGGACTGGATCTGCGGCTGACCGAATCCGCCTCGCTCAAGCGCTTCAGCTTCAAGTCCGCCGGGTCCGGTGGCTCGTTCGAGATCCGGGTGGCATCGGGCGACGACCCGACGGATGCCGCAACGGTGGGCAGGGGAACCTTCGAGAAGGGCACCGTCAAGGTCGACATCGACAAGCCCAGGAAGAGTACCCATGTATTCCTGTGGATCACCGAGCTGCCCAAGACCGACGGCGACTTCCGAGCCGATATCGACACCGTCAAGCTATACGGCTGACCGCCGTGTGACCGGACACCGCGCACCCCGACGGAATAACCGCGGCATCCCACACGTTGTGCCGCACGAACAAGGAGAAAGATGACAGAGAAGAAGCTGGTTATCGTCGGGTCGGGACCCGCCGGTTACACCGCCGCGGTCTATGCGGCGCGGGCAGGACTGCAGCCGTTGATCATCGCCGGATCCGTGACCGCCGGCGGTGAGCTGATGAACACCACAGAGGTCGAGAACTACCCCGGATTCCCCGAGGGCGTCCAGGGACCTGACCTAATGGAGAACATGCGCCAGCAGGCGGAGAAGTTCGGGGCCGAGGTCGTCTACGACGATGTCGCCACCATCGACTTCGAGCCGGGCGCACACCGGCTGACCACCGAGCTCGGCGCCGAATACACTGCGCGGGCCCTCATCCTCGCCACGGGTTCCGCCTACCGGGAACTGGGGCTGCCGGATGAGAAGCGCCTGTCAGGCCACGGTGTGAGCTGGTGCGCCACCTGCGACGGCTTCTTCTTCAAGGGACAGAACATCGCCGTGGTCGGTGGAGGCGACTCCGCAATGGAGGAGGCCACCTTCCTGACCAGGTTCGCCGACAAGGTCACGCTGATCCACCGCCGCGAGGGCTTCCGCGCCTCCCAGGCCATGCTCCAGCGCGCCGAGAACGATCCGAAACTGGAGTTCCTGCTCGATTCGCAGGTCGTCGGCATCGAGGGCGAGGATTCGGTCACCGGTCTGCGGATCCGCAACACCGTAACCGATGAGGAATCACAGCTGCCCGTGACCGGCATGTTCGTGGCCATCGGGTCGGATCCGCGGACCGCACTGTTCAAGGACGTCCTCGACATGCGCGAAGACGGCTACCTGGCAGTCGACGGGCGCAGTTCCAAGACCAGCATGGAGGGCGTGTTCGCCGCCGGCGACGTCATCGACCCCGTCTACCGCCAGGCCATCACCGCAGCCGGTTCCGGCTGCGTTGCCGCCACCGATGCGGAACACTACCTGACAGCGTTGGACGACTGACTCGTCTAACACCCAGCCTGACCATCTTGAAGGAGGATGACATGGCAACCGAAGTAACCGATGCTACGTTCAAGGCCGAGGTCCTGGACAACGATCAGCCCGTCGTAGTGGATTTCTGGGCTCCCTGGTGCGGCCCGTGCCGCATGGTCAGCCCGATCGTCGACCAGATCGCCGAGGAGCAGGCCGATAAGATCAAGGTCGTCAAGGTGAATACCGACGACAATATGCAGACCGCAGCGGCCTACGGCATCACCTCGATCCCGGCGCTGTACGTCTTCAAGGGCGGCGAAGTCGCCAAGACCATCATCGGTGCACGGCCCAAGCCGGCACTGGAGCAGGAGCTGGCCGAGTTCATCGGCTGATCCGCTTTGCGCCCCACCGGTATCCGGTGGAGCATCCGAGTAGAGCACCGGCCCTGGGCCGGTGCTCTACTCCATTCAGAGTTCTCCAGGAACTCATGGGACAATGGGAGCATCATGTCGAACACTCCTCTGCCACGATTCCGCCGCGGTGACACAGACCCTGTCATCGCAACGACGAAGGCTCAGCTGGCGCGCTTGAACATCAACGTCGGCGATATAGAGTCACCTGTGTTCGACGCCGCCTTCGATTCCGCGATCCGTCAGTTCCAGCAGGACCGTGGGATCTTCTGCGATGGCGTGCTCAATGGCGAGACCTTCGCCCAGGTCGAACTGGCGCGGTACCGGTTGGGCGATCGGGTGCTGCGCTACGACCCCTCGAGGATGATGGCCGGGGACGACGTCGTAGAGCTCCAGCAGCGTCTGGCGACCCTGGGCATCTACACGGAGAGCATCGACTACTACTTCGGGCCGCTCACCGACTCCGCTCTGCGCGAGGCCCAGCAGGACCTGGGACTCAAACCAGACGGGATCGCCGGGCCCGCCACCTATCGGGCGCTCGATGATGTGCGCCGTGGCTCCGCGACCGGTAATCTCTTCGCCCTGCGGGAGCGCGTCCGCCGCGCCGCCGAGGGCCCGTCCCTGGCCGGCCGGACCTTCGTCGTCGAGGCTGCGACCACCGGTCGGGACTTCCGTGCCATTCCGCTCAGCGCAACCCACGCACAACTGGAACAGGAGATCTCCCAGGACATCGCCCGCCGCATCGAGGGCCGTTTATCCGCCCTGGGCGCCGCCGTGGTGTTCGCCCGGGCGGATTCCTCCGCGACCCTGGCCGATGAACTCGGGGCCTCGTTGATCATCACGGTCAACCAGGACTTCTATCCCACGCCGGATCCCAATGGTGTGGCCACCTACTACTTCGGGGTCGACGGGGATCCGACCCACAGTTCGCCGGTGGGCGAACTCGCCGCCGATCTGGTCCAGAAGGAAGTCGTGGCCAGGACGGGGATGACCGACTGCCATACACATGCCAAGACCTGGCAGACCCTGCGTGTCACACGCACACCCAAGGTCTTCCTGATGGCCGGCTATCTGACCAATCCGAAGGACCGGGCGGATTTGGAGACGGCGGCCTTCCGCGACGCGATTGCCGAGGGCGTCGTCATCGCCCTGCAGCGCATCTACCTCAAGCAGGAATCGGATCCGACCACCGGCACACTGCGCGTGGCAGACATCCACCGGCTATTGGATCCGCACAGGTCCTGACCCGCCGGTCTCCCGGACCCACCCGGGTCGCCCCTGCAGGGGCGACCCCACTCCAACGCCACAGGGGCGGTCGCCATCGTGTTTCGTACACGATGGCGACCGCCCCTGTTCGCCCACGGAACGTCCGGGTGCGCTGCGCGGTCGGTACTGCGCTGCGCGGTCAGTCCTGAGTGATCCCCAGGGCCTTGAGGATCCGTTCCAGGTCATCCTGGTTGGCGAATTCCACGCTGAGCTTGCCCTTGCGCTTACCCATCGAGATATTCACGCGCGTGTCCAGGCGGTCCCCCAGGCTGGCGGCCAGCGAATCCAGTTCCGGATGTTCCTGCTGCACGGAACGCTTCGCCTTGGGCTTCTCTCCACGGTTGAGCAGCACCACAGCTTCCTCCGTGGCGCGCACCGACAGCCCCTCGGCCACGATGCGCTGCGCCAGCGCCTCCATTCCGGCACCGTCGGCCAGGCCCAGCAAGGCCCTGGCATGACCCTGCGAGATGACCCCGGCGGCCACCCGGCGCTGGACCAGCGAGGGCAACTTGAGCAGGCGCAGGGTATTCGAGATCTGCGGACGGGAACGACCGATCCGGACCGACAATTCCTCCTGCGTGCATTTGAAGTCCTCCAGCAACTGCTGGTATGCCGCGGCCTCTTCCAACGGGTTCAGATCCGAACGATGCAGGTTCTCCAGCAGGGCATCGCGCAGTAGATCGTCTTCCTTGACCTCGCGGATGATCGCGGGGATCTCCGTGAGTCCCGCCTCCTGCGATGCGCGGAAACGCCGCTCACCCATGATGAGCTCATAGGATGGAGCCTGCTTGTCGACCACGCGGACCACCACGGGCTGCAGGACTCCGACCGCCTTGATCGATTCGACCAGTTCGGCCAGTGCGTCCTCGTCGAAGACCGTACGCGGCTGCCGTGGATTGGGCTTGATCTGAGTGACGGGCAGCAGGCCGAAAGCCGTTCCGGGCACCGTCAGAAGTTCGGACTCGGTGGCATCCTCCGCCGGAGTCGAATCACCCGCGGAGGTCTGCGCAGCGGAACCCGTTTCCGGTTTGGAGCCCTCCTCATAGGCGGACTCCACTGCGCGTTCCACCGGAGTCTTCGCAGCATGGCGCCGCTTGGCGGCCGGAGCCGGGGACGGCTCCAGAGACCGGCCCTCCTCGCTCAGGCGCTCGATCGGCGCCGGACCACCCAGCACCTCGGCGGGGACGTTGAGCTTTCCGTCCTCACCCACAAGTCCGTTCCCGCGCCCCCGGCCGGCACGCTTGGCGCGTCGGGATTTGGCCATGCTGGCGGCGGGGTCGAGGTGTTCCTTGTGCTTGGTTTCACGTGAAACCTCACGGGACTCCGGGAAGAAGACATCGACTGGACGCTCCTCTGTGACCACATCGGGAATGAGGGCCCCCAGCCCTCTGCCCAGTCCACGCTTGCGTTCGGCCATTATCTGGCGCCTCCTCGGATGGCGATCTCTTCGGCTGCCTCACGGTAGGACAGCGCTCCGGACGAATTGGGGTCATAGGTGATGACCGTCTGCCGGTAACTGGGAGCCTCGGAGATGCGGACATTCCGGGGAATCGGGTGGCCGATGACCTGGGTCGGGAAGTGTGCGCGCACATCCTCGGCCACCTGCGCGGACAGATTGGTCCGCGCATCGTACATCGTCAACAGGATGGTGGAGACCCGCAGGCGCGGGTTCAGATGCTTCTGGATCAGCTGAATGTTGCTCAACAGCTGGCTCAGGCCCTCCAGTGCATAGTACTCGCACTGAATCGGAATGAGGACCTCATTGGCGGCCACGAAGGCGTTGACGGTCAGCAGGCCCAGCGACGGAGGGCAGTCGATGAAGACGTAGTCGACACGTCGCCCGGCATCCTCGCACTCCCGCAGATAGGTCTGCAGGGCGCCGGTCAGACGCTGTTCGCGCGCCACCAGGGATACCAATTCGATTTCGGCACCGGCCAGATCGATGGTCGCGGGCACCACGCTGAGATTCTCCAGATCCGGGCACTGGGCGATGGTCTCGCGCATCGGCATGTCCTCGATGAGGACATCGTAGATACTGGCCACATCGGTCGAATGATCGATCCCCAGGGCCGTGGAGGCATTGCCCTGCGGATCGATGTCGATGACCAGCACATGCAGCCCCTGCCTGGCCATGGCCGCCGCGATATTCACCGTGGTGGTGGTCTTCCCCACGCCACCCTTCTGGTTGGCCACGGTAAAGATTCGGGTCTCACGCGGAGCCGGGAAGATAGTCGATTCCAAGCGTTCGGCGCGCCGGTTGTCCCGGATGATCTCAGCGCCGAGTGGAGTCGACTCGTCCAGAATCGGCATACTCACTCCGTCCAAATAGTCGTTATGTCAATGGTATCCGAATGCGTGTCCGAAAAAATCCACGGGACGCGCGAAACCCCCGTTTCACGTGAAACACATGTGTAAACGGGGGCTTGCGGATATTTATATACGATTCACGTATTATTTGGCACAGCCGATGCGCCCGATCAGCGACGCTGCACCTCGACCACTCGGGTCGGCGTGGCCAGCAGCCCATCGCCCACCGTGTGGATGACCGGTTCGCGCATTTTGAAGCGCTTGAGCTGCTTCTTGGCCTTGAGGATCTCCTCCTCGGCCCGCTCCCCCTTCAGGGCCAGCACCCTGCCCTCGGGGCCGAGCACGGGAACACACCATTCCAAGAGCACGGGCAGGGCCTTGACCGCCCGCGATGTCGCGACGGTGAAGATCTCCTCATCGACGAGGTCCTCGACCCGCGAGCGCACGATCCGCACATTGTCCAGGCCCAGATCGTCGATCACCATGTGCAGCCAATCGACTCGGCGCTCCATCGCATCGACCAGCACGAACCGGGTGGCGGGCCGGGCGATCGCCAGCGGGATCCCGGGCAGCCCGGCACCGGTGCCGATATCGCCGACCACATCGTCATCGTCGAGCAGCTCGGCTGCAACAGCGCAGTTGAGGATATGCCGGCTCCACAGCCGGGGCAGTTCGCGGGGACCGATCAGGCCCCATTCCACCCCCGTGGTCGCCAGGTGTTCGGCATAGGCGCTGGCCAACGGCAGACGATCGCCGAAGACCGCGCGCGCCGCCTCGGGTTCGGCCTCGAGGACCTGGTCGGGCCCTGTTGGAAGAGATCCGGAATCGCTCACGGCAGGCTCACCACGACGTGGCGGGCATCGCCCTCGCCCGCCGAGTCCGAGGCCAGACCGGCCTTGGACACCCGGTCGTGGATGATCTTGCGCTCGAAGGAGTTCATCGGCTGGAAGCTGTAGGACTCCCCCGATTCCCTGACCTGTTCGATGACCTCATCGGCCCGACGGCGCAATTCGACCTTACGCGAATCACGGTAGCCGTCGATGTCGAGCATCAGCCACGAACGCTGACCGGTCGAGGCCTGCACGGCCAGCCTGGTCAGTTCCTGCAGGGCGGAGAGCACCTGGCCGTTCCGGCCCACCAGGGTGGACAGATTGTGATCGTCGTCCTCGCACACGATCGCGACCTCGGGCCGGTTGTCGGCCACATCGATGTCGATATCGCCGTCGATATCGGCGATATCGAGGAACTCCTCCAAGTAGTCCGCGGCGATGTCCCCCTCCTCCACCAACAGCTGGGAGCGGGTGGGCCGGGCCGGCTTTGACTCAGCAGCGGTCGTATCCGCCGCCGGATCCCGGTCGATGTTCTTGTCCTGGGTGCTCTGATCCTCGGTCATGACGAACGACCCCTCACTTCTTGTTCTTCTTCTGACGGGCCTTGCTCATGGGCTGTTGCCGCTGACCCGATGGCTTGTGACTGTCCTCTGCGTCCTGGTCCCCACCCGTGGCAGCATCGCCCGAGGTGACACCGGGGACGATTCCCTTGCCCTTCTTGGCACGGCGGGCCAGCAGTTCCTTCTCCGCTTTGGACCCGGGGGTCGGCATGGTGCGCAGCACCATCATCTGCTGACCCATCGTCCAACCGTTGGACACGACCCAGTAGACCAGCACACCCAGCGGGAAGTAGATGCCGCCCACTGCGAAGATGACGGGCATCAAATACAGCAGCATCTTCTGCTGCTGCATGAACGGATTGTTCAGCGCGGCCTCGGACATGTTCTTCGACATCATCTGCTTCTGCGTGAAGAACTGCATGGCCGACATCGCGACGATGAGGATGGCGGTGAAGATCTTGATCAGCACGCCATCGGACATGAAGGTGTCCGACAGGTGGAAGATGCCGAACAGGGTGGAGTTCTCCGCCTGCTGCGCCAGTTCGTGGGTCAGACCGCCGATCGGGGCGTGGTGGCCCTCGGCGATGTCCTTGGTATAGCGGATGACGCGGAACAGCGAGAAGAAGATCGGCATCTGCACTAGCAGGGGCAGACAGGAGGCGAAGGGATTGGTCCCGTGCTTCTTGAACAGGGCCTGCTGTTCCTCCGCCATCTGCTGGCGGGAGAACTGGTCCTTCTTGCCCTTGTACTTCGCCTGCAGCTTCTGGATCTCCGGCTGCATCAGCTGCATTTTGCGCTGGGCCTTGATCTGATAGACGAACAGCGGGATGAGGATCGCGCGCACGACGATCGTCAGGAAGGCGATCGCCAACACCCAGGTCCAGCCACCATCGGCCGGCATGCCCATGGCGGTGAAGATCTGGTGGAAGATCGTCATGATCCATGCCACCACCCACTCGATGGGGAAGAGGATCTTATCCATTCATTCTCTCCTTAACCACCGGTGGTGCCGGGGTCTTGTGCTCGAACATCTCGCTATATTCTGCCATCACGCGCCGCCACCCCATATTCGGGCGCTCTGCCGGTCCGCATAGGAACCGTGCACATGGTCGACCCCGCCGTGCGAGAACGGATTGCAGCGCAGCAGACGCCAGACGGTCAGCCCGGTACCGCGGATCGCGCCGGTCACCTCGAACGCGTCCAGGGCGTATTTGGAACAGCTGGGGTAGTACTTGCACACATCCCCGTACAACGGCGATACGAGGCGGCGGTAGGCCCGCATGAACCAGACGAAGGGCATCCGCGGTGCGATCCGCAGGACATAGCCCAACCGGACCGGGCCCGCGGCGCCCCGCGGATAGGGTGGCAAGGACGATGGGGTGGACTCGTATGCCTTCATAGAAGGACCTCAGTCACGCCGGTTCTTGCGCCGGGCACGGGCCAGCAGCCCGTCGACCGTGGCATCGAGCTGCGCGAAGCCCGCGCCGGCGGCCGCCGGTTTGACCCGGAGGACGTACAGGCCCGCGGGTAGGGAGTCCAGGCGGGCGTGCATGATCTCCCGCAGGCGGCGCTTGGTCCGGTTGCGGACCACCGCGTTTCCCACGGCCTTGGATACGACGAATCCCACGCGCACAGCGTGGGATTCGTCTGCTAGATAGTGCAGCACCACGAACGGGGAACCGGAGGCGGTCCCGCGCTTGAAGGTCCGGCGGAAATCCTCACCGGACCTGACGCGATTCGCGGCGGGCAGCAAAGCCGGTCAGGCCGACAGGCTGTTGCGGCCCTTACGGCGGCGCGCGGCCAGGATCGAACGGCCGGCACGCGTGCGCATGCGCAGGCGGAAGCCGTGCGTCTTGGAGCGCTTGCGGTTGTTCGGCTGGAAAGTACGCTTCGTCATGATTCTCCCTTGTGGTATGAACGTCTGCCCTGCGCGGCGCACAGGTTCGATAGGATCCGCGGGACCGACACGAGGTCGGCCACCTGGTTCCATCCCTGCGCAGGAAGGGCCAAAAGGAAGATGACAACACTCAACGGGCCCGCAACACAGGACACTCCATATTAGGCGGTAGCGCGGGGGCCGGTCAATTCCCACAGGGTCGGCTGCCATGTGATTCACCTTCCAACCGGGTTTTCCACACGGATCCGCGCCGATCGCACCCTTTTCGGGTCCTTTTGCTGCCACTGCGAGGACTTCCCCGGCATCCTGTCCACACGTCGCATTCCCTTGTGGAAAGCGGGTTACAGCCGTTCTTCCACCGGTTTATCCCCAGATTGTGGAGAAAAACTTCCCCGTCTGGGGAAACCGGGACGGGTTACCCACAAACCGTACACAGCGGAGTGTCCATGCTGTGATTGTCTTGTCCACACGAGAGGCATCTCACCTGTGGATTCAGCCCCTCCGGGACCATCGTCCACAACCATGATCCGAACCGGTCAACACCCTGTTCACCGATGGCCAAGCCGCAGAGCCCCGGTTTTCCGGGCTAGTTCCGCAGTGAGGGGAACAATCACATGGATGTGATTTCCACAGACTTGTCCACCGGTGTGGAAATCCGGTTCCGGGTGTGGATCTCTCCACAAAGTGTGGAAAACTATGTGGAAGAACGTCCACGCAGTTGTCCACAGGATCTGCACAACCCTATTCCACTTGGAGGTCCTTTGTCCGTCCCACCGTCCGAACCCGACCTAGCGGCCGTCTGGCAGGAGGTGCGCAGCAACCTCTTCAAGGACGAATCGATCACCGCACACCAGAAGGGATTCCTGTCCCTGGCACAGCCCAAGGCCTTCGCGGGTGACCAACTGGTGGTTCTGGCGGTGCGCAACGACCTGACCAGGACCACCCTGGAGACCAGCCTGCGCGAACCTCTGGCCCGCGAGTTCGAACGGGTGCTGGGCCACCAGGTGTCGTTCGCGATCGCGGTCGAACCCGATCTGAATGTCCCGGAATCCGCCTCGGGCAGCCACACCGTGGAACACGTGCAGCCGGCCCAGTTCGGCCCCGGCTCCTACGGGGGTCGCCAGGCGCCCTCCCCCGCCTTCCCCGGCCGTCCCGAGGACTACTGGCAGGTGGAGATCCACGGTGACGAATACGGGGGTCCCGCCACCGCAACGGTCCCGGAGCCGGCACCGGCCCGCGATCCCGCTCTGGGGCGGGCACCCGCCATCGACGGGAACGGGGTTGACCAGCTCAACCCCAAGTACACCTTCGACTCCTTCGTCATCGGCGCGTCCAACCGGTTCGCCCATGCTGCGGCCTTCGCGGTGGCAGAACAGCCGGCCAAGGCATACAACCCGCTGTTCATCTACGGCGATTCGGGACTGGGCAAGACCCACCTGCTGCATGCGATCGGCCATTACGCAGCCCAGCTGTACCCCAATATCCGGGTCCGCTACGTGTCCAGCGAGGAATTCGTCAACGACTTCATCAACACGATCGGCTCGTCGACGACCTCGAACTCGCTGCGCCCGGCCTTCCAGCGCCGCTACCGTGAAGTCGACATCCTGATGATCGACGACATTCAGTTCCTACAGGGCAAGGACGCCACGGTCGAGGAGTTCTTCCATACGTTCAATGCACTGCACAACGAACACAAACAGGTCGTGATCTCCTCGGATCAGCCGCCCAAGATGCTCAAGGGCTTCGAGGAGCGTCTGCGGTCCCGCTTCGAATGGGGTCTGCTGACGGATGTGCAGCCGCCGGACTTGGAGACCCGCTTCGCCATCCTGCGCAACAAGGCCCTGGGCGAGAACCTCAAGGTGCCCGACGACGTGCTGGAGTACATCGCATCGCGGATCTCCTCGAACATCCGCGAGCTCGAGGGCGCCCTGATCCGCGTCACCGCCTTCGCGAACCTCAATTCGCAGACGATCGACGTGAGCCTGGCCGAAACGGTGCTCAAGGACTTCATCAGCCAGGACGACACTCCGGAGATCACCCCGGCGGACATCATGGGCCAGGTGGCGGGTTACTTCCACCTGACGATCGACGATCTCAAGGGCAGCAGCCGCTCACGCACCCTGACCACCGCCAGGCAGATCGCCATGTACCTGTGCCGGGAACTGACCGACCTGTCCCTGCCGAAGATCGGCCAGGAATTCGGAGGCCGCGACCACACGACGGTGATGCACGCGAACAAGAAGATCCGCACACAGATGACGGAACGGAGGGCCATCTACACGCAGGTCACGGAACTGACAAACCGCCTCAAACAGCATCATCATCTGTAGAACCGGTAGTCAACAGGTGTGGATAAACCTGTGGTTAACCCGTCCAAGCCTGGGTAGGGGTGAATGAACAGTTCCAGACCGGCCTGTGGATGACTGTGGAAGAACGATTCAACCGTCCACAGGCGTCCACACCCCGTCCTGAGATCCTCCACAGGTTTCCCACCGTGGGAAGAAGGCCGCTATCCCGCGTCATTACTGGGCAGGAGAGCTCTTCTCCACAAGTTCCACACCGGCTACGACTACTACTGATATTCCAACTCGACATTCAAGAGGGCCCGCCGCGCATTGCCCCGGGAGCCAAGGCCACCAGGGCTCCTCGAGGAGAGTGAAAAGCTCTGAGGAGCAGGAATGCGCAGTTTTGCACATGTGTATCCACCTGTGAGTCTTTGGATGAATCAGGGAGATTCATCGGATGACCTCCGCAAACCAACCCGAAAGTTGTCCGATGACTAGGGGGTCGGGAATCGTCGTACTGTCGGCTGGAGCGAAATAGGGTGTGCGTTTTTGCACGCACCTGAGAAACCAGGGCTTTTGCCGATTCCCCGGTGCGATAGGATGGGGAGTCCGCGCGCATGAGTGCGTCTGCCGCTGCAGCGCATGGGCGGCGCACAACCCTGTAGACGATGGATTTCGGGAGAGACGTGAACGCTGAGGCCGCACCGACTGTGAAGTTCAAGGTGGAACGGGACATTCTGGCCGAAGCGGTCACCTGGACCACCAAGACACTCCCCCAGCGTCCCGCCGTTCCCGTGCTCACCGGCATCCTCATCACCGCCGATCCCGCGGGTTCCGTGCACCTGGCCGTTTTCGACTACGAAGTATCGGCCCGCGCCGAAATCGCCGCCGAGGTCGAGGTGCCGGGTACCTTCCTGGTCTCCGGCAAGTTGCTCGCCGAGATCTCCCGAGCGCTGCCGGCACAGCCGGTGACCCTGGAACTGCAGGAGAACAAGGTCACGGTCAACTGCGGCTCCTCCCGCTTCACCCTGATGACGATGCCCGTCGACGAGTACCCGGCTCTGCCACAGGTCCCCGCGACCACCGGCGTGGTCGGCGCCGAGGCCTTCCAGCACGCGGTCAACCAGGTCGGCGTGGCCACGAGCAAGGACGACACCCTGCCGATCCTGACCAGCGTGCGGATGGAGATCACCGGCAACACCGTGACCCTGCTGGCGACCGACCGCTACCGCCTGGCGGTCCGCGAATTCATGTGGAATCCCAAGGCCGCTGATTTCGAGGCCAACGCCCTGGTGCGCGGGAAGACGCTGACGGATGCCGCCAAGGCCATGGGCGGGGACATCCAGATCGCGCTGGCGGAATCCGGTGGCAAGGACATGCTGGCGATTTCCTCGAACGGCCGGGTCATGACCTCACTGCTGGTCGAGGGCGATTACCCGAAGGTGCGCTCACTGTTCCCCAAAGAGGCCTCGATCTCCGCGATCCTGGAGACCTCCGCCCTGCGCGAGGCCGTGCGGCGCGTCTCCCTGGTCGCCGAGCGCAACACCCCCATCCGCTTCGAATTCGCCGACGGCGCGCTGACCCTGCGGGCCGGCCAGGGCGATGACGCCCAGGCCTCGGAGGCGCTGCCGGCGACGATCGACGGGGAGAACATCACCACAGGCTTCAACCCGCACTTCATCGCCGACGGACTGGCCCAGATCGATACGCCCTTCGTGCGGTTCTCGTTGACGGAACCGAAGAAGCCCGTCGTCATCACCGGCCAGCAGGAGCTCGACGGCGAATACGATTCCACCTATCGGTACCTGCTCATGCCGATCATCCGCTTCTGACCGGGCACTGACCCGGGTAGGGTCGCTAGCGCTATGTGGGTATCCAAACTGGCCCTGCACGACTTCCGGTCGTATGAGCACCTCGAACTCGATCTGCGCCCCGGCGTGACGACGTTCGTCGCGCCCAACGGCTGGGGCAAGACCAATCTCGTCGAGGCGCTGGGCTATGTCTCGACCCTGCGCTCCCATCGGGTGGCCAATGATGTGCCGCTGGTGCGCGTCGGATGCGAATCCGGTGTCGTGTCGCTGCTGGCCCACCGCGGCCCGCGTTCGGTCACCCTCGACATCACGATCAAGGCCAAGGGCGCCAACCGGGCCAGGATCAACCGGCAGCCCGTGCGCACCCGCGACGTCCTGGGCCTGCTGCCCACCGTCGTCTTCGCCCCGGAGGATCTGGACCTGGTCAAGGGGGATCCGGCAGGGCGGCGCGACTTCCTCGACACCCTGCTGGTCCAGGGAGCGCCGCGCTATGCCGCTGTGCTCAGCGATTTCGACCGGGCCCTCAAACAGCGCAACGCCCTGCTCAAAAGCCTGAAGAACCGGCCCGACCCCGCACTGGAATCGACCCTGGACATCTGGGATAGGGCCTTCGCCCAGGCCGCCGCACAATTGGTGATGGGGCGGCGGAACCTGGTGGAGCGCCTGGCTGCGCCCCTGACCAGGGACTTCAAGGCCGTGGCCCTGGACGCCCGGCCCGAGCGCCAGGACGCTGCGGCGCGCTACACCAGCCGGATCGACTACACGGGGCTGGACACCACCGCCGGGTACGAGGACGCGATCGTCGAGGCCGTGGCCTCCCGGCGGAGCAAGGAGATCGACCGGGGCCTGACTCTGGTGGGACCGCAGCGCGACGATGTCGAACTACTCATCGGCGGCGTGCCGGCCAAGGGCTATGCCAGCCACGGCGAGAGCTGGTCCCTGGCCCTGGCCCTGCGGCTGGCCGGGTGGCAGGTGCTGCGCGATGACGCCGGCGACGAGGACGGGCAACCGGTGCTGGTGCTCGACGATGTGTTCGCCGAACTGGATGCGGGTCGGCGCACCCGGCTGGCCCAGATGGTCGCCGGTGCCCAGCAGGTGCTCATCACCGCCGCGGTGGCCGCCGACATCCCGGAGAACCTGGCCGGCGCCCGGATCGACCTGTCCGCCGCGGATGCGGGGACGGCATGACCGCACAGGACGAACCGCCCCTGGCCGCGCTCGAGGCCCTCGACCGGGTCAGGCGGATGGGTGAGGGTTCGCGCCCCGGTTACTCCGGCAGTTTCCGCCGGACTCCGCGCGGCATCCGCGAACCCCAGTACTCCGGGGCGGGCGCCGATGCCAGGGATCCGCGGAAACTGGCGGACGACCTGGCCGTGCTGACCCGCGATTACGGTTGGCGGACCCAGTTGGATGTGGGGATGCTGCTGGGCTCCTGGCCGCGCCTGGTGGGCCCCGAGGTGGCCGAGCACTGCGAACCGGTGAAGATCGACCCGCCCAAGCTGACGGTGCGCGCGAGCTCGACGACCTGGGCCACCCAGCTGAAGATCATGACGTTCTCCCTGTTGGACCGCCTCGAACGCGAACTGGGACACCGGGTGATCGACGATATCGAGATCCTGGGGCCGAAGCAGAAGTCGTGGAGTCATGGGCGCCGTTCCATCAAGGGCCGGGGGCCCCGCGACACCTATGGCTAGTCCCCTGCACCCAACTCCCCCGGGTGGCCTCCTCGGCCTCCTGCCAGGCCCGGCTGTGAAGATGGTGTTCATGGAAGAGATCCCCGGCCGTCTGCTGACCGTCCTGACCTCCCCCACCCCCGCCCCGGCCGCTCCGCAGGCGCTCCTGGTGACCGCCGGGATAGTCCTGGCGCTGGTGGTGGTGCCCCCGCTGTGGCGCTATGCGGGGCTCGTGGTCACGGTGGTCCACGAACTGGGCCACGGGCTCACGGGCCTGCTGCGCGGGCGGCGCCGGGTGGCGATCCGGGTCTCCGGTGACCATTCGGGCCTGACCAGCTCGCGCGGCACCGCGGCCAGCGCACCGTTCTCCACCTTCTGGGGCTATCCGGCGCCGGCCGTGGTGGGCGCGCTGTTCATCACCGCCGCCTGCTTCGGGCGTGCCGGCCTGGCCCTGGTGCTCGGCGGCGCACTGCTCCTGGTCTGCCTGGTGTTCATGCGCGGCTTCCTGGCCATCGCGCTCGACGTGCTGGTCGTGGCCGCGGCCTGTCTGGCAGCGCTTTACGTGCCCGGCGTCCTGCTGGGGTACGTGGTGGGAGGCCTGGGACTGTTCCTGTTGGTGGGCGCCTACCGGGGACTGGGGAACCTGCTGGCAGCGCACCGGCGCCGGGACCTGGCATCCTCGGACGCGGCGATCCTGGCACAGGCCACCGGGGTGCCCGCCTGGCTGTGGATCGTGCTCATGGCCCTGGTCCTGCTGGCGGCGACCTCGGTTTCGGCCCGACTCGTGTGGAATATGCTCACCATCTGATTCCGAGCCCGGGAGTCGGAACTGCGGAAACCGCCACAGGCGCCATTTTCCTCCCGTCGGATGAGCTGGGGTACGTCCGAGGACGGAAAAGTCGCGAAAAACGGCTTCCAGGGCGTGCTGAAGGCGAATTCCAGGGCAGGACTTGGTAGAATTGAACGTGATTGTGCCAGTTTGTCCGCATTCTAACGAGGAGTTCCATGGCTGCCGAGGAATCCCAGCATTACGACGCCAGTGATATCACCGTCCTGGAAGGACTGGAGGCGGTCCGCAAACGCCCCGGCATGTACATCGGTTCGACCTCCGAACGCGGTCTGCACCACCTGGTCTACGAGATCGTCGACAACTCGGTCGACGAGGCACTCGCCGGCTACAACGACACCATCGAGGTGACGATCCTGGCCGACGGTGGCCTGCGGGTGGTCGACCACGGCCGTGGCATCCCCGTGGAGATGCACCCGAAGGAGGGCAAGTCCACCCTGGAGGTCGTGCTGACCGTGCTGCACGCCGGTGGCAAGTTCGGCGGTGGCGGCTATGCGGTCTCCGGTGGTCTGCACGGTGTCGGTTCCTCCGTGGTCAACGCCCTGTCCGAACGCCTGGACGCGGAGATCCACCGCGACGGCTATGTGTGGCGGCAGAGCTACCGCCGCGGCGCACCCACGGCACCGGTTGAAAAGGGCGAGGCGACGGACACCTCGGGTACCGTCATCACCTTCTGGCCGGACCCGGAGATCTTCGAAACGGTCGTCTTCAACTTCGAGACCGTGCGCCAGCGGATGCAGCAGACGGCCTTCCTGAACAAGGGCCTGATGATCACCCTGCGCGATGAGCGCAAGCCGGAGATCGACGACGACGACGTGCAGGTGACCGATGCGGACGAGGACGCGCCGTTCAAACCGCGCGAGGTCAAGTACCACTACGAGAACGGCCTGCTGGACTACGTCAAGTACCTCAACAGCACCAAGAAGACGGAGATCGTCAACGACGACATCATCGCCTTCGAGGCCGAGGACACCGACCAGATGATCGCGCTGGAAGTCGCGATGCAGTGGACCACCTCCTACAGCGAGTCCGTGCACAGCTACGCCAACTCGGTCAACACGCACGAGGGCGGCACCCACGAGGAGGGCTTCCGCACCGCGCTGACCAGCCTGCTGAACTCCTACGCCCGCGATCAGAAGCTGCTGCGGGAGAAGGACCAGAACCTCACGGGCGAGGACGTGCGCGAGGGCCTGACCGCCGTCATCTCCATCAAACTGGGCGAACCCCAGTTCGAGGGCCAGACGAAGACCAAGCTGGGCAACTCCGAGGCCAAGGGCTATGTGCAGAAGGTCGTGCGCGACGAACTGGGCCACTGGCTGGAATCCAATCCGAACCAGGCCAAGGAGGTCGTGCGCAAGGCGATCCAGGCCTCGCAGGCCAGGATGGCGGCCCGCAAGGCGCGCGAGGCGACCCGCCGCAAGGGCCTGCTGGAGTCCTCGGGCATGCCGGGCAAGCTCAAGGACTGCCAGTCCAAGGACCCGACGATCTCCGAGATCTTCATGGTCGAGGGCGACTCGGCCGGTGGTTCGGCCGTGCAGGGCCGCAATCCGATCACGCAGGCGATCCTGCCGCTGCGCGGCAAGATCCTCAACGTGGAGAAGGCGCGCCTGGACCGGGCCCTGTCCAATATGGAGGTCCAGTCGATGATCACGGCCTTCGGCACGGGGATCGGCGAGGAATACGACGAATCCAAGCTGCGCTACCACAAGATCGTGCTGATGGCCGATGCCGATGTCGACGGCCAGCACATCACGACCCTGCTGCTGACGCTGATCTTCCGGTACATGAAGCCGCTGATCGAACACGGCTACGTCTACCTGGCGACCCCGCCGCTGTACCGCCTGAAGTGGTCGAATGCCCCGCACGACTACGCCTACACCGATGCCGAACGCGACCGGATGCTGGCCGAGGGCCGCGCGGCGGGCAAGCGGCTGCCGAAGGACCAGGCGATCCAGCGCTACAAGGGTCTGGGCGAGATGAACTACCACGAACTGTGGGAGACGACGATGGATCCCGAACACCGGCTGCTCAAACAGGTCACCCTGGACGATGCGATGGCCGCCGACGAGATCTTCACCGTGCTCATGGGCGACGACGTGGATTCGCGCAAGCGCTTCATCCAGCAGAACGCGAAGGACGTCCGCTTCCTGGACATCTGACGGATATCCGACTTCTTAGACTTTCCTACTTCACGAAGGGGACCAGGCACACGTGGCTGACGAAACCGATAACAATCAGACCGATCCGCTCGACGGCGCGGCCGAACCGACCGCGGAGGAGGTGGCGGCCGGCGCCATCGCCCAGCGGATCGACCAGGTCGATCTGAACCTGGAGATGCAGCGGTCCTATCTGGACTATGCGATGAGCGTCATCGTGGGCCGTGCGCTGCCGGACGTGCGCGACGGTCTCAAGCCCGTGCACCGGCGCGTGCTCTACGCGATGTACGACGGCGGCTACCGCCCCGACCGCAGCTTCAACAAGTGCTCGCGCGTGGTCGGCGATGTGATGGGCCAGTACCACCCGCACGGCGACTCGGCGATCTACGACGCCCTGGTCCGCCTGGTCCAGCCGTGGACCATGCGCTACCCGCTGGTGTCCGGGCAGGGCAACTTCGGTTCCGCCGGCGACGACGGCGCTGCCGCACCCCGGTACACAGAGTGCAAGATGGCGCCCCTGGCCCTGGAGATGGTCAGGGACATCGAAGAGGAGACCGTCGACTTCCAGGACAACTACGACGGGCGCAACCAGGAGCCCGTCTACCTGCCCAGCCGGTTCCCGAACCTGCTGGTCAACGGCTCCAACGGCATCGCCGTGGGCATGGCAACGAACATCCCGCCGCACAATCTGCGGGAGGTCTCCGCCGGTGCGCAGTGGCTGCTGAGCCACCCCGAGGCCACGAAGGACGAAACGCTCGAGGCCCTGTTGGGCATCATCAAGGGCCCCGACTTCCCCGGCGGCGCGACCATTCTGGGCCGCAAGGGCATCGAGGACGCCTACCGGACCGGCCGCGGCTCCATCACCCAGCGCGCGGTGGTCAACGTCGAGGAGATCCAGGGGCGGACCTGCCTGGTCGTGACCGAGCTGCCGTATATGGTCAACCCCGACCGGCTGGCCGCGAAGATCGCCGGCTACGTCAAGGACGGCAAGGTCGGCGGGATCGCCGATCTGCGCGATGAGTCCTCCGGCCGCACCGGCCAGCGCCTGGTCATCGTGCTCAAGCGCGACGCCGTGGCCAAGGTCGTGCTGAACAACCTGTACAAGCACACCGATCTGCAGCAGAACTTCTCCGCGAACATGCTGGCCCTGGTCGACAATGTGCCGCGCACCCTGTCGATCGACGCCTTCCTGCGCCTGTGGGTCAAGCACCAGATCGACGTCATCGTGCGCCGCACCCGGTTCCGCCTGCGCAAGGCAGAGGAACGCGCCCACATCCTGCGCGGCTACCTCAAGGCGCTGTCCGCCCTGGACGCGGTGATCGCCCTGATCAGGCGCTCGCCGTCGTCCGAGGAGGCGCGCACCGGCCTGATGGAGCTGCTGGAGGTCGACGAGGTCCAGGCCAATGCGATCCTGGACCTGCAGCTGCGCCGCCTGGCGGCCCTCGAGCGTCAGAAGATCGAGGAGGAGGCCGCCCGGATCGAGGAGCAGATCCGCGAGTACAACTACATTCTGGGCACCCCCGCCCGGCAGCGCGAGATCGTCTCCGAAGAGCTCGCCACGATCGTCGACAAGTACGGCGACGACCGCCGCACCCGCATCATCGCGGGCTTCGACGGTGATATGTCGATGGAGGACCTGATCCCTGAGGAGGAGGTCGTCGTCACGATCTCCCGCGGTGGCTACGCCAAGCGCACGCAGTCGGCGCTCTACCGCGCCCAGCACCGCGGCGGCAAGGGCATCACGGGCGCCAAGCTGCGCGGTGACGATGTGATCGAGCACTTCTTCGTCACCAGCACGCACAACTGGCTGCTGTTCTTCACCAACACCGGCCGGGTCTACCGTGCCAAGGCCTATGAGCTGCCGGAGGGCTCGCGCGACGCCAAGGGCCAGCACGTGGCTAATCTGTTGGCACTGCAGCCCGGCGAGACGATCGCCCAGGTGCTGTCCATCCCGGACTACGAGGCCGCGGCCTATCTGGTGCTGGCCACCAAGTCCGGCCTGGTGAAGAAGACGCGCCTGAGCGAATACGATTCGAACCGCTCCGGCGGTGTGATCGGCATCAATCTGCGCGAGGACGCCGACGGCAATCCCGACGAGCTGGTCTCCGCGCGGATCGTCGAACCCACCGACCACCTGCTGTTGATCAGCCGTGGCGGGATGTCGATCCGCTTCGCCGCAGACGACGAGGCGATCCGGCCCACCGGCCGTGCCACCTCGGGCGTGACGGGTATGAAGTTCAAGGACGACGATGCGCTGTTGGCGATGGACGTCATCACGCCGGGCACCTATGTGTTCGTGGTGACCGAGGGCGGATACGCCAAGCGCACCCCGGTCGAGGAGTACCGGGTGCAGGGCCGCGGCGGTTACGGCATCAAGGTCGCCAAGCTCAACGACGAACGCGGCGGCCTGGCCGGCGGTCTGATCGTCGAGGACGGCGAGGAGGTTCTGGTCGTGATGGAGCGCGGCAAGGTCGTGCGCTCGTCCATCGACGAGGTCCCCGCCAAGGGCCGCAACACGATGGGCGTGGTCTTCGCCAAGCCGGGCAAGAAGGACCGGATCCTGGCAGTCACCCGTGGGCCCGAGGTCGACGGCGAAGTCGAAGGGGCCGAAGAAGTCGAAGGGGCCGAGGCCGCAGCCGGTGTCGAGGGCTCCGCAGCAGTGTCCGAGGAGGCTCCCGAAGCGGTCCAGGCCGATCGGGTAGCCTTGGACCCGACCAGCGGAGAGACCGCCGACGAGACCGCGGAGGGTGAAGAGCAGTGAGCGAAGGCGAAACCAAACCGGGCAAGATCATCCGGACCTCGTCCGGCAAGGGGACGCGATTGACCGCGGGCTCCGGAGATTCGGACAAGCCCGCACCGGACGCCTCTGCAGGTGCCTCCCCCGCCGCCCCTGACGGCGCGAAGTCCGAGTCCAAGTCCGGGGCTCCTGCCGCCTCCGGCTCTACGGCCCCTGGCTCCGCGGCCGGTTCCGCCGGCGCCGCCGCGGCATCAACAGGCAATGCACCCACGGCGCAGGCGGCCACCTCGCAGTCGTCAGGGGCCTCAACGTCCGATGCACAGTCATCCGGGGGCGCGGCCTCCGGCGCCCAGACCGCGGGAGGACAAGCCGCCGGCAGCCAAGCGCAGGGGAATTCCGGGGCCTCGGCATCCGATTCGGCAACGGGTAGGAAGGCCAGCTCCGGTGTGCGCCTGGGCAGCCCTGATAAGGCGCGCCCCGGGCAGAGCACCGGTGGTTCCGCGAGCGGGACGCCGGCGAATTCCGCCGGATACGGCCAGACCGGGAACGGGCAGGGCTCGGCACCGCAGGCGGCCGGCGGGGCCGACGCGACCTCGGTGCTCCCCGCCACGGGAAGTGCCGCGCCGGCAACGGCTACGGTCGCGGCCCCCGCGGTGGCCTCGCCCGGGGCTGCGACGAGCAGCGCGACCCAGACCAGCAGCCCCCGTGAGGATGTGTTCGCAACCGGTGCCGGGACCCCGTCTTCGACGGTTGGCACCGGCGCACCCGCGCGGGACTCCGGCAAGGGATCGGGGAAGAAGGGCAAGAAGCGCAAGGGCCCGCGGACCGTGCGACTGACGGTGGCGAACGTCGATCCGTGGTCGGTCATGAAGATGAGCTTCCTGCTGTCGCTGGCGATCGGCATCGTGGTCGTCGTGGCGTCGTTGGTGCTGTGGTTCGTCCTGTCGGCCACCGGCACGCTGGACAGTCTGCAGGGCGCACTGAGCGAGATCGCCGGTTCAGAATCGGCCGATTCGCTCATCGCACTGTTCGGGCTGGGGCGCGTGATGTCGTTCGCCGTGATCATCTCCGTGATCAACATCGTGCTGTTGACCGCGCTGGCGACGCTGTTCGCCTTCCTGTACAACCTTGCGGCATCGATCGTGGGCGGCTTCCATTTGACGCTGACCGACGACTGATTCCATTCCGCCGAGGGCCCCGATCGTGGATCGGGGCCCGCGGCGCATTAGGGTGGGGTGCTGTCGAGTCGTGTGCGCAGTCGCGGAGCGGCTTCTGAAGCGGCGTTCCATCGTGTGATGGAAGACTCATCGAGTCGATTTTGCATGTGCTGTCCTGTCGTATAGAGTTATATCTCGGTTGACCCGATAAGGGCCTTTAGCTCAGGCGGTTAGAGCGCTTCGCTGATAACGAAGAGGTCGGAGGTTCAAGTCCTCCAAGGCCCACGGAAACCACGGTGAACGGAGTCTCGTTGAAGAAGTGGTTTTCGATTGCAGGAGTTCTGACAGTCGTCGTCGGAACGGTGCTCGGTTTGAGAAATCGCCGGCAACGCGATCATCGAAGATGGTCCGACTACACTGATTCTGTGTAGAATGGACATCCCTGGGGGTATGGCGCAATTGGTAGCGCACCTGCTTTGCAAGCAGGGGGTTAGGGGTTCGAGTCCCCTTACCTCCACTCGAGTACATTGAGACAGCACTCGTAAGAAGAGGCCCGGAATCATTGAGATTCCGGGCCTCTTCGCTGTCCAGTATGAGCGGCCGGGGCTGATCGTGTACACACGTTCCTGCCGATAACCCGGGGTGTGGTGATTTGAAAATGATAGCTTATTTATATGAATGTCTTCAGGGTTCGGTTGGAGTGGACGATCCGGTGCCATATCGCCTTGACGATCGTCATGGTGGTGGTGCTGCTTGCCGGAGGAATCTGGGGCGCACTCCGTCCGCATCCACCGCCGCATGCTGCAGCCTCCATTGAACTACACGACGAAGCAGAGATCCTGAATCACGAGGATCTCTCCAAAGAGTTGGCCACTGCTCGCTTCTACCATCCGGGGCTTCGTCTGGTGGTCTGGACACACTGGGACCAGCATGGTGTCAAGGATGATCGGCTTCTCGACGAGACCTGGAAATGGGCGCAGGCACATCCCGAACTCCATCTGACGGATAGAGCGGACGAATCGGCAGAGCCGCGCTGGGCCGATGACTTCATACTCGTGAGCCTCTCTGCGCAGAAGGGCAAAGAGGGTTCAATGGATTCGAAACATACGCGGTATGCTGCCGGCACCGTGTTCGGTGGCAATCTGGACTACAACCAGCTGGCGTATCACCAGAGTTCGATCCTCCATGAGACGTCCGCACATTCGGGGAAGTCCGGTTCGAGGAGTTCTGCGCCGTATGCTGGGTCTCTTGAACGGCTGGACAAGGGCGAATGGGGTGATGGTGTCGCCGGCATCGTCGAGGCGGCATCGTGGCTGATCGACAGGCCGAAACTGCAGACGTTTAGAGATCACGTTGCCACTCCGTTCTTGACGGTGGGCATCATCTGGCCGATTCTCGGGGCACTCCCCCTGCTGCTCCTGGCTACCCTGGGTAAATCCGTCCGAGGCGATCGCCAAAGACTGCGGAGTATCGAGTTACAACTATCCCGCGCTGAACCATCCGATCATGAGCTGCCGACACAGCGTGAGCGGCTTCTGAACACGGCACATGACCGACTGGCGGTGCTGGACCGGCGCACCATCTTCACGACGTTCGTGTTCTTCACCAAGCTGTCCGATCAGGCGAACGCTTTCAGCGACGCTGTTGATGAACTTGAACAATTTGCCCGTGACCACGGTACGTCCGGATGGTAGCGTAAATTACATGATCAAGTTAAGTAGTGTGCTGCTCGGGGACATCGCGGATGGCTGATGAGAATCCGTTCGGGAAGATGTCGGACTTCGAAGAGGAGTCCCCCGGCGGTAAGTGGATTCTGCCGATCATCGCGTTTGGCTTCAGCGCCATCATGTTCGTGTTCGGGGCGCTTTTCGGCTACTACGGCCAACATGATGCCGCGACCCTGACCGCCACGGCCACCGCTACGGTGAAGGGCGATCCGCACGAAAGGTCTGTGTCGGACTGCAATGGTAGTGGGCACAGCTGCAGTAGGAAATACTACTGCTCGTTCCAGTACGTCTTCCCTGCGCCGATGGGTGGAGAAGGCCACGGAGAGTACGAGGATGACGACGAATGCGGGGATGAACAGGCCAACGGAGCGCAGCGCCAGGTCTTCTTCAACCCGGAGGATATAACCGAATCCTCGTTGCGTGACCCGAGTTCCCTGATGGACAGGTATGGGTGGATCCTCTTCGTCTTCCTCGGGATCTTTGTTCTTGGCGTGGGGGTGAAGAGCCTCCCGAGGCGCCGGAAAACCGATGAGTCCAAATAGACCGTGGCTTCATGACGATGCTCCCGTGGCCTGGTGGAACGGGTCGACGACCGGTGTCGGGTGTACTCGCCCGAGGACGCGGACACGTGGTGTTATGACCGGGCGGTGGCCTACTCGGACAGATCGACGTCGAGATGGAACCGGGTGGGATTGTTCGTTGCATCTGTCATACGATCCAGCCTAACCAAGCTGAATCCGGCATAAAAAGCCCCCGTGCGGCATCGTGCCGAATTCTCGTCAGCCAGGTTCATGATCTTTCGCGCGTGAGCTCGAAGATCGCCGGCTTGGCGGAGGAGGCTGCGCCGAGATACTTGATTTCCCCGTTGTTCTTCGTGAGACGGAACGCTTCCACGGCACTCTTATACCGCACCTTGTCTGCACCGTCGACCAGCTTCAAACGAATCGTCTCATCGACAGGGGCAATGGCGTTCGTCTATCGTCCTACACCTGTGAGTATGGACTTGACCACGGCAGGGACCATTTCCGCCGTGCCCAACCCAGATCAGGACCGGGATAATAGCGCCAGGGACACACTCACCGATGCGCGTAGTAGTAGTCGAGGAGGCGGAAACCGGCAGTGTTCTGGACCCTATCGTCGCCGACTTTCGCAACTGTAGCGGCATAGTAGAAATCAGCGGCACGGTTCGTATAGGTCTGCAGCACCTTCAGCCGGACCAAGCGGCTGGCTGAAGGTTTGTAAAGAGGTTTGCCCACGGCCCGGACTTCCCATAGACCTGCCGGATCGTGCACTGCGTCGCCAGGCACAGTGCCGATGAAGGACACCATGGTTTTCACAGTCGAACACGCATTGCTTTGGCCGGAATCAACGTCCTCGATCTTCTGAGCTAGGACGGTGACATCGGAGACGTCCTGTGCGCTGAAGTGGTAGCCGGTTTTGTTCGTCGTCAGTACAAGCAGTGCGCGCTTCGTATCGAAGGGCACGTTGTAGTTGGGATGAGCCACGGTGTCCATATCGGGGTTGCCTTGGAATGTGGGGATGAGCGCTACGTTGACATCCCCAGCATCGGCAGTTTTAAGGTCCTCGGCCTGAGCCCCCGGACACCGCCCCGGGTACGGCGACGGCGCGTCTGTTGCCACGATGGTTTTCGATTCCGCCTCATGATCGGCACCCGTGCAGGAGGTCGACAGAGTGGACAACGCCACTACCAGGGCCGGACCTAAAACGAATCGGTTCCTCATGGTGGTCGCTATCTTCTTCCCTTTTGACTCCGGTTCGGCACTCGGTCGCCGGGCCCTGGGCACAATGGGCCTCAGGTTGCAGTGTGGGAGGAGATGACACCGTGGCGACTCAGCCGGCATATCTTCATTGGCCGGCACCATCATCGTATCGCCGGTCGCGGCTCGGGTCCGGATCGCCTACAGCCCTATGATGGGAACGATGATCCCGGGTCATCCGGGCCGAACCGCCAACACCAAGGACAGCACCACCAACACCGGCACGGCCACCAACAGGGTGAGGAAGACGGTGTCACGGGCCAACACCGTGGCCTGCGGGTAGCGCTGGGAGTAGACGTAGACGTTCTGCGCCGTCGGCAGGGCCGAACAGAGCACCGGGGCCAGGGCTTCGGGCCCGGACAGGCCGAAGACGAACAGGGCGGTCAGCGCCGCCACCGTCGGTGCGATCACAGCCTTGAGTATCACCGCGGTCAGGATCCCGGCGGTGTCGCCCCCGGTGAAGGGCCGACCGTTCCCGCGCAGGGACATGCCGAAGGCCAGCAGCATGAGCGGTACCGTCGCCTGCCCCACCAGGTGGAACGGTTCCAGCACAGGGTCCGGCAGGCGGGCTCCGAGCCCGGTGGCACTGACCACCACTCCCGCCAGCGAGGCGACGACCACCGGATTGCGCAATGGCCGCAGCACCCTGCCCCACAGGCCCCGGCCGGTGCCGGTGCACACGTCGAGGACCGCCAGAGTCAGTGGGGCGACAAAGACCAGCTGGAACAGCAGAACGGGCGGGATGATGTCCGCGCTGCCCAATACATAGGTCGCGATTGGCAGTCCCAGATTGGCGGCGTTGACGTAGCTGGAGGCCAGTGCGCCGATCAGGGCCCGCTGCACTCCCCAGCGGGCGAGGGCCGACACCAGAATGAAGATCGTCATCACCGTCAGCGAGGCGATGACGACGACCAGCACATCGGGCCTCACCAGCTCGGCTAAGTGGGAGGTGGCCAGGGTGGAGAACATGAAGGCGGGGAAGGCCAGGTTGAAGGCGGTGCGGGACAGGACCCGCTCGCCCTGTTCGCCCAGGAAGCCGATCCGATCCACGATATAGCCGGCCGCGATAATGCTGCCGACGATCGCGAACCCTGTGAGAACACCATTCATGGGTTCATCCTCTCCCCCGCCGGCGACGCAGTGCGATGGCTCCGGTGACCAGGCCGTAGATGCTCAGCGCTGCACCCGGAATGACGAACATCCACAGGCCCAGCCAGCGGTTGGAACCGGCATTGGGATCATTGATGCCGTTGTCGCCGGGATCGTGTGGATCGTAGAAGATGGTCCGTTGGGCGCCCGCCACATCTGCGGTATCGCATTCATTGCGGTCGGAGGCATTGCCGGTTATGACGTCATCGGACCCGATGGGTGTGAACTGATAGTCGAAATGGCACTCGTACTTGGTATTGCACGAACCCCGTTTGCAGTGTCCACTGGTTGTTTTCTCCTCCTGCGCCCCGTCCAGGACAATGGCGGTGGTCTGGGTGTTGCGGTGCGATGCGTCCTGCCGGGCTATGGATTGCATCAACAGTCCGGGTAGCAGCAGTGCCAAGCCCACACACAGCCACATGATCGGCAACCCCAGACCTGCGGCCTTTGGAGACATCGACACCCCTTTTGGATTACCTGTTTATGCAATTCGGGTCAGTGCTCATGCTGGTACACATGTAGGTGTTTGTCCAGTTGCGCGAAGAAGGGCCCCGCGAGTGTAACCTCACGGGGCCCCGGGGCACGATTTCGTGCGGTGGGCGCTCACTCGCGGTGGCCTCGACCCCGCGAGTGAACGGACTCCTACATGTGTCGGCCTATCGGTTCGTCGGTTTTCAGACCGCGGCCGGGGCGCCGGGGCCCACCGGGATTCCGATGAGGTACCAGATGAGGAAGAACGCGACCCAGACGACCCAGATGACGACCGACAGGGGGATCGTGAAGGACGCCAGGGTGCCGATTCCCGCCTTCTTCTTGTACTGCTGCATGAAGCCCAGGGCCATGACGAAGTACGGGCTCATCGGAGTCACACAGTTCGTCACCGAATCCGCGATGCGGTAGGCGGCCTGCGTGACCTCGGGACTGATGTGCAGCAGCATGAGCATCGGGATGAACACGGGAGCGGCCAATGCCCACAGTGCCGAACCGCTGGTGATGAAGAAGTTCATAATCGTGACGATCACGATGATGCCCAGCAGGATCGCCCAGGCCGGAGCGTTGATCTTGGCCAACATGTCGGAACCCGAAATGGCCAGGACCTCGCCCATCTTGGTCCACTTGAAGTAGGCCAGGAACTGTGAGATGGCGAAGAACAACACCAGGATCGGGGCGAGGGACTTCACGCCCTCGATCATGCCGGTGATGATTTCCGTGGGCTTGGTGAAGTTGCCGCTGACGAACCCGTAGACGGCACCCAACAGGGCGAAGAAGAAGCCCAGAATGAACGCCATACCGGTGAACACCACGGAATTGAGGATGCCCGCGTCCTCGCCGCGCAGGGGCGAGGTGTGCGGGATCAGAGCCGCGATCAGACCCAGGATGAACAGCACGGCGACGATCCCCGTCACGTTCAGCGCCTTCCGGTCCTTGGCCGTGCCCTCCAGCTTGGCCCGGTCGTCGGAGCTCAGTTCGGCCAGATCATCGTCGGTGGTCAGGTGTGGGTGCCGGGCCAGGACGGTTTCGGTGACGAGTGTGATGACCACGGCGATGAGGATCGAGGATGCGAGCCCGAAGAAGTAGTTCGAGACCGGCGAAACGAAGTAGTCCGGGTCGATCGTATGCGCCGCGGCCGTGGAAATGCCCGAGAGCAGCACATCGGTCGAGGTCAGTGACGGCGATGCGTCATAGCCGGCGGAGATGGCGACATAGGTGACGACGATGCCCAACAGCGGACTGCGCCCGGCTGCCCGGAAGATCAACGCGCCTAACGGGATCATCGTGACGTAGGCGGCATCACCGGCCACGTGGCTGACCATCGCCGCAATGACCAGTGCGAACGTCAGGAAGCGGGCGGGGACCCGGGCGACCATGCGGTGGAGCAGGGAGTCGATCAGACCGGAGCGCTGCGCCACCGAAATGCCCAACAGCACGGTGATGATGGTGGCCAGGGGCGGGAACGTGGCATAGTTCGTCACCGCATCGCCGATGATCGTCTGCAGACCGTCGGCACTGATCAGGGACTGCACGGCCACGGTCTTACCGGTGGCCGGATTGACCGCGGAGACCCCGATGCCGGCCAGGATCGCGCTGAGCACGATGACGCAGGCGGCCAGGATCCAGAACAGCCAGAACGGGTGGGGGATCTTGTTGCCGACGCGTTCGATCACGTCGAAGGTCTTCAACATCCCCTTCATCCGCGATGTTTCGGGGGCTGACGCGTTCGCGCTGCTCACTACTGCCTACTTCCAAAAAAGTTGAGGAGGGGTCGAAACAACCCTAGATCACGGGAGCGGGCTCATATGAAATGCCCCTCACCGGGCCCCTCAGCGTCCCGGGGTGATGAGGCCGGACTCGTAGGCGCGAATGACCAGCTGTGCGCGATCGCGGGCGGCCAGCTTGTTCAACAGCCGACTGACATAGGTGCGCGCGGTGGCCGGGCTGATGTACAGGCTCGCGCCGATCTCGGCATTGGACTCGCCCATCCCCACGTGCAGGAGGACCTGGCGCTCGCGCTCGGTCAGCTCGGCCAGCAGGTCCGGGCGGTTCACAACATCCGGTCGTGCGGCCAGCATCCCCATGACCTTCCCGGTGATCGAAGGCGACAGCAGTGCATCGCCCTGGGCGGCCGCGCGGACGGCCGCGCGCAGTTCGGCCGGCGCGATGTCCTTGAGCAGGTATCCGCCGGCCCCCGCGCGAATCGCCGCGAGCACGTTCTCGTCCTCGTCGAAGGTGGTCAACACGACCACATGGACCCCGGCCAGTTCCGGATCGGCCATGATCTGCGCGGTGGCACTGATCCCGTCGAGCCCCGGCATCCGGATGTCCATGAGCACGACATCGGGCCGATACTCCTTGACCGCCCTCAGCCCGGCGCGCCCATCGGCGGCCTCGGCGACGATGCGGATGTCACCGTCGTGCTCGGCCAGGGCGCGCAGCCCCATCCGGACGAGTTCCTGATCGTCGACCAGTACCAGATCGATCATGGCAGCCGCGCGGGAATCGTAGCCGCGACCGAGAAACCCGTGGCTGTGGCGCTCGCGGACAGGGTCCCACCGAGTAGTTCGACCCGCTCGGTCATCCCGGCGATGCCATAGCCCGGCCGAGGCTCCGGTTGAGTATCGGCGGGACGACCGTCCGCGGGCCGGGCACTGCCCGACTCAGCATCGCCGGACACAGCATCGTTGGCCACGGCACCGCCCAGCCCGGCAGCGGCCGAGGCCCCCGACCTTCCGCGGCCGTCGTCGGTGATGCTCAGGCACAGTGCGGGCCCGTTGAGTGCGGCGCCGATGTGCGCCCGGGAGGCATGGGCGTGGCGGATGATATTCGTGATCGACTCCTGAATGACTCGAAAGGCGGCGGCATCCACCGATTCGGATAGCTCGGCGGGGGTGACTTCGATGTCGGCCGTCACCTGCAGGCCGGATGCCCTGGCGGTCTCCATCAACTCGGCGATGTTCGACAGCGATCGGGGGCTCCTGGCCTCGGCCTCGTCGGTGCGCAGAATGCGGACCATGGCGCGCAGTTCCTGCAGGGAGCGGCGGCAGGTGGCCCGGACCTGTTCGAGTGCGCGTGCCGCGGCGGTATCGTCGTGGCCGATCGCCTCGGCGGCAACGCCGGTGTGCAGGGAGATGATGGACAGGCTGTGGCCCACGGTGTCGTGCAGTTCGCGCGAGATGTCCTCGCGTTCCGTGCGCATCCGCAGCTGCGACTCGCGCAGGACCCGTTCCCGGGTCAGCCGGGCGATCTGCTCCTGCTGGGTAGCGCGAATCCGCGCGGAGCGCAGCCCCGATCCCAGTGCAATCGCTGCAGCGAACAGGGCCAGGTTCGATACCGATTCGTAGCCGAGGAGGAACCCGAGGGCCTCTCCCCCGTCACGGATGCGGAAGTACAGGGAGACGGCGAAGACCAGCGCGGCCGCGCCACAGGCCCAGCCCGGCCGTCCGGCCTCGGCCACGGAGAACAGCGCGGCCACCACGGGCACCGCTACGCCGATCGGTGGATAATCCAGGATGTAATAGCCGAACATGCCCAGGATGCTGAGCACCAGCACGGTTCGTGGGTACTGGCGGCGGCACAGCAGGAGGGCGCCGAGGCCGCCGGCGAACAGATAGGCCAGGACGTCCGGCGAACGGGTGCCACCGGGACCGAGTGCGATGATAAGTGCCAGCGCAATGGCCGTTGCCGCTCCCAGCAGCGCATCACCGGTTCTTCTGCCCATGCTGTCCAGCATAGGGACTTCGGGCGCGTATCGGCATGGGCCCAGAGGCGACGATCAGGGTCGCTTCGTGACGTATAGCGGGTGCGCGGCCGGACGTGCGGAATCGAGCTGCAGGGCCGATGCGCTCGCCGGTGCGGTGTTCCTAGAGTCGGTGGCATGAACACTGCCAATGGTTCGAATGCCAACGGTTCGAATGCCACCAGCTCGAACAATGTCATCGCCTCCCTGCACTGGCCGCTCATCATCGGACTCGGGGCCCTGGCCCTGCTCAGGCCGGTCCTGCGGATCGTCGCCGAACAGCTCGGCGTTTCCGTCACCCCCGTGGTCCCGATCCTTGCGACCCTGGTGATCTCCGCGGTGTGGATCGCGGTGGTGGGCCTGAGCCGGGTGGCCCATCCCCTGCTCACCCTGGTGTTCACCGGGCTGGCCTATGCGGTCTTCGCGATTGTGCTCAGCGGGGTGCTCTCCCCGATCCTCGACGGCAGGCTGCAGGGGCCGCTGGCCAATCCACTGGCGATCGTGCCGATGCTGGCGACCAATGCGATCTGGGGTCTGCTCGCCGGTGCACTGGCCCTGCTGGTGCGGCGGGCGCGCTGAGACATCCCCTATAGTGCGGCCACCGTCGCCAGGTACAGCAGCTGCGCATCCAACCAGGCCCGCGCGCGGGGCGCCTGCAGGATCCGCAATGCCCGCGCCAGATCGCTCAGCCCCACCTGGTCCAGGTCCCCGGCCAGCCGGTCGATCCGTGCCACGTGGCTCCCTGTCATCCGGTGCAGACCGGCGTGCAGTATTTCGGCGAGGAAATCCCCCACGGCATCGAGCACCCGGTCCAGGGCATCGCCGGCCACCGCACTCCCCCGCCCGGGGTCCGCCCCTGAAACCCCTTGCAGATCCGGGACCACGATCCCCTGCGGGGTGCGCAGGGCCAGGGGATCGATGCGCAGTCGCCCTCCCACGAACCCGAGGACCCCGCTGATCTCCAAACCGCGTTCGGCCTCGGCGGCTTCCGTCAGCGCGGAGGCGACGGCGTCCAGGGCGCCGGGTGCGGCCGCGCGATAGGGGCACGATAGTTCAATCGGGGCGCCCGTTACGTCTTCCAGCTGTGCGGTCAACAGTTGGACACCGGGTCGGTAACCCAGATCCACCACGCGGGCCACGCGCAGCAGGCGCACGGCGGGAGCCGCGAAGCGGGGCGCGACCAGTCGGAAGGGGCGGTCCGCCAGCTCCCGGGCGGCGTCCTCGGCGCGCTCCACCACGAGCCCGCCCGGCATGGCATCCCAGGCCGAGGCCCCGTCGTCACCGTGGATCTGCCGGCCCGCCCGGCAGACAACTGCAGGCGCAGCCCCGCCGTGCGGGTAGCCGATTCGGTGGTCAGGGAGCCGCGGGAGACCTCCCCCAATCGCAGCCCGCCGACCCGGCGCCGGGCCAGGACATCAGGGGCCGGCACCTGGTCCGTCTGATGGGTCGAGGAGGTGCTGAGCACCAGCACGGCACCGGCGTCCGCATCGGCCAGATACACCCGGGTGGTGATGCTCGCCGAGGTCCCCGCCGGGTCGTCTGTGCGGCTCACCCTGGCACCGAGTCCTAAGAACCGGGCGCGGCGCATGGCGGTGCGCGCGGGCTGCCGGGTGCCCAGGATCCGGTCGGCCTCGGTGGGCCTGGCTGGGCCGGCAGTGGCCCTGGCGACCAGCTCGGCCGTCAGCTCCGCGATCCTCCCCGGCGCGTATCCGGCATGGTCGCCGGCATAGGCCTCGAGCTGTTCGGCGAGTTCGTCGAGCACGTCGAGTGGCCACTGGAAACCGCGGGCGGCCAGGGGTGCACGGGCCGCGGCGATCCGCGGGCCCACGTGCCCGGCCAGCATCCGCACGCCCTGATCCACCAGTTCGGTCACGAACTCCAGGGCGGGTTCGAAGGGGGTGCGCAGATCGGTGGCCACCTGTGGGGTTCCCAGGACCACCTCGCGCTTGCCCGGGCCGGGTGGGGCATCGGCCTGTGTTTCGGCCTGGGCCGCCCGGAAGGCCAGGACCGCGAGCGCCACCTGTTCACCGCGCTCGGTCGCGACCACATCCGTATGCGCATAGCCCAGGGCGCCGGGCACCAGGAAGCGCACGGTGGTCGTCGGCAGATCCACCGCGGCGGCGTTGTCCCCGGTGGCAGGCCTGGCGGGATCGGGGACGAGGACTGTGGCGCGCAGCCCCGCGCGCACCCGACGGTGTGCGGCGTCCACCGCGGGCTTGCCCAGGACACGGAGCAGTTCGGCATCGTCGACGTCCGCGGGCGACCACTGCGGGGCCTGCTCGTCCGAGGCCTCCGCGGCCAGGGCGCGCACTGCCAGCACGGTGCCCACCAGGTGACGGCACACCCCGGATGCCGAGCACGAGCAGGTGCCGGCCTCCAGCCCGCCGGAGCCCAAGACCGTGTGGGTGCCGTCGGCGAAGTCCGCGGTGACCGTGTCCGCCTCGTCGATGGCCACCTGTGGGGCCGACTTGGCAAGGTCCTTGGCCGCGCGTTTGACCAGGCCGCGGTTGGCCAGGGCGGCCAGGGCGTCATCGGTCAGCGCCAGGAGATCGGGACGGCGTGCTGTCAGCCGTGCTGCCGGCTGCCCCGCCGGAGATTCCCGCGCCGGGGAGCCTGCCTGTGCGTCCGGGCTCATGAGCGTCCGATCGTATCGGCCAGGAAACCGGCGAGCTCCCCGGGAGTCATCGCGCCGACGTGGGCGCCCAGATCCGCCAACTGCTGCCCCATGAACGGATTGAAGACGGCCCCGGATTCGTCGTTCAGGGCTGCCAGGGCCACCACCTCGGTGCCCTGCCCCACCAGGGAGGCGACCTCGCGGCGCAGTGTGAAGTCGTTGCCGCCCTCGTAGAGATCGCTGATGAGCACGACGATGGCCTGCCGCGGATTGTCGATCAGCCCTGCTGCGTACTGCACCGCCTGGGCGATGTCCGTGCCCCCGCCCAACTGGACCTTCATGAGCAGCTCGACGGGGTCCTCGACGTCGCGGGTCAGGTCGACGACCGTCGTGTCGAAGGCGACCAGGTGGGTGCGGATGCCCGGCAGACCCCACAGGCAGGCGGCCGTGACGGCCGAATGGATGACGGAATCGAGCATGGAGCCGGACTGATCGACCAACAGCACCACCTGCCAGGGCCGCATCCGCTTGGCCGAGCGTGTGGTGAAGTAGGGGCGCTCGATCACGACCTTGCCGGTATCGGGCTGAAAATGGCGCAGATTCGCCCGCAGCGTCCTGCGGATGTCCAGATTCCGCGAGTTCGGGACCCGGGTGGGCGTTCTGCTGCGCGGTCCTGTGAAGGCCTGTCGCACCTCGGTGGCCAGACGCTCCATCAGATCCCGGATCACCCGGTTGACCAGCTGCCTGGCCAGGGCCAGCACCTCCTGGTTCATCAGGTGCTTGGTGGTCAGCACGGCACGCAGCATCGCCTGATTGGGCTCGATGCGCCGCAGCACCTCCGGATTCGTCACCAGGTCGTCGATTCGGAAGCGCTCCACCGCGTCGCGCTCCAGGCGTTCGATCGTGGGGGTGGGGAACAGGCGATGGACCGCACCGATCCACTCCGGGGTGGACAGGGTGGATGCGCCGGCTCCCCCGGTCCGGCCCGCACCGCCGTGGGTTCTACTGCCCGCGCGTCTGATCCCGCGCCGGCCCAGGGACTCGTCGCGGCCGTAGAGCCAGTCCAGGGCGGCATCGCGCGCGGCCGCCCGCTCCCCCAAGTCCCCCAACTCGGATGCGGCCTCGCCCAGGATCAGTCGCCAGCGCTCCAACTCAGCGTCCATCGCCGGCCTCCCCTTCGCCCAGCAGCCCCGCCGCGCCCAGCAAGGCGCGGGCGCGTTCCTGCACGGCAGCGGCCCGCGCCCGTAGTTCCGGTGAGATCCCACTGTCCGCGCCGAGCGCTACCGCCCGGGGATCGTCGCGGCCGTGCAGGCGTGCGGCCAGTCGGCCGATGCGCTCGCGCTCGCGGGGCGGGAACAGGGCGAAGGCCTCTCGCAGGGCGGGCAGGGCGATCAGGAAGGCCTGCGCATCGAAGCCGCAGACCACCTGGTCGACCACCCTCACCACCTCCGGCGAGGCCAGGGACTCATCACGGGCCAGAGCGAACAGGCCGGACAGGAAATCGCCCAGTTCCTGCGGCAGCCCGGCGCCGCGAATCATCCGTGCCGGGTCCTCCGGCGCCTGGCCCAGCGCCCAGGCCAGGCCCAGTCCGGCACCGCGCACGCGGATGGGGGCTGCGGGCGAGGCCGCCAAACGGTGGGCGACCGCCAAGACGGCCTCCCTGCTCGCGGCCTGCTCCTCCTGCGCCCCATGGTTCAGCCGTCCTGCGGTCAGCACAACATCGCGGACGCCGGCCAGGGCGCGCACGGCGGGTTCCGCACCATCGTCACCTCGCACGGCCTCGGCCAGCCACAGGATCCGCGGCACGCACGCCCGAGCGGTGCCGGCCAGGCGCACGGAGCCTGCCGCGCCCAGGTACCCGCCGTTGCGCCACAGGCCCAGGGCCGTTTCCAGCATTCGGGCGAGCCCCTGCAGGTCCGCGCTGGTCCCGATGGCACGGGAGACCAGTTCGAGGAGTTCATCGGTGAGTCCGGCGTGTCCGCACGGCACCGCGTCGAACAGCACCTCGGCGGTGCGGCTCAGGTCGGGGCCGGCCTCCGCCGAGGCCTCGCCGAGTCGCGCGCTCAGAGCGGCCAGCGAGGCGTCGGCCACGCTGGGACCGAAGCCCGAGGCCTCGATCACGGACGGTCCCGCCAACACCCGTTCGCCCAGCTCCCAGACCTCCGTGAGTTCTGGATCCAGGGCCGTTAGCGGGCCGTCGACGCGGTCGATCTGCGCGATGTGCAGAATCCGCAGGCGGTGCAGCAGGCGGGAGCGCTCCAGATCATCCGAATCCACCAGGGACAGTGAATGAGTGCCGGGCGATAGATGCAGAGCCTGCAGTTGAGCCTCGACATCATGCCAGAGAGGGGGCAGAGGCGTATGCGGATCCAGCCGGCCCACCCGGTCCCCGCTGAGTGCGGCCACCATCTCCACGACCACAGGATCCGTGGCCGGGGCCAGGGAGGACCTGCGTGCCCAGGGCAGAGGTGCGTCCAAGGCCGTCTTGAGCAGGGCCGAGGCCAGTCCGTCGAGCACGTCGACACGCGCCGGCACCGGATTGCCGCGCAGCCGGGCCAGGGATTCCGCCATTACCCTGGCCGCTGTCAGATCCGGGGTGGACACGGCCTGATGCCTCTCGCGCAGCCGCGCGGCCACCTGGATCTGCAGGTATTCGGCGGCGGCCCGGGGTCCCGATTCGAAGAGCCGCTGATAGTACGCGGGCGACGGCATGCCGGACCGGTATCCGGCCAGGGAGTCCAGCCGGCGGAAGGAGAAGGGCACCAGGTAACTGCGCGGCGGATCGACATCCGCCGGCGGGGATGGGATTTCGGGCCAGGCGAGCTCCCCTTCGGCTTGCGGCGCCGGTTCGGCGATGAGACGGCGCAGGGCCGGCATGTGGAAGCCCCCGGTGACGACGACGATGTCATCGCCTGTGGCGGATTGCCCCTGGGCATCCTTCGCCTGGGCAGCTTCGGCCCGGGCGGCGCGGATCCATTCGGCCATATAGGCCTCGCGCGCGGTATCGGCGGGGTCTGCCGCGGTATCGCCGCGCAGCCCGGTGAACCACGTGTCCAGCCGCAGAGCCAGGGAATCGGCGCCGGCTTCGGAAGCGGTATCGGGAGCGGCTTCGGGAGCGGTGAAGTCCGGCAGTTCGAAGACGTGGTCCCACAGGGCGTCGACGTCATCGGTGTGGAAGCGTTCGGCCAGGTGTTGCCGGACCCGCGCGTAGCGTCGATCGGCCGGCGCCGGTTCGGAATCGTGTGCCTCCGTTTCCTCGAAGAGCGCCGGGTGCCACACCGGTAGGTCGATGAAGCGCAGCTGTGCCCCGCACGCACGTCCGGTGTTCAACGCCACCCATTCCGGGGAGTACTCGCACAGCGGCGCCCAGCTGGCGTGCAGCCGGTCCGCGGTGTGAAAACCCGTGTAGACGGCGATCGGCAGTTCGTGGTCGAGGAACAACTCGTCGATCCGGTCGTTGAAGTCCGCTGGGCCCTCCACCAGGACGTGGCGAGGCCGCAGCCGGCGGATCACGGCCTCGGCTTCCCCGGCACAAGCCGGGGAATGATGGCGGACCGGCACGAAGACGACGCCCATAAGTCCTCCGGCTCAGCCCGGCAGCAGGCCCCGGGCCGCGTGGAGTGCCTTCCACTGCGGCCCGGACTTCCGGGGCACCTGCTGTTCCAGATAACGGCGCAACCGGGCCATGTCCTCGGGCTCGTCCTTGACCGCGGCACCGGCCAGGGACACCACGACATCGGAGGCGTTCGGGGTGCGTCCGTGCAGATACCAGGCACTGACGCCGGCAGCATGGGCCACCGACACGGCCTCCGCGGTGCTGAGTACTGTGGACATCGGTTCCATCGCCTCGCCGCGTTCGCTCAAACCCGTGCGCAGTTCGCGAAATGCCGTGACCAGCACGTCGAGCACATCGTGATCGGGTACCTGGGGTACCCCTGATTCGGCCAGCAGCCGCCCGGCCTCTTGTTCGACCAGGGCCAATTCCACGGCCGGATCGGCGATCGGGAAAACCGTTTCGAAGGTGAACCGGCGTTTGAGCGCCGCCGACATCTCGTTGACGCCCCGATCGCGGGTATTGGCGGTGGCGATGATGTTGAAGCCCTCGTGTGCATAGGTCATCGTGGGAGCGCCCACCAGCTCCGGAATCGCCACGACCCGCTCCGACAGTAAGGACAGCAGCGAATCCTGTACTTCCAGGGGACAGCGGGTGATCTCCTCGAACCGGACCAGGGCACCGGTGCGCATACCGCGCAGCACCGGGCCGGGGACCAGGGCACGGTCGGTGGGCCCTTCGGAGACCAACAGGGCGTAGTTCCAGGAATAGGAGATCTGGTCCTCCGTGGTCGCCGCCCCACCCTGGATGGTCAGGGTCGAGTCCCCACTGACGGCGGCCGCGATGAGTTCGCTCAACAGGGACTTGGCGGTGCCCGGCTCCCCCACCAACAACAGTCCGCGACTGGTCGCCAGCGTCACCAGGCAGCGTTCGACCAGGGCCACATCGCCGACGAACTTGGGTGAGATCCCGCGTGCGGTGTCCCCGCAGATGAAGTCCCTGGCCGCGGCCAGGCTCATCGTCCAGCCCGGTGGTCTGGGAGCGGAGTCCTCTGCGCGCAGCTGTGCCAGTTCGTCCGCGAAGCGCACCTCGGCGGGTGGCCGCTGGATGTCGGCCGCCGTCTTCCCCGCCACGTCTGTCTCGTCTGTCCTTCCGCCGCCGGTCATGAAATCAACCAGCTCAGGTCGCGCAGCATTTCCGAGGCGAACACCGGGTCCAGGCCCGCCAGGGCCGCCGGGCGCGGTTCCGGTTTGTACCAGGACTGGGTGGACCCGGTGGCGACTGCCGGTGCCAGGGCTGTTCGTTGAAACCGTCTGCTAAGGGCTCCCCCACGACGATGCCCGGGTCCAAGTTCACATAGAGCGAGGAGCCGTCGGGCAGGTCCCGGAGGAATGCGGGCTGGATGCCACCGTCTTCCGGTGCGACCCTGGCCCAGCCCCGCTTCTCCATGGCCAGAATCTTCGTCGTCGCCACGGTGGAGCCGGCGAAGGCCTCGATGATGCCGGTCGACTTGTTCTGTGCGGTGAGTTCGTAGACTTCGCGGCCCAGCTGTTCGAAGGGCTGGAGGATCTCATAGTCGGCGAAGAGTTCGGCCATCTGATCCTGCGTCCCGGAGTCCAGGGTCAGCGGATGGGCCAGCCGCACAGTGGCCTGCTCGGGGAGGACGAACTCATCGTCCTCGGCGTCGGCCAGGGTGCCGTCCTCGGCGACGCGGAATGCCGTGTGGGCGGCATCCTGCGGGTCCGCAGCGGTGACCCACACCAGACGGCGGGCCAGATGGACCATGAAGGGATGTTCGAGGAACAGGGTGGTGAACAGTTCGGCAGTCCATGAGCGCTGTTCGACCATGGCGCGCTCCAGGCGTTCGATTTGTTCCCCGGCCGTGGCACGCACCTCCTTCTTCAGGGTCTTGAACCACTCATAGGCCGGTTCGGCCAGCTCCTCGTCATCCTTGACACCGGGTTTGGGCAGGGTCTTGCGGCGCTGTCCGTCCTGGGAGACGAAGGGCTTGAGCGCCTCGTCGAAGCCCACGGTGAACTGCCGGGGCCCGTAGTCCAGGACACGGGAACCATCGGGGCCCAGATCGAAGTCGGGCACCAGCCTGTCAGCCAGCTCATCCGTGCTCAGCCCCAGACGATCGGCGATCTGGTCGATCATGTCCCGCGCGGTCTCCCGCAGCGCCTTGAACTTGACCTTCTGCGCGATCCTATTCAGATGGGTCAGAGCGGTGTCGGTGCCGATCGCGGTGAGCACCCGGAGGCCCGTCACCGCTCGTTTGTGGGCGGACTCCCCCGGCCAGGCACGGATCAGCGGGGACAACATGTGGACCGTCTCATCGTCGCCGGCCAGACCCTGAGCATCGAGGATCCACCCCTGTTTGGACGGATACCCGGCCAGTTTCCACAGCTCGAACATGCCGCGGGCGAAAGCCGCCAGGGACGCGGGGTCGGTGGTCTCCCGCAGATCGCCCAGGCCCACATAGGGTTCGTCCAGAGTGGACAGGGCGAAAATCGTGAACACATGAGGGATCAGATCTAGTGGGATAGAGGTCCCGGCGCGGGTCGTCAGCTGTGGCAGCGAAGCCGGTGCCAACCAATCCGGCAGTTCCGGCATCCGGGTCGGTAGAGCCTCCAAGGGGTCGGAGTCCAACAGGGTTTCGATCGCGGCCCTGGCCTCCGGACCGTAGGAGTCCGCGGCGGCCAGGATGATGGCCCGGCGGTTCTCCTGGGTGTCTGTGGTGGCGGAGTCGGTAGGTGCAGTGTCCCGCAGCAGCCGGAGTAGGGAATCCTCTGCCTGTTTGCGGACTTTTCCCGCCTTTTCCAGAGCATGGGGGATGAGGCCTGCGGCCGCATCCTGTGGGTGCCGGGCGAACCAGGCGGCGGCCACCGGCCGAACCGATTTCGCCCGGGCCGCGGTGGTGACCATGAACGAGGCGATGCGCGCGCCACCGACCGGCATGAGCACCTGCGCCAGTGTTGTGGGTGTGTCCTGTGCCGCGGTGAAGACGAAGGGCACGATCGGATCCCCGAAACGTGACAGTGCGACACCCATATAGTCCGCCGCATAGGACAGGTTCCGGGGCTGGGGCAGGGAGTCGATGACCGGCAACAGTAGTTCGACCGGCCCGTTGAGCAGGAACATGGGAATGGCATCGTACCAACCGCTCCCGGACATGCAGTCGTCCAGTAGATGCTGCCAGCTTTCGTCATAGTCCTGACCGACCAGGTAGTGGCTGGAGCGGAGCCAGTCCTCCTGTTCACCCGGGAGCCAGTCCAGGTGCATGTCCTGGGGAACGTGTAGATCCTTGATGACCGTGGCCTTGACGCGTTTGCGCTTGACCGTCCACGGTGGGGCGGCCAGGACACGCGGCAGGTCCGCGGGGTCCGCCTCCGGGAGCCGTGGGCGTTCCAAGATCGCCCGGATGCGTGCGGCGGAGGAATCATCGGTGAGTTCGGCCGCCACCTGGGCCGCGACCTCGGGATCCGCCGGGACCCTGACCCCCAGGAGCTGGGCTGCGAACGAGTCCTGTCCAGCCCGCCGTGCCAAGGCCCCCAGTGCCAGGGTGGGGAAACGAGCGGCGAAGTCCAAGAGCGCAGCAGTGGCGGCTCTGGCGGTGTTCTCCCCCGACCTGCGGTCCAGCAGTGCGAGCGCTGCGGCTTCCGTCGGAATGAGTGCCACAAGGTCGCAGCAGGTCTTGATGACTTCGGCCCAGCCGTGCTCGGCATCGATGACCCGCAGGAGTGCGGGCAGTGCGTCCTCCCCCAGTCGTTCGACTGCGGCGGCCAATTCCTCCGGCTGATGTTTGAACTGCCAGACCGGTATGTGTTCGATCAGCTCTATCAGCCGGGCACCGGTGTCCGCGAACTGCAGGGCATGGGGAGCCAGATGTTTGCAGTCGTGCGAGCGGGTCAGGGCCACATCCGCCCAATCGGTGCGTTCGGGAACCAAATAGGCGGCGACGAGCACCTGGAGGAACCTGGGCGATTCGATATAGGGTGCCAGTGCCGCGATGATGACCGCATGGTCCTCCTCCGATACGCCGGCCACGTACGTGCGGAAGCCCTTCAACAACTCTGCTCTCAGGTCCTGTTGAGACTGGAAGAAGCCCGTGCCGGGCGACTCCCGGATAAGTCCCGCCGGTACCCCGAACTGAGTGCCGTAGCTCTCGTACATGCTCAGCGTTTCGACCAATGCGGCGGTGGCCAGGGGCAGGGGATATTCGCCGACCAGGTATTCGACGAAGTACGTGGGGAAGCGGCCTCGCAGGGAATAGCCCAGATGGGAGTCCAATGAGATGATCCGCGCTGCGATTCCCAGAGCGGAATCCGGGTCGGACGACACAATGTCCGGATCCGGGCTGGCCGCGATGTCGTCGGAGACCTGGTCGGCCATATGTGCGAAGGTATTCAGGGTTGCGTCGACGTGTTCCCGTTTGATGGTCATGGCCCGCGCCGGCCGGTGGAGGGTGCGGTCCCGGGGCATGCGCTTGACCCAGGAATCCGGGAGTTCAAGACGCGGTGAGGTGGGCGCCGGCTGTGCCTGCGACTTGCTCGAAGACGCTACGGGGGAGTCCGAACCGATGGTGTCCACGATGGCTCCTATGGGGTAGACGACTGGCGACTGCTGCGAGCTGTGCAGCAGGTGTGATCCACACTACCGGTAGGCCCTGACATGGCCTGTCGGCCAACAGGTTCGGCCCGAAGCGCACGGTCACAGAACCGCACCGGGGTCGGCCGCGCGAGTGCGGACCCCGGGCCCTTAGACGGGCACGCCCAGCACCTCCTGCAGGAAGGCCTGCGCGGCCTCCGTCGGTCGCCGCCCGCGCGCCCACACGACGCGCAGCGGCCGGGTGAGCGCGACCTCGGGCGCGGTCGGCACCACCACCAGCGCGCCGGTGCGCAGCTGTTCGGCCACCGCCCGGCGTGAAATGGCCGCCGGCGCGGCTCCCGTGGCCGCGGCCGTCTTCACCGCCGAAGAACTCGTCAGTTCCGCCGCGACCGAGGCCCCGCCCGGCACCGCGGCATCGATCACCTCGCGTGTGCCAGAACCCCTCTCCCGCACGATCAGCGGCAGCCCGGCCAGATCCGCAGCGCTGAGCGCGGGACCCATGGCCAGGGGGTGGTCCGGCAGCGCCACGATGACCAGATCGTCCCGGTCGAAGGACCGGTAGTGCACCCCGCGCGGGCGCGTCCTGGTCTCCACGAAGCCCAGATCGGCCCGCTCCCCGCGCACCGCGTCCAGCACCTGGCGGGAGTTCTGCATGCGCAGCGTCGGGCGGGTGGTGGGATGGTGCTGCCGGAACCGCAGCAGAATGGGCGGCAGGACGTATTCGGCGATGGTCAGGGACGCACTGATCCGCAACGTGGAACTGGTCCGCCGGTGCAGGGCGGACAGGGTCTCGGTGAGGTTGCGGTAATCGGCCAGCACCTGGGCCGCCAGGCCGGCGACGACCCGGCCATCGGGTCCCAGCCGCGAGCCGCTGGGTGAACGCTGCACGATGTGCACACCCCATTCGGCTTCGAAGGCCTTCACCGCCCTGCTCACATTGGGCTGGGCCATCTGCAGATTCCGGGCGGCGGTACCCAGAGAGGCATGCCCGGACTCGTCCTCCTGGCGGGCCAAGTCGACCAGGATGCGCAGAACTGCGGGATCGGGATCGTGCACGCGCCCATCGTCTCATATGCCCCATATCAATTGCGCATGTCCCAATGCGTGATACCCGGCTAGCGGAGTGAGCACGGGCGGCGCAGACTGAACCCTATGAGTACGCAGACCACTCCCCCGCCCGCACCCGGGTCGAACCCACAGACCACGTCCGCGCTCGCCGCCCGCATGCGGCTCTACGGATCGCGCATCCCCGGACTGGTGGTGTGTGCAGCGGCGATGGGCGTGGCCATGTGGCTCGCCACCCTCATCCCCTATGTGGGCGCGGTGCTCATCGCGATCGTGCTGGGCGTGCTGGTGCGCAATGTGCTGCCGGCGATCCCCGCGGTGCTCCAGCCCGGCATCGACTTCACCGCCAAGACCCTGCTGCGCCTGGGTATCGTGCTGCTGGGCTTCCGCCTGGTCCTCGGCGATGTGCTGGGCCTGGGCTGGGGTGCGATCATCGTCATCGTGGCCGTCGTCGCGATCGGCTTCACCGGCACCGTGGCGATGGGCCGTCTGCTGGGTGTGAACAACGAACTGGGCATGCTCATCGCCGCCGGCTTCTCGATCTGCGGGGCCGCGGCCGTGGCCGGCGCGGAATCCACGATCAAGGCGAAGAAGGAACACGTCACGGCGGCCGTCGCCCTGGTCGTCCTGTTCGGCACCCTGATGATCGCGATCGTGCCCAGCGTCACCGGGCTGCTGCACCTGGACCAGCACACCGCTGGCATGTGGGCGGGGGCCTCGACCCATGAGGTCGCACAGGTCGCCGCGATCGGCGGCATCCTCGGCCCCGAGGCCCTGACCACCGCGACGCTGATGAAACTGGGCCGCGTGGTCCTGCTCGCCCCGCTGATGATGGTGCTGGGCACCGTGGTCGCCCGCGCCGCAGCCAGGGCCCGCGCCCAGTCGCCGGCCGGCGATGGCCTCGGGGCCGAGGCCCCCGGCAAGCGGCCGCCTCTGGTGCCCATGTGGGTGGTCGGCTTCATCGTCGCGGCGCTCATCGCCACCACCGGCCTGCTACCGGTCTGGTTCCAGCACGGCGCCGCCACAGGCCAGACGGTTCTGCTGACCGCAGCGATGTTCGGTCTGGGCTGCGGGGTGCACATCAAGTCGCTCATCGGCCTGGGGTTGAAACCGGTGGCCCTGGCAGCCCTGGCGACCTGCCTGGTCGCCGGCGTGGCCGCACTGGGCATCTGGGTGCTGGTGTAGGCAAGGTCGTGGCGTTTCTGTCCTCACCGGTCCCTTGAGTGGCCCGATCGAGCTGTGCGAAGGCGATGTCATCGTCATTCCGGCCGGATCTGACCCGTTCGATCGCGGACCTGGGTGATCTGTTCTTCGCCGCGGCCCCCGCGGCGGACCTCGCCGCGCTGGTGGGAATGGACGGGTACGGCCTGAGTCGGGCGGTCAAACGCGCCACTGGGCTCAGCCAGCTGGCATGGCGGCAGAACGCCCGGATCGTGCGCGCTCGGCACATGCTGGACCACGGTATGCCCACTTCGAGCCGCCTCGGCCCGCTCCCCCGCTTCCGCTGCACAAACATACAAGGCCGATTCCACCCCCGGGGTGAATACTCGTTTCCGGTCCCGCCAGTGTGGCGGGCATCGAGCGAATGCCACGGAGCCGGGAGCACAGTGGAACAGTTCATCGCAGTGGCCGCCGCGCATTTTCTGGCACTGCTCATTCTCATTCCCGGCACATGATCCGCCTGGCCGGCGGACTCTCTCTGGGATGTCTTCGTGGCGATGGCCCCGGGCAATCGACGCACCCAGTGAATACTGGACTGGTGATATTCATCGTTTCCGGTATCTCGACCCATCCGGAAAAGCAGCCAGAATTGTCGGGTGAGTGAAGTCCCCCGGCCCCTGTCCGACGCCGCCCTACCCAGCGCCACCTCGTCCGACGCCCGGGCGTTCGTTCCACTGTTCTGTTTGTTCATCCTGGGCTGGGGCTCGAACCAGTTCGCACCGCTCCTCCTGTTCTACCCGCGGATCATGCCGTTGGGGCCCGTCGAGGTGCAGATCCTCTTCGTCCTCTACGGCCTCAGCCTCATCCCGATGCTGGTGGTGGGCGGGTGGCTGTCGGACCGGCTGGGCCGCGCGGGAGTCCTCACCATCGCGGTGTTGCTGTGCGCGCTGTCCTCCGCAGTGCTGCTGGCCGGCGGCACAGGGCCGGCTGCGATCGTCTGTGCACGCATCCTGACCGGTGTCGGCTGTGGGATTGGTTTCAGCTCGGCGACTGCCTGGGCCACCGAGCTTCTGCCGGCGCCGCGCGGTTCCCGCCTGTCGATGATCCTCATGACCTCCGGAATGGGTGTGGGACCGCTGTTCATCGGCATCCTGGCCTCCCGGCTGCTGGCCGCCCACGTGCCCGGCCCGCAGATCTGGGTCATGCTCCCCCACCTGTGCCTGGCCCTGGTGGCGCTGGCTCTGCTCGTGTGGCATCGGCGTCGGCTCCGCGGAGCCATGGTGACCCTGCCGGTCGGGGACGCCGTGGCCGAGGCCGCACCTGGCGCAGTGCAGATGTCCGGCGGAACGGCGCCGGGGGCTGGTCCGGGTGGGTCGGTTCCCGGGCCGCCAACCGGTGCGGTCGCCGGCGCACTCGCCGGCGCGGAGGGGCAGCGGGGGCTGCGCGATGGCCGGTTCTGGCGGATCGTCGTCCCGCTGGCCCCATGGACACTGCTGTGCACCGGCGTCCCCCTGGCCGTCCTGCCCAGCGCGGTGGGAGGCGGTGCCGGGATCGATCCTCTGTTGTTCAGCGCATTCCTCACCCCGTTACCGGCCCTGGGTGGATTGTGTGTGCAGCCCGTGGCTGGACATGCGAAGGTCTCACCGCGCGTGCAGGCACCGGTGGCACTGGCCATCGCGGCCTGTGCCCTGGGACTTGCCGTTCTGGCCGTCCGTGCGCAATCCCTGTCGCTGCTCCTGGTTACCTGTTTCGTCTTCGGTCTGGCTCACGGCTTGTGCCAGACCGCCGGACTGCGCATCGTGGCCCAGATCAGTCAGCAGACTCGGCTGGGCCGCAATACCGCGGTGTTCCAGGCCCTGAGCTATGTGGGATTCCTGGCTCCCCTGCCGATTGCGATGCTGGGACAGTACATCGCCCTGTCGCAGATCCTCATGGGAATTCTGCTCTTGGCCGTTCTGATGTGCGGGCTCCTGCTGGTCGCGGCACTGCGTGGTCGGAACGTGGCGCTCAGACCCTGAATCGCTGCGCTCGGCGCGCCGCGGCCCAATGCCCGGCGGCATCAGGCGTCCACTAAGTGGACAGGCCTTGAGACACACCTTCTCAGGCAAATAAGGTAACGGTAACCTAATGATTGAGTGAGGGTGAGATGACGCAGACAAGCGCGCCGAGGTCGGATTCGCAGAGTGCAGAGGTTCCGGATGCGGATACCGGGGTGCCGGTCCACTGGGACGCGGCGGCCGAGGCTCTGGCCGTTGAGCTACTGCGCCGGGAAGGGTGCATCGTGGTCAGCCCGACCAAGGTCGGATACATCATTTTGACCAGCGACAGGATCGGCTTGGAACGGAAGTTCACGGTGAAGAACCGGGCCCGGAACAAGCCGGGCGTCGTTCTGTGCTCATCCATGGACCAGCTGCGCGAGCTGGCGCAGCTGACCGGGGAGGCAGAGGCCTTCTATCGGACCCACTGGGATCAGGATGTTCTGATGGGCTGCATTCTGCCCTGGCGTCCCGAAGCCGCAGAACGCCACCTGGGGCGGGTCGGCGAGTTCGTCACGGATGAGCGCGCGACCAGCTGCTTCGTCGTCCGGTTCGGCCGGCCCGCGGAGAACATCGTGCGGACCCTGTGGGAGAAGGATGGCCGGCTGGTGTTCGCCAGCAGTGCCAATCCGTCCGGCAAGGGCAACCGTGGGCGGATCGAGGGGATCGGGCCGGCGATCGCGGAAAAGGCCGATCTGGTGATCGAGGCCGATGACTATGTCCGTTCGATCCAGCCGAATGAAACAGCGGATACCCGGTATGAACAGGGGGTCATGGTGTCCTTCGTCGACGAGGCCGGCCAGCTGGTTCCTGAGCAACACGGTCAGAGGGGAGTGGAGCCTGTGCCCACCCTGATCCGCAAGGGGCTGGACTTGGGCTCGATCATGGCCAATCTGGCCGCCGCATTCCCCAGCTGGGACTACCGGCAGGGGCAGTACTACTGACTGTGGTGCGTGTCATGTCTGTTCGGTTTGTGGGCCCCACCAAGCGTGTGTATAGTTAACTGTGTTGCCAGGCGGAAAACACTGAAGTAACCGCCAGTCCTTCCCGGACTGTTGAGGGTTAGGTTTTAGAACCGCGGCCTGGTGATACAATCAGATTGAGCATCCCTTCGCGGTGTCCCTATCATTGTCTGTCTTGTGCAGGCGGTTGGGATTACTTGTGTGGGTGTGTGCCTGTTGTTTGAGAACTCAATAGCGTACTTGAATAGTTTTTTTCGTGATGCCAGAACTAAGTAGTACATATTTTCTGGCTGAAAATAATAATGATGGATGATACGAAGAACAAT
>NZ_JANIJY010000013.1:0-87902 GCF_024580695.1 Brevibacterium sp. 91QC2O2 | reverse complement strand
CAACGGAAGACTCGAGCACCTCCGAGGCTCCGCCCTCGGCTTCCGGAACCTGACCAACTACGTTGCACGCAGCCTCCTGGAAGCAGGGGGATTCAGACCCCAACTACACTCCCAAATCGGATGAGCCACTAAAGTCTGGTGGATTCAGGTCTCGTCTACACTCTCCAAATCGAATGAGTCTGTTACCTATACACGACAAGCTCGGCGCGCGAGCCGAATTTTCCCTAGCGAGACGGCTACCCCTGGGACGACTCCTGCACCGACAATATGCCCCACTAGATATGTGCCAACTACCGGGTGGAAATACCTGTAGAGGATTGACAGAAATTTCTACCTCACGCGCTCTCCTCCCCACGCAGCTTAGAGAACAGGCCTGCCATCTCGAGTAGCTCCAACAGCTGCTCATAGGGCATCTCCTGCAGGCGTTCCCTGACCGCGTTGGACGTCGAATCCTCACGGAACAGTGCGTTCTCGATCTCTGTCCGCAGGGTCGGAGAGCTCCGCAGGTCGGCATCCGAGTTGTGCTTTGCCTGTTCGCGCAAATCAACGTAGGTCGTGATTTCATAGTTAATGAGGTCGATCGCGCCGACGGCATAGTCGGGATTATCCGTCAGATCGCCGAAATAGTGATTGACCTTCTCGATAAGTTCGGTCTGGGTAGCCGTCTTACGCTCGGCCTCGCGCGCCAAGCCGGCCTCGGTCATACCCTGCAACCCGTGGCCTTCCCCGGCATGCAGTTCGAGCGTCTCCTGCCGCACCTTCTCAAGCTTGTAGTGAGTGAGCACCACGTCCGACACGTCCACAGCTTTGATCCCGGGATCATCGGCGCCGAAGCCGCGCAGGCTACGCCCCAGCAGATCCGCGAAGACGCCCAGCTTCTCATACCGAGGATCACCGAAATGAATGAGCTGACTGAAGAACGAATACGCCTTCACATAGCTACCCAGGGTGTCCCGGAACTCCTCTAGCCGTTCATGCCCGTCCTTGTCACCCCTGGCAACGGCGGACTTCCAGCGGTCGGCGAAGCGATCGATCGCCGGAGCCAGACAGCCCATCACCGCATTGTGCCCTGACTGGCCCTTAGCCCCCTTGAGCTCACCGCCGGCAATACTCCACGCCTCCCAGGTCCTATCGACCTCAGCCCAGGTGAACAGCGCAGCGCCTTCGAGCTTGCCCAGCAGGTCGGCCACCAGATCCGGATCGGATTCGGTTTCGATCGTGGCGTCCTCATAGTAGGTCTGGAACGCGCGCAAGACCTCCTGCGGATCGTTGACGAAGTCCAGCACATAAGTATCGGTCTTGCCCAGTGCGATCCGGTTGAGCCGTGACAACGTCTGCACGGCGGATATACCGGACAGTTGCTTATCCACGTACATGGCGACAAGCAGGGGCTCATCGAAACCGGTCTGGTATTTGTTCGCCACGATCAGGATGTGTTGCCCCTCCTGATGGAAGGCCTCATCGACCGCTCCCCCGCGGAACCCCGGGTTGTCACGATTCTCGGATGCCTCGCTTACATCAGGGACTATGGAGGGCACACCGGGGGTCTGTTCGACAGCGGGATCCGGTAGCTGTCCAGAGAACGCCACCAGCGTATGCACATTCAGTCCTCGCTGTGCGATGGCGCGAGTGAACGCACGCTGATACTGCACTGCGGCCTTCCGCGATGAAGTCACGACCATCGCCTTGGCCCTACCACCCAATTGGTGTTGCACAGTGGTCGTGAAGTGAGCGAGGATCTCAGCGACCTTGCTGGCCACATTGGTGGGGTGCAGCTCCACCAAGCCGATGTACGCGCGGGTACCCCGACGCACGTCGATCTCCTCACCTCCCCCGTCTTCAGTGGCCTTTTGTGCGATCCGCGCGGCCATCTCATAGGTCGTATAGTTCTTCAGCACGTCGAGGATGAAGCCCTCTTCAATGGCCTGCTTCATCGAGTACAGGTCGAAGGGCTCCGGCGCGCCATCAGCACCCGGTCGGCCGAATAATTCGAGGGTCTTGGCCTTGGGTGTGGCGGTGAACGCGAAGAACGAGATCCTTTGGTCCTGATCGGCATGGGCGGCCATGGCATTGAGCACATCCTGGTCTGCTCCCGCAGGCTCAAAATCCGGGTCGCCGAGGTCATTCTCACCTGCCGCTGGTTCCTCGGCTTCGTCGTTGAGGTAGAGCGTCTCCTTCACTGCCTTGGCCGCATTTCCGCTCTGCGAAGAGTGCGCCTCGTCCACGACCACCGCGAACTTCTTTCCGGCCAATGAACCCCCATCCTCACGCATCTTTGCCAACGCATGAGGGAAGGTCTGTAGGGTGACGCCGATGATCTGCACGCCGGATTCAAGCGCCTCGATCAGCTGAGTGGTCTTGGAGCCTTCACTACCGCGGGTCACCGCCTGGAACTGACCAGTCGCTACGACCAGCTGATCCACCGCGTCTTGAAGCTGCCGATCCAGCACCTGCCTGTCGGCGATGACGATGATCGAATCGAAGACCTTATCGCCCGCCACCGTATGCAACGACGCCAGCCTGTGCGCGGTCCAGGCGATCGAATCGGTTTTGCCCGAACCAGCCGAATGCTGCACCAGGTACTTGTGCCCGGATCCTTCCTGGCGTGCAGCATCGACCAGACGGGTCACCGATCGCCACTGGTGGTAGCGGGGGAAACGGATCTGAGTCCTGTCGAGCTGCTTGCCTGTCAGCGGATCGGTGGTCCGGTTGTGGTTGACGTAGATGAACTTCGAGATGATCGTCAGCCAGGTGTCCGGGTCCAGGATTTCGCGCCACAGGTAGCTGGTGCGGGCATCGTGGTCCACAGGAGGATTGCCGGCGCCGTTATTGTGGCCCTTGTTGAACGGTAGGAACCGGGTTGCCTCACCCTCCAGGTGAGTGGTCATCTGAATGTCCGAGTCGCTCACGGCGAAGTGCACCAGTGCACCCCGTCCGTAGGTGAGCAGCGGTTCGTGTTCCGGGCGGCGGTCATGCTTGTACTGGGCGACCGCGTCACCAACAGATTGGGTGAGGTCAGTCTTGAGTTCGATCGTGGCCACGGGGATGCCGTTGAGGAACAGCACCAGGTCGATCCGGTCCGCTTTGTCTTGCGAATACACGACCTCCTGCACTACCCGCAGACGGTTCTTCTTGTACTTGGCGGTCAGCTGCGGGTTGCGGTCATCAGCCGGTGGAGCAGTCATCATGTCGAACCGGCGGGCCCCGGCCAGATCGAACCCACGCCGCAGTAGCCGTAGCGTCCCTCCGCCCTGGGATTCTGGGAGAGCCAGAGTCTTAGCGATCCGATCCAGGATGCGCGCCTGGGCCTTCTTCACCGTAGCGGACGAGGCGACATCGCCTTCCGGAACAATCTTCCGAAAGTTCTTCGGCTGGGTTTCGGCCAACCAGGTGAGTACGTCTTCGGGGAAGAGCGCCCGCTGCTTGTCGTAGCCAGAGGAGTCTGGGGAGTGTAGCCAGCCGTGCTGTTCTAGGTACTGGGCTATCTCCGTTTGGAAGGCCTTTTCCTGGTGGACCTGGGTCATGATGCCTCCAGCTCATCCTGAATCTGATCGACAGTAGGTTTGCGGTGCGTATGAGGGTTCGTCACGTCAATCTGCCCGGTCACGGCAGCGGAAATAAGGGCCGCGCGGCGTTCCTTTGCGAGAGCTATGGCGCGAGTGGCGTCAGACGCCATTTCTGCTGATGCCAAACCAGATGAGTTCCACTCGTCAACGAGTCGTGTTTGGAGATTCAGCGGAGGCACGGGGACATAATAGTGCTGAAGCATTTCCACTGTTAGCGCACCTTTAGTCCCTCCATTTCCATCGCTTAGGAACCTGAGATCGCCGTATGCTGCCGTCAATGCCAATCGCAAGAACGGCGTCAAAATAACCCGACTTTCACGGGCAGTCAGCGCAGCAACATGTTGATTTATTGTGGTTCTAATGGCAACCTCAGTAACCAACCCGCGGGTCTTCCCTTGGCCAGTAATACCGATCAACAGACTACCGGGCTCTATGATGGGAAGATGCAGTTCAGATAATGCGACATCGGAAACACGCCGTGAAGGTGCGGTTACAATTTTTTGATTTACCACCGAGCTGTTGAGCCAGGGGAATCCCCCATCATCCCAAAACCGGGCGTCGTCGGATTTTGGCGTCGAGCCATTTCGGATCGAAAAGTGCCAGCCAATTTTTTGCAGAGTCCAATCATCCGGGAGATCCCGCCAAAATGAAGAGTTCGAGGGCGTTCGGGCTTGAAAGAGCGTTCGACCAGTAGCTATTGCGTATGTCTCTGCGACAGATCGTTCCCGGGTCAAGGCTATGAACAGTTCCTGGTCGGAGATGAAGGCGTCGATTTCGGCGGTCTCGTGGTCCAGGTAGTCCGCAATCTGGCGCTGCTCGTAGGATGATGGAACCGGTACTAGGACGGTTTTCGCTGTTGCCCAACGGAAGTCAGTTGATCTCTCACGTATTCCCTGAGTCATGGACTGTATCACGCCGGACAACGCATAATTTCGCAGCACGTACGCAAAGAATCGTGGTTCTGCGTCGCCGATCGGCACAAGCGCGCTGTAGACCGGGGAGCTGTTGCCATCATCTTCGGAGACTCCGATCGCACCCGCAAATCCATCCATTGCATGAATGACTAAGTCACCCCGACAGATTCCCTGGTATCCGATCTCCTGTATGGCCTCAGTAAAACCTTCCGTGCGGCGACGGGCACGTAAGCATACTTGTCCATCTCTGAATGCAGTTATAACTCCGCCATTCACGAAGGGAGGTCGATTTTGCTTTCCAAATACTCGCCCCAACGGAAGTTGCTTCCAGATGCTTGGCAGCAATTTGTCGTTCATGCCTTCACCTGCTCGAGACGTGCGCGAATCCTACCCAGGACCTCATCCAGGTCCCGGTCGATCTCTTCCAATGGCCTGGGCGGGACATACTCGTAGAAGTGCCGGGTGAAGGGGATTTCTGCACCTTCCTTGGTCTTGGACTCGTCGATCCACGCGTCCGGTACGAAGGGTTTGACCTCGCGCTCCAGGTATTCGTCGATGTCCTGGTCCCAGGGCACGTTCTCCGTATCGCGCAAGGACGAATCCGCCTGCGGGCTCCCCTTACGATCGGTGACCAACTCGCCGTCCTCGTCATGTTCGGACAGCTCGGTCATAAGCACCTTCACCAGCGCGGGCTTGAGCGCCAATCCCTCGGCACCGACGGCCTTCATCAGGCTCGACTGGAACTCTTGACGGTTCGTGTGCACGATGCCGGCTGCTGCCTCGGCGGCAGTATACAAAGCACGTGCGAGTGCCTCCCGCTCGGATTCAGGAAGCTTGCCTACCTGCTTGGTAGCCAGGGCGCGTTCGATGCGGTCTGGCGTGAGGGCGTAGTTCAGGCGCAGGGGCCGTTCGACCGTGATGGTGCGATAGAAGAAGTCCTCTGTGGAGAAGATCTTCGAATGCTTGGTCTCTACGAAGTCGGCGAACAGACGCTGGACGGTCGCGATGTCATCTTCGCCCAGTTCCTTGCGCTTAGAACCCACGGATTTGCGCATCTTGTGGAACATCTCGGTGGCGTCGATGAGCTGGACCTTGCCGCGGCGCTCGGGATTCTTGTGCTTGTTCAGCAGCCAGATGTACGTGCTGATACCCGTGTTGTAGAACATGTCGGTGGGCAACCCGATGATAGCTTCGAGCAGGTCGTTTTCCAGGAGCCACTTGCGGATATTTGACTCGCCGGACCCTGCGCCTCCGGTGAACAGCGGCGATCCGTTGAGGACGATCGCGCCACGACCTGCGGCCTCGGCGTCGGGACCTGTGACGCTGGGTTCACGCAGTTTGGATACCAGGTGCATCAGGAAGAGCAGGGAGCCGTCGGACACCCGCGGTAACCCAGGACCGAAGCGTCCGTTGAAGCCGCGGACCTCATGCTCGGTCGTGACCTGTTTACGGTACTGCTTCCAGTCCACGCCGAAGGGCGGATTCGACAGTCCGAAGTGGAAGGTGTCCTTCTCGAATGCCGGCTCGGTCAGCGTATTGCCCAGCACGATGTTGTCGATCGACTGCCCTTTGACGACCATGTCGGCCTTGCAGATCGCATACGATGCGGGGTTGATCTCCTGACCCCACAGTGTGACGGTGGCCTTCAGGTTCATATCGCGGATCTTGTCCTCGGCAACCGAAAGCATGCCGCCCGTGCCAGCCGTGGGGTCGTACACGCTGCGAATGATGCCCGGCGTGGTGAGGTCTTCGTCGTCAGTTGTCAGGAGGGTCACCATGAGCTGGATGACTTCGCGCGGTGTGAAGTGTTCACCGGCGGTCTCGTTAGAGGCTTCGGCGAACCTGCGGATAAGCTCCTCGAAAATATGGCCCATGGCCATATTGTCGACATTGACTGGGCTCAGATCGGTCTTGGCGAAGTGCTGGAGCAGCTGAAGAAGTAGGTCTTTGGCAGCCAGATCCGAGATCGTATCCTCGAATTTGTATTGCTCGAAGATGTCGCGGACGTTGGAAGAGAAGCTCTGGACATAGTCACGGAGGTTGTCCGCCAGATTCTCCGCATCAGACGTCAGCGTGTGCAGTTCGTGGTGACTGCGGTTGAAGAACGTGTAGTCGTGTCCCGCACGGTTGCGCAATAGTCCAAGACTGGGCTCCGCATCGCGAGCGAGCTTGTCTGTGATGGCCAGCACTCCGGCCTTGGTTGGGGCTAGGACCGCATCCAGTCGGAAAAGCACTGTGAACGGCAGGATGATGTCGCCGTATTCGTGCTGCTTGTAGGTACCGCGCAGGATGTCCGCGGCCTGCCAGATGAAGGAGGCGTGATTGAAGGAACTGGTGGGTTGAGGCAAGGGGAAGACTTTCCTTTACGATGGCGGCTTTACCGCCATACTAACGAGATTTGGGTGGTGAGCATCTCTGGTTCAGACGAAATGGGATCGACCCTTGAACCGTTGGATGATTGGGTGGATACTGGGTGCCGAGTCCGTTCAGGAAGCATGTGCCCCGCAGCAGCGGGGATGATCCTTCGCCCTGGCTTGCAACGAGTTCGGCATCATGGTGTGCCCCGCGACAGCGGGGATGCGGACGCCCGTTGCCGCAGGCTGCGGCTACAGAGTGATACCCTTACGTGCTGCGGCAAGCAGTGTTTCTGTCACGGAGTTGGCGCTTTTGCGGACTTGCTCCGCAAGTTGTTGCGCCTTCCGTGCGGCATCGACGACTTCCGATAGTTCCCGCTGCGCTTCCACCGAAAGCATCGGCACTTCAAGGTCGCGCACAGAAGCACCAGCAACAGTGCCTCCTCCGAAACGTTGATTCCAGTTGCCTGTCAGAGAGTCTGCCAAGAACCGGGGATCCAATCGTGCACTATCGGTAATGCGCAACCAGTGAACGCCTAAACCGGGAACATGGCCGCCAAGCTCATCAACAACAGCGCTGATGCCATTTGCAGTCGCAACCAACAGGTCCCCCGGCAAGGTGAAGGACTGGTCACCGTCGTCTAACGACGGGTCCGCCACTTGAGGGAGCACCCCTGCGCGGATATCACGCCCACTCACCGAATACTGCGTATTGGACTTCGACGACAGCGTTGACCTCATCAGTTCCACGATGTCTGCTTCGATGAGTTGCCTGACTGTCAGTACTTTAGGCTCTTCAGCCATGGCAGGGGCGATCAGCCGGTGCGCCACGGATTGCAAATCTACTGCTAGATCAGCTATCTGTGTCGAAGAACACTTAAATACCTCACGCAGTTGTTCAGTGTCCGCTACTTCAAGTGGAACCCACTTCAGAGGATTCAGATCGGCGCCCTCCGTAACGAGGTCCGCAACCTGTACATACGCGTGGGGGACGGCAGCCAGGTTGCCATCATCAGACAGCCAGCTATCGACCAGAGTTTCTGGGGCTTCGACATCTTCCGCGTTGATGAAGAGCACGTCCCCACGTTGTTCACCAGCGCCGTCGCCCAGCACCCACAGCGCAACAGGAATCGATGTGTACGGGAGCATCTTGCCAGGCAGCGCAACGATTGTCTTGACGTGTCCGCCCTGAAGCAGATTTCGCCGTATCTCAGATTCTGCCCCACCATGGATTAGCAAACCACGTGTCGTCACGACGTACCCAGTACCACCAGGTGCAAGATGAGCAACTACGTGCTGCAACCAAAGAGAATCTGCCCGGGACTTCGGAGGAACACCAAATCTCCAACGCGCATCAGTGGAGCTCACTTTTTCGCCGGTTTTCAGGCCGAACGGTGGTTCTGCGATGATCAGATCCGCGCGCAGATCTGGATCAGGATCCACCCTAAGCACATCCCCTTCATACACATTAAGGTCGATACCTTTGAGTTTTGCTCGTCCTCGAGCAATCGCCGCCGGCTCCTGATGGATCTCATCACCAACGAGACGCTCCGGACGCGCTCCCATTTGAACCGCTTGCAGTAGCGCTACTCCTATGCCACAGGCGGGATCATATAACGTCCCGTCTTGCAGATGCGATCCCAACGTTGCCAGCATGGTGCTGATACGGGACCCGACAAACCCTTCATTCCCACCAGACCTACCTTCAGAGCGAACCAGCCGCTCAAGAGTCCGATCGACAACAGCCACGAGTTCTCCGCGGGGAATGGATTCGATCACCTGCCGGAGTTCGTCATCCACGTCAGCAGAGCCCTTGCCCTTCGCCTGAACTTTTTCATCTGAGAAAGCACCGACGGCCAGTTGAACAATCACACGGCTCAGCGCAGAAGTGCCGACTCGACCACGAAGCCTATTCAAGACTCCCCACAGGTCACCTTCCCACGTGGCGATGCCCTCACCGCTGCGTGGTTTGCTCTTCGTCTTGCCAGGATGCGCTACAAGCCAGGCTTCAACATCTGACTTCAAGAACAGCGGCTTACTCGCAGTTCCCGAAGCCGGCTCAGGGAAGTCTGAAAGGCGTTTGCGCCAGTTACTCACTGCCGCGCGAGAAACACCAGCCATGTCTGCGATGTCCTTCGGTGCCAAAAGGCCCCCGACTGTAGGGATGTTCATGCTGCCTCCGTAAGTCCGCTCAGGTCGAAGTGGATATCTACCATACGGGCTGCTGCCAGCTTGAGCCGCTTAGAGCAAGAGTCCGGCAGACTTGCCACTGTTACATCGACGCCGAACTGGCCAAGTCGGGCTACGATTTCAGCGAAAATCCCATCGCCCGACACCAGAACCACTTCTGAGTAACGCTCTTCAACATGCTCGTTCCCCAGAACTTCAAGGAGTTCCAGATCGGCCCCATCAGGGCCCTCGCGGAAGAGTAGGCGACGGGCGCCTTCCCATTCGAACCCAACAACGTCGGCTCCAAAGCGGCCGCAAGCCAGGATGACTTGATCCCCAGGGCGAAGACCTACCGCCGTTACAACAGCAGTTTGAGCACGTTGGACCTCATGTGGCATACACACGCCGCCCCCAACAACGTTCTCAATATCGACGAGCACAAGACGACGGCTGGGCAGGTCCGCTGCATGCAGGCCTCCGCGGTGGATAGAATCTGTGAATCGAGTTTTCATGCTTTAAGACTAGAGCACGGAAACGATGAGAGTCAAGTGAATCTAGTTCACACAATTTTCTCTGCGGCTGACACACTCAGCCAGGACAACCACTCAGCTAGCCTCGCAGACGGATCTCCCACGCAATGGTGACCGACACCTGTCCAGCCCCGCCGTAATCAGCAGTAGGTTCTAGTGCCTTCACCTTGCACAGCACATGCCCTTGCTCGTTGCGCACAACACCAATCTCCCCAACCCCGATCCTCGGCGAATGATCCTCAAAGTCAAGGGCATCCGGATCGTCGATCTCCTCAAACTTTTCGGCGTACCGGGCATGTGCAACAACCCCGGGACGCCCTCCGTTCAAGTAGATTGCATCTGCTCCGCAGTTCGTCCACCGTGTCTCCCATTCCGGCGTCCCCTTGGCTTCACCTACTCTGATTGAGAAGCACCCGCCATTTTGCGTGAAGTCGAACTTCGCGCCACCACTAAGACCAACCCCTCTGATGAACACCTTGGTGAAGTCTTCTGATGCTTCTCTCGCCCGTTCTCTAAGGTCAGCCGGAAAGTCGCGCAGCACTATTCCGCTGTCGCGAAGGTGCTTCCAACCGAGCCTGTACACTTGGGGATTCCGGTCATACTCGCCGATATGAACCTCCGCGATACCCGCTTGTGCGACCAACTCCGCGCAGGGGATCCGCGACGTACGTGAGTTCGCACATGGCTCTAAAGTCGTGTAGAGCGTCGCCCCTTTAACGTCAACACCTTGGGTTTCAGCCTTACGCAGCGCAACTTGCTCAGCATGCAAGGCGTCTACTTCACCTCTGTACCCCGTTGCAAGAACTGCTCCCCCTCGCACAATGACTGCTCCCACACGTACATTACCGACGCTCTTCAACGCTTCTTCGATCGCCCTGGCTGCATAAGCACGCTCAACTTCACCGATAGTAGTAACCGACACAGATACCGCTCCTCACTGCTCCACACTACGCAACAGCTAGAGCCGAGACTATCCCACCATTTAAGCTCCACCCTTGCGACCGGTTGCTGAGGCGTAAAGACCGGAGTAGCGGCGCCCGTGGGGATATTCCAGCCCATTGGAACATGCCGTGGGCAAAGAAGGCCTCGGTATCGTAGGAGGCGCAGAGACCACGATCCGCATTAAGACCAAGAGGCAGGTGAAGCAAATTGGCTCGGTATCCCCAGCAGGAACTGAACCGCAGACGGGAAGAGATCCTGCCCCACCTTCTCTCCCTAGCGTCTCGAGTTGTCAACGCGGCCGAGATCGAACCGTTGGAGGAGGTAGCGGCATGTGACAGTTCTGCAGCTGCCATCTCCGGGGCAATCGACATCATCCTTGAGCACAACCTGCAGATTCCGCAGGCTCTCATCGACCAGTTGCGGGAGATCGCTGACCTCGCTTACTTCGACGATGAAGCCATTGCGGACCTAAACGACCTTGAGGCAGCGCAGAGGAAGCTGGTGACGCCGCAGTCGGAGTGACGCAGAAAAGCCCCAGTGAGGTAGGGCAACACGGTATTCCATCCCAAGGTCGACAACGATATCGTGGAGCAATGAACACGACGGAGGAAGAGACAGCAGCCCTCCTGCTTGCCAACCTCGTGCGCCCACACCTCGACGATAACGACGCGGACTTCCTCGACCAGGTCCTCAACGACCACGAGTGGGATCTGGCGGCCGCGATGGCGCGAAATGCAGCGGTTTCCTTTGGACTTAACTGCGGTCAAACCCTCGTAGCCACCGGAGCTTCTCAACCAGAAGACCTAACCGGTGCAACGACCCACAGTCAGACTGCCCTCCCGTCAGATGTCCTCCTAGACAGGCTCCGCCACCGACACAACAGCGGGGAAGGCTGCACGCCATGACCGACATATGGGCCTCAGAGTTAGGCGACGGATGTCCTGCCTGCAATGCGAACGATGGACACGAATACGCCACCCTCGAAGATGCCGAAGCCGACTACCCGGACGGCTACCGTCACTGCACCGACCCAAACGGATGTCGCGGAGCGATCGTCATCGACTGGAGCGCGTAACTGCACTGTCACCCCACAACCAACCCCATCACCCCAGCGACTCCAGCTCCTGGACGATGGCCTTATCGAAGACCTCCAGATCATCCGGACTACGGGAGGTGATCAGGTTGCCGTCGCGCACCAGTTCCTGGTCCACCCAGTTCGCCCCGGCGTTGAGCAGGTCCTGCTTGATCGAGTGGTAGCTGGTCAGCGTCCGGCCCTGCGCCAGCTTAGCCTCGGCCAGCATCCACGGCGCATGGCAGATCGCGGCCACCGGCTTTCCGGCCTCGAAGAACGCCTTGACGAACTCCACCGCCGGTGCCGAGGTCCGCAAATTGTCCACATTGAGCGTGCCGCCCGGCATGACCAGCATGTCGTAGTCCTCCGCGTTCGCGGCGATCACGGGCACGTCGACCTCGAAGTCCTCACCCTTGTGCCAATCACTGTTCAGCGCAGTCAGCGGCCCGTCGTCCCAGGGCGACACGATAACCGCCTGGGCTCCGGCCCCGCGCACGGCACTGAGCGGCCCGGTCAGTTCGACCTCTTCGACCCCGCGGGTCAGCAGGAAGGCCACCTTCTTATCGGCGATTGCCATGACGAGCTCCTTTCACGCGGTTTCGTATGTCCCACCATGGAACACCCATCGCACCACAGACGCAAGGTCCCCGAATTCTCTATTCCCCACCCACATCGTGACACCGGACACACCCGTGTCACACCCTCCCTATAGGCTCTGACCATGAGTTTCTTCCACGCACTGGCCTCGCCCGCCAACGCCCAGTTCACGCCAGCCGCCACCCACACCACACGCCCCAGCCTGCAGGGCTCCTTCGGTATGGCTGCCTCCACCCACTGGCTGGCCACCGCCACCGCCCAGTCCGTGCTGGAACGCGGGGGCAACGCCTTCGACGCCGCTGCCGCAGGCGCCTTCGTCCTGCACGTGGTCGAACCGCACCTCAACGGCCCGGCAGGGGACATGACCGGTGTCCTCACCACCGCACCCACCGCCGCGGAACCGCACCCTGCACCCCAGATCATGATGGGCCAGGGCGATGCCCCGGCCGGCGCCTCGGTCGAGGCGTACAAGGCACTCGGCCTGGACTTCGTGCCCGGCGCGGGCGCACTGGCCGCGGCCATCCCCACCTCGGTCGACATGTGGCTGAACCTGCTGATCACCCACGGCAGCTGGGAGCTGCCCGATGTCCTGGCCTACGCGATCCACTACGCCGAACACGGACATGCGATCCTCGCCTCGGCCACCGCCACCATCGCCCGGGTCAAGGACCTGTTCACCGAACACTGGCCGTCCTCGGCGGACCTGTGGCTGACTTCCGACGGCCAGGTCCCCGCGCCCGGCACCACCGTGCGCAATCCCGAATACGCCCAGGTGCTGCGCGAACTGGCCGCGGCCTCGGCGCCCGATTCCGCCGGGGCCGAGGCCACCTCCCGTGCCGCTCGCATCCAGGCCGCCCGCGACCTGTGGCACACCGGCCGGGTCGCCCAGACGATCGCCGAGTTCGTCAAGACCCCACACCGCCACGCCGACGGCGGCGACTACGCCGGCGTCATCACCGCCGCTGACCTGGCACGCGAATGCTCCAGATTCGAGGCTCCGGCCAGCGTCGAGTTCCGCGGCTACACGGTCTCCAAGATCGGCGCCTGGGGCCAGGGCCCCATCCTGTTGCAGGCCCTGAAGATCCTCGACGGATTCTCCGACGACCGCCTCGACCCGTCCAGCGAACTGGGCGCGCACACGATCCTGGAGACCCTCAAACTGGTCCTGGCCGACCGCGACGTCTACTACGGCGATGCGGACACGGATGCCACCGGCCGGGTGCTGGAGTACCTGCTCTCCGACGAGTACGCGGCCGAACGCCGCACGCTCATCACCGATACCGCCAGTGCCGAGTTCCGCCCCGGCACCCTGCCTGCGGAGCTCCTGTCCCTGCTGCCCGGCGGCAGTGCCTTCGCACCGCCCCTGATCGCCGAGGACGAGTGGGCACAGTACGCCGCCGCACATGCTCCGGGTGCAGGCCAGGGTTCGGGCGAACCGACCATGCAGACGAACGACTCCGCAGTGCAGACCGCCGCCGACGGCACGCACCGCGGCGACACCTGTCATATCGATGTGGTGGACCGTTGGGGCAATGCGATTTCGGCGACGCCATCGGGCGGCTGGCTGCAGTCCTCCCCCACGGTGCCGGGTCTGGGCTTCTGTCTGGGCACCCGCCTGCAGATGACCTGGTTGGACGAATCATCGCCCTCAGCTCTGACGCCGGGCAAACGGCCGCGCACCACGCTGAGCCCCACGCTGATCCAGAAGGACGGGCAGACCGTCGCGGTGTTGGGCACTCCGGGCGGGGACCAGCAGGATCAGTGGCAGCTGCTCCTGGTGCTGCGGCTGCTGGTGGGCGAGTACGAACCACAGCAGGCGATCGACGCGCCGGCGTTCCACACGAACGCGATGCCGGCCTCGTTCTATCCGCGGACCTGGGACCCGGCCTCGGCCGTGGTCGAGGACCGGCTGGGCGAAGCGGTCATCGACGGCCTGCGCGCCCGGGGCCACCGGGTCACGTGCGCCGGAGACTGGGCGCTGGGCAGGCTGTCCGCCATCACCCGCGATCCCGCCACCGGTGACCTGCAGGCCGCGGCCAATCCACGTGGTGCTCAGGGCTACGCCGCGGGCCGCTGAGCTGTAAGACGCCTAAACACGCCTTTGGCACGGAAACACGTCTGTATAGTGACGTGTTTCCGTGCCAAAGGCGTGTTTGCGAATGCCAACCGGGCAGCCCTACAGCACCTTGGAGAGGAACTCCTGGGTGCGGGGGTTCTGCGGATTTCCGATCACATCGGCGGGCTTGCCCTGCTCCTGGATCACACCGCCGTCCATGAACAACACCTTGTCCGAAATGCTGCGGGCGAAGCCGATCTCGTGCGTGACGATGAGCATCGTCATGCCGTCGGCCGCCAGTTCCCGGATGACCTCCAGGACATCGCCCACCAATTCCGGGTCCAGCGCGCTGGTCGGCTCGTCGAACAGCATAAGGTCCGGATTCAGCGCCAGTGCCCTGGCGATCGCCACGCGTTGCTGCTGCCCGCCGGACAGCTGTTCGGGATAGGCCTCGGCCTTGTCGGCCAGACCCACCCGCTCCAACAGGGCCAGCGCCTGCTCGCGGAGTTCACGCGGTTTGCGCTTCTGCGTCAGCCGCGGGGAGAGCTCCACGTTCTTCAACACCGTCAGGTGCGGGAACAGGTTGAAGCGCTGGAACACCATGCCGATCGGCCGCCGTTGCTGGGCGATCTCCGAATCGGTCAGCTCCGCCAGGGTCCCATCGGCCAACGTCTTGTAGCCCATCCGCTGGCCGTCGACGTAGATCTCGCCGGCCTCCACGTGCTCCAACAGGTTGATCGAGCGCAGCACCGTCGACTTGCCGGAGCCCGAAGGCCCGATCAGGGTGACGACCTCGCCGGGTGCCACCGCAAGGTCGATGCCCTGCAGCACATGGTGCTCGCCGAAGAACTTGTGCACGCCCTTGAGCTCGACCATCTTCTCAGCCCCGCTCATACGGACACGCCCTTTCCGAACTTCTTCTCCAGGAAGTGCTGACCGACCATCAGCACGGAGGTGATGATGATGTACCAGATCGCCGCGACCATCAACATGGGCACGGGCAGGTACAGGCGGTTGGCCACGGAGTTCGTCACGTACGTCAGTTCGAACGTGAACGGCACGGCCAACACCAGCGAGGTGGACTTGAGCATGCCGATGAGCTCATTGCCCGTCGGCGGGATGATCACGCGCATGGCCTGCGGCAGGATCACATTCCACATGGTGCGGCGCCGCGGCAGGCCCAGCGCGGCCGCGGCCTCGAACTGCCCCTTGGGCAGGGACTGGAAGCCCGCGCGGAAGATCTCCGCCAGGTACGCCGATTCGTTCAGGCCCAGGCCCAGGATCGCGGCCACGGCGGCCGAGTAGAACTTCTGCGTCTCGAAGGACACGAAGGTGGGTCCGCCGAACGGCAGGCCGATCGTGAACGTGGGGTACAGGGTCGCGACCAGGCCCCAGAACAGCAGCTGCGTGTACACGGGTGTGCCGCGGAAGAACCAGATCCACAGGTTCGCCACCCATTTGGCCAACGGGTTCGCCGACTGCCGCATCAGCGCCAGCGCCACCGCCAGGACGATGCCCAGGGCCATCGCGACGACGGTCAGCAGCAGGGTCCAGCCCAGCGCCTTGATGACCATCCGGTCGAACAGGTACTCCCCGACGACGTCCCAGTGGAAGTTCTCATTGGTGCGGAAGCCGTCGACCACGCACACCGCGATGTAGAGGATGACGATCGCGATCACGTACCGCCACGGGTGGCGGACGGGACGCGCATTGATCAGATCCACCCCGTCCTTCTGCCGGGGTGTGCGCCATGAGGCGGGAAATGCCATCGTGTCCCTCCTCAGACGGTCGCTGCGCGGTATCCCGCGAAGCTCAGAGCGGTCAACAGGATGCCCTGCGGCCCCAGATGACTGTCGGTCGGGTCGAAGTACTCATTCGTCGAATGGTTGTTCCCGGCCGCGCCGCCGCCGCCCACGCACAGGGCGGGGATGCCCCGGCTCAGCGGCACGTTCGCATCCGTGGTCGCAGCGGCCCCCAGGTAGGGCTCCAGGCCCACCGCGCCGTAGCCGGCCAGGGCCGCCCGGCCCAGTTCCGCGTCCTCGGGCAGGGTACCGCCGGGGATGTCGCAGGTCGTGGCGATCTCATAGGTGATCTCCCCGGCCGAGGTGTCCGCCCGGTCGTTCTCCACGGCCACTGCCGCTTCGATCGCCTGGCGCACCCGGGCGACGAGGTCGTCGAGCACGGGCTGTTCATCGCTGCGCATGTCGATCTCCACCGTGCACTGGTAGGCGATCGAGGTCTCCGTGACCCCGCCGCGGATCGCACCCACGTTGACAATGGTCTTCGGAACGGCTGCGACCTCGAGGTCGGCAACGGCCACGGTGGCCCTGCCGGCCGCGTGCACGGCGGAGACCCGGCCGGCATCCCCGTAGGCGTGTCCGCCGGGGCCGGTGAAGGTCACGAGGAAGCTGTGGCAGGCCGGCCCGATCGTCACAATGCGTTCGGGATTCGCGCCGTCGACGGTGATGAAGGCCTCGAAGCGCCCGGCCAGGGTGTCGAGCAGGCCGGTAATCCCGCCCAGGTTGCCCTTGCCCTCCTCCAGCACGTTCGCGCCGATCAGGATGCCCGTCTCCAGGCCGTCCTCCAGGGCGGCCAGGGATTTGGCGGCGCTGAGCACCGCGGCCAGGCCGCGGGCATCATCGCAGATGCCCGCCCCGTGCAGCACGCCGGCCTCATCGGTCGTCACGTGCACATCCGTGTCCTGGTCGAACACGGTGTCCAGGTGGCCGGTCAGCAGCAGCTTGGTATCCGCCGGACCCAGCCGGCCGATCACATTGTGGGATGCGTCGATTTCGATGTCGTGCACCCCGGCCGCGGCCAACAGGCGGGCGAACTCCTGGGCGCGGGGGCCCTCGGCGAAGGAGGGCGCTGGGATCTCGCTCAACGCGATCTGTTGGGCCAGGGTCTGCGGTTCGCGCTGCGCGATCGCGGTCAGCTCAGTGGCGACCTCGGGCAGTGCTGCCGGATTCGTTTCGGTCATCGGCTCCCCCATCACAGGTCCGTCGCCGGGTTGACTTCGGACTTCTTGATCATGGAGGCCTCCTGGCCCCAGGCCTTCATGACGTCACCGTAGGTGCCGTCCTTGATCAGCGCGTTCATCGTGTCGGCCAACAGCTTGGACCATTCCTTGTCCTTCTTATCCACCGCGATGCCGGTCTGCGCGGTGGCGTAGACATCGTCGATGGTCTCCAGCGCGCCATGCGACTGCGTCGCGGCATAGCCCAGGGTCGAGGTCCCCGACAGCACGCCGTCGACGGTGCCGCCCGACAGGCGGGTCACGGCATCCGTGGTGATCTTGAGCGGGGTGACGTTGAGCGCCTTCTCACCGGCGTCCGTGCACTTCTTGCTCATCTTCTCGGTGTCGTCCTGCTGCGTGGTCCCGATCTGCACGGCTATGTTGTGCCCGCACAGATTGTCGAACTTCAGCCCGTCGGGATTGCCCTTCTTGACCAGCAGGGTCGTGCCGCCCTGGGAAGCGGACACGAAGTCCACGGCCTGCAGGCGCTTCTTGGTGATGTTGAACGACGAGTAGCCCAGGTCGTACTTGCTGCCGATGCCCGGCAGGATCGCGTCGAAGCTCGAGGACTGGAAGTCAAGCTTCAGACCCAGCTTGGCCGCGATCGCCTTGGACATGTCGACCTCGTTGCCCACTGCGGTCTGGCCGTCCTTGCCCGCCAGGAACTCCGCCGGCGGGAAGGTCGTGTCGGAACCGACGACCAGCGTGCCGCGGTCGGCGATCTTCTTGGGCAGGCGCTTGGCCAGCGCATCGTCCTTGGCGACCTTGTCCAGGGACTCGACCTTCGGAATGTCGGAGTCGCCGGCGCCGGTGTCACCGCTGTCGCCCTCGGAACCACCGCAGGCGGTCAGCAGCAGAGAGCCGGCTGCCACGACGGCTGCCAGGCTCATCGCGTGTCGGCGGTTCGACCGATGATGACGACCGGCGACGCGGTCGGACGGACGGCTGAAACGCTGCGTTGTGAACATGGCACCCCTGAAGAGTTGAATATATGGAGAGGGACACGGGAAATGTTACTCGGACAATGTTTCGGCCCGCGCACTTGTCCACTCCCGCGCCCGCCCAGCGGTCCATTCGGCGCTCACCAGTCCACCCGGCATTCACCCGTGGGCAATCCACCGGTGGCCCACGTCCACTAGGCTGGAGGCCATGGGGACTATGGGGATTGAGAACATCGAATGCTGGCTGACCGATATGGACGGGGTCCTGGTCAGCGAACAACAGGCACTGCCGGGTGCGGCCGAACTGCTGGCGCAGTGGCGGGTCAACGACACGCCCTTCCTGGTGCTGACGAACAACTCGATCTACACCGCGCGTGATCTGGCGGCCCGCCTGCACGGCATGGGCCTGGACGTTCCGGAGGAACGGATCTGGACCTCGGCTCTGGCCACCGCGGATTTCCTGGCCAATCAGGCCCCCGGCGGCTCCGCCTTCGTCGTCGGCGAGGTCGGACTGACCACCGCCCTGCACGACGCCGGCTTCATCATGACCGAAGCGGATCCCGACTTCGTAGTCGTCGGGGAGACGCACACCTATTCCTTCGAGGCGATCACCAAGGCGATCCGTCTGATCTCCCGCGGCGCCCGGTTCATCGCCACGAACCCGGATGCCACAGGCCCCTCCCCCGAGGGCATCCTGCCGGCCACCGGCGCGATCACCAGTCTCATCACGAAGGCCACGGGCGCCGAACCCTATGTGGTGGGCAAGCCCAATCCCATGATGTTCCGCTCGGCCCTGAACAAGATCGGGGCCCATTCGAAGTCCACCGCGATGATCGGCGACCGGATGGACACGGACATCATGGCCGGCATGGAGGCCGGACTGCACACCTTCCTGGTCCTTTCGGGCATCAGCTCCCGCCGCGACGTCGACACTTTCCCCTTCCGTCCCGATCATGTGGTCGGCGGGGTGGACGAACTGGCCCAGGCCCTGGCGGCCGCACCACCGGCTGCGCAGTAAGTCCCTATTCGAGGTAGTCCCTACTGCAGGGCCGAGGTGAGCCGGAAGACCGATTCCAGGTAGCGCCGCCAGTAGGGCCGGTGGTGCCATTCTGGCCGCATCAGGCGCCGTGACTTCGCCTGGTAGCCGTCGATGATCTCCACGGTCTGCGCGACCAGATCGCCGGCGAAGGCCAGCAGGCTGATCTCGTAGTTCAACCCGAACGAGCGCATGTCCATATTCGACGATCCGACAACCGCGATCCGGTCGTCGATCGTGAAGGCCTTGGTGTGCAGCACCGCGGGCTTGGGGAACAGATAGATGTGCACGCCCGCGTCCAACAGCGCCTGATAGTACGAGGACTGGGCGTAATCGACCATGAACTGATCGGCCTTTTCGCTGACGTAGAGTTCCACCCGCACACCGCGGTAGCAGGCGGTGACGATCGCGGCCAGGATCGATTCATCCGGGACGAAGTAGGGGCTGACGATCCTGACATTGTCCAGCGCATTGTTGATCAGCGCGGTGAACGCCCGCAGATTGGGCTCCGTCCGGTAGCCCGGTCCCGAGGGGATCAGCTGCAGTGCGTTGTCCTGCCCGCCCATGGCGGCCTCGGCGCCCTGGGTCGGACGGTACTCGCGGATCCCGATCTCCTCGCCCGATTCGGAGAACCAGTCGGTGGCGAACACGGCTTCGAGTTCCGCGACGATCTCCCCCGACAGCTCGACCAGCACGTCGTTCCAATGCCTGCCGACCCGCACGTTCTTCTGCAGCAGATAACTCGAATCGATCATATTGAGCGAGCCCATGAAGCCCCGCTGCCCGTCGACCACCAGCAGCTTGCGGTGATTGCGCAGGTCGATCCGCCGCAGATGCCCGCGCCACGGGATGAACGGCAGGGTCAGATGCCATTCGATGCCGGCGGCCGACAGCGAACGGCCCAACTGCTTGAAACCGGGGTACTTGCGCGAACCGATGTGGTCGAACAGCACCTTGACCTCGACCCCGCGGGCCGCCGCCCGCTCCAGCGCTGCGAAGAAGACTTCGGTCGTGGCATCGCGGGCCATGATGTAGATACCGCAGAAGACGTAGTCGTCTGCCGCGTCAACGGCCGCCGCCATCCGGCGGATATTGCCCTCGTAGTCCCCGGACAGTCCGTGGTTGACTCCCGCGACCATCGGCAGGCTGGTCAACCTGCGCGACATCCCCACGATCGAGGCCAGGGCCGGGTCCGCGCGCATCGCGGCTTCCAGCTGGACCGGATAGTCGGGGACGTCCTCCGTGCCCAGCTTCATGATCGCGTTCGACCGTGCCTGGATCCGCTGTCGGCGCCGGTTGATGTACGGATTGCCGATGAGCAGGAACAGCGGGATTCCCACCACGGGCAGGAACAGGATGACCAGCAGCCAGGCGGTCCCCGAACCCGGTTTGCGGTCTTCGGGAACGACGCCGATCGCCACGATCTTGACCACGTATTCCGCTATCAGGGTCGTGATGGTGAAGATCGAGGCGGATTCGAGGCCGGACGGCAGCAGAGCGAAGAGATCCACCCTGCTATCTTCGCATCCGCAGCGGCCATGAATGCGCCCGGCCGCAGGTTCGCATTCCAAGGGGGCGGAAGCGTGCACCCGTGGCAGTCCCGATGCATGGTGATTCCACCACACACAGTATTCCCACGTTATAGTTCACCCGCGGTTCACCTTGTGCTCCCCGTGCGCTTAACCCGCCGGTCGTAGCGTGTCCACGCAGCCGCCGTGCACCGGCCGGCGGGCTGGCCCACTCCCACAGAAGAGGATGCTCATATGCTCACCCCGCACTCGGCCAAACGCATCGCGGCCATCGGAACCACCGTCGGAATCATGTTCGCAGGAACGGCCGTCCCCGCCACTGCCGCCGGACTGGGAACCGCCGCGCCCGGCGACACGCCCTCGCACACGAGCACGGCGACGGACACCGCCACCGCTCCGACGGCCGACGCCACCACTTCGACGAAGGCGCCCACCGCGCCCCCGTCCACAGCCGGGGCCCCGGCCGAGCCCACGGCGAAGGCGGCCAAGGTCGACGAGAACGTCGAACTCATGCGGGAATTCGACGACTACTGGACACCGCTGGTCTACGACGACAGCACCGCCGACACCAAGCGGGAAACCGGCTTCCGTGGCAGCGTAACCGCACACGGTGCCCCGATCCTGGGCGCCAATGACGACCTGTACAAGAAGATCAACACCCGGGCGGCCAAGGACACGGAACAGGCGCACCGCGCGCTGGTCGATGCCGACTACGACTGGAAAGAGACCCTGCCGGACTCGCTCGGACCCGTGCTCGCCGAATACTTCAGCGAGGGCGTCGAAGGCGGCGAACTGGACCGGGCCGCGAAGGCGTTCGACGGAGTTCTGGCCGAGTCGTCGACCGGCGCGGCGAAGCCGTACTTCAACTATCCGCGCCCATTCTTAAGCGACCGTGGCTTCGCGGGGCAGAAGAACGAGAACGACCTGCGTGGGTTGGCCCCCGACCTCGAAACCGCGCGGATCCCCGACTGGACCGACGCCCACGGCAGGAAGCACACCGCCGACTACAACGGCATGGCCGAGGGCATCTCACAGGCGTTCCCATCCGGGCACACCACATTCGCCTATGAGGAGACACTGCTGCTGGCAGTCCTGTTGCCGGAGCTGGGACCCGAGATCGCCACGCGCGGATCGGAAGCCGGCAACAACCGCATCGCGCTCGGCGTGCACTACCCACTCGATGTGATCGGCGGCCGGATCCTGGGCCATGCCCACACCGCGGCGACCCTGGATGCGAAGTACATCGAGAACACGCTGCAGCCGGCCCGCAAACAGCTGGTCGACTACCTGACCGACAGGTGCGAGGCCGACGGCTACGGGGACACTCTGGCCGCGTGCATCACCGCAACCAAGGCCAATGGCACCGGCGGATACGCCAATGCCTTCACCGACGCCGTCGCCACCGTCCCGGTGACCGACCGCAGCAGCGCTCTGCAGGTGTACAGGGAGCGCATGACCTACGGATTCGACCGGGCGACGAGCTATACGGGTGGAACCCGGACCGCGGACGAGGCACCCAGGGTGCCGGCGGGTGCTGCGAACCTCCTGGTCACGACCTTCCCCGAGCTCAACGAGGAACAGCGCACCGCGGTGCTGGCCGCGACCGAGGCCCCGGCCGGCTACCCGCTCGATTCCAGTTCCAGGGGATGGGCCCGGATCGACCTGCCCGCAGCGCAGAGCGCGAAGGTCACGCTCGACGAGGCCGGCACCGTCACGAAGGTCGAGCCCGGCCAGCCGGCGGCCTCGGTGGTGACCGCCGGCCGGCCGAGTGCCTCGACCGAGCCCAGCGATTCGCCCAGTGCGCCCAGTGCGACGACCGCGGCGCCCGCTCCCGGCGGGGACGCAAGCGGGGACGGCGGCTCCGAGGGTGACAACGCCGGCGGTGGCGAGGACACCGGCGCACTGCCCACGACCGGCACCGAACTCGGACTACCGGTGGGCATCGGAGCGGTGCTGGTGATCGGCGGGGCCACGGTACTGCTGACGGTCCGCAGGCGCCGGAACCGGGCCGCCGCGCACCGGTGATACCGGGCAACGCTCATCCAGCGCACCGGTAATACGGGGCGCGGGTAATAGCGTGCGGCGGCCAGGCCCTGCGGCGGGCTACAGGCCCAGCTCCCGGCCGATCAACATCAGCTGCACCTCCGTCGTGCCCTCGCCGATCTCCAGGACCTTCGAGTCCCGGTAGTGGCGGGCGACCGGGGACTCGTTCATGAAGCCGTACCCGCCGTGGACCTGCGTGGCATCGCGCGCATTGTCCATGGCGGCCTCGCCCGCCACCAGCTTCGCAATGGCCGCCTCCGTTTTGAACGGTAGGCCGGCCAGCATCCGCGAGGCCGCCGCATAATAGGCGGCCCGGGCAGTCTGCGTCCGGGCCGCCATCCGCGCGATCTTGAACGACATGCCCTGGTAGTCCCCAATCGGCCGGCCGAAGGCGGTGCGTTCGCGCGCATAGCGCACCGATTCGTCGAGGCAGCCCTGCGCGGCGCCCACTGCGAGCGCGGCCACGGCGATCCTGCCCTCGTCGAGGATCCGCAGGAAGTTCGCGTACCCGCGCCCGCGCTGTCCCAGCAGGTTCCCCTCTGGCACGTTGACCCCTGCGAAGGTCAGTGGGTGGGTGTCCGAGGAGTTCCAGCCGACCTTGTCGTAGGCCGGCTCCACGGTGAAGCCGGGGGTGCCGGAGGGCACGATGAGGGTGGAGATCTCCGGGCGCGGGGAGCCGTCGGCTGCGGTGCGGGTGCCGGTGACCGCCGTGACGGTGACGAACTTCGTGATCGAGGTGCCCGAGTTCGTGATGAAGCACTTCGCCCCGTCGATCGTCCACGTGCCGCCGCCGGTGGGTGAACCGGGCGTGCCGTCCTGCCCGCCCGAGCCGGGGGTCAGGACCGCCCGGGTGCGGGTGCCGCCGGCGTCCGATCCGGCCTCGGGCTCGGTCAGTCCGAAGGCCGCCAGGCCGCGCCCGTCGATCACCTGTGGCAGCAGTTCGGCGCGCTGTGCGTCCGTGCCGAAGCGGTGGATCGGCATCGCCCCCAATGAGACGCCCGCCTCCAGGGTGATGGCCAGGGACTGGTTGACCCGCGCTAATTCCTCGATCGCCAGGCACAGGGCGAAGTAGTCCCCGCCCATGCCCCTGTACTCCTCCGGGAACGGCAGTCCGAACAGGCCCATATCGCCCATTTTGGCGACCAGTTCGTAGGGGAAGGCGTGTGCCCGGTCCAGTTCGGCGCTGACCGGCGCGACCTCGGCGTCCGCGAAATCGGCGACGGACCTGCGCAGGGACTCGTACTCCTCCGGCAGCATTCCCGGGGTGAAGCTGATGGCCATGACTACTCCTCGCTCTGTGTTTCCGGCACGACCCGTGCCAGTACCTCGTCCAGGGCCACCTGGGCCCCTGGCACCGTCTCGAGTGCCAGCACCCCGTCCACGGGGGCGGTGAGCACGTGTTCCATCTTCATCGCCTCGACCACCAGCAGGGCCTGCCCCGCCGTGACCTGTGCGCCGTCGGCGGCGTGGACGGCGATCACCGAACCCGGCATCGGCGCGGTGAGTTCGGCCCCGACGGTACCCGGATCAAGATTCGCGTCCGCGGTGGGCCGGACGAAGGAATAGACGCCGCGCTCACTCGCCACCCAGATCTGGCGATCGGCGGACCTGGCCCAGATCCGCGCGGTGTGGCGCACCCCGTCGACCGTCATCGACCAGCCGGGGGTGGCCGTCGCAGCGCCGAGGTCCGGGTACGGATAGTCGACCGCCACCGGTTCCCCGGATTCCAGGAGCGGCACCGTGGTGTGCGGCGGGCGGCCCAACCGCCAGCCGGTGGGCCGGTCCCATGCGCCGGCCTTCACCGGAGCGGGCGGGGCGAGTTCCCCGTCCCAGGCGGGATCGGCCCCGGCCCCACCGCCCGTGGACACCACCGCGGCGGCCGCGAACAGGCGGTCGATCGGCCCGGGCGCGTGTTCGAGTTCCGTAGCGGAAAGACCGTCGATGATTTCCGTCGTCAGGTCTCCGGCGCGGACATCGTCCCTGGTCAACAGCTTGCGCAGGAAGTCGATATTGGTCGTGATGCCGGGTATCGCACAGCCGGCGAGCGCGTAGTCCAGCCGAGCCAGGGCGGTGGCGCGGTCGGGGCCGTGGGCGATGACCTTGGCGATCATCGGGTCGTAGGCGGAGACGATCGGCTGGCCCGCACTCAGTCCCGCGTCGACGCGGATGCCGTTGCCCTGGGACTGGGCCGAGGCCCGGGTGAAGGCGGTGGCCGCGGGCAGGCAGACGTCGAGGGCGCGGCCGCCGGTGGGCAGGAAGCCGCGGGCGGGGTCCTCGGCGTAGATGCGCGCCTCGATCGCGTGGCCGTGCAGGTCCACCTGGTCCTGGGTGATGTGCAGGGGTTCGCCTGCGCCGATGAGCAGCATCTGTTCGACCAGGTCCAGGCCGGTGACCTCTTCGGTGACGGGGTGTTCGACCTGGAGGCGGGTGTTCATCTCCATGAAGAAGAACTCTTCGGGCCGATCGGCGCTGAGGATGAATTCGACGGTGCCCGCGCCGCGGTAGCCCACGGCCAGGGCGGTCTGGCGGGCGGCCTCGCCGATTCTGGCGCGGGTGCCGGGGTCGAGCAGGGCCGAGGGTGCTTCTTCGATCACCTTCTGGTGGCGGCGCTGCAGGGAGCATTCGCGTTCGCCCAGGTGGATGACGGTGCCGTGGGAGTCTGCCAGGATCTGCACTTCGATGTGGCGGGGGTGGGCGATGAGGCGTTCAAGGAACAGGGTGTCGTCGCCGAAGCCGGCTGCGGCCTCGCGACGGGCGGCGGCCAGGGCGGGCAGCAGTTCGGCTTCGTGGTGGACGGCGTGCATGCCCTTGCCGCCTCCGCCGGCGGAGGGTTTGATGAGCACGGGCAGGCCGATGTCCATGGCTGCGGCGGCCAGTTGGGCATCGCTCAGCCCGGCCCGGGCCACACCGGGGACCAGGGGGACGCCTCGGGCGGCGACGGCCTGTTTGGCCGCGATCTTGTCCCCCATGGTTTCGATCGCGGTGGAGTCGGGTCCCAGGAACACGATTCCGGCGTCTTCGCAGGCGCGGGCGAAGTCGGCGTTCTCGGACAGGAAGCCGTAGCCGGGGTGGATCGCCTGGGCGCCGGTGGCCCGGGCCGCGGCGATGACCTTGGCGATGTCGAGGTAGGAGTCCTTGGCCGGGGCCGGGCCGAGGCGCACGGCGAGGTCCGCGGCCCGGGTGTGGGCGGCCTCGGCGTCGGCGTCGGAGTAGACGGCGACGGTGCGCACGCCCAGGCGGCGGCAGGTGGTGATGACGCGCAGGGCGATTTCCCCGCGGTTGGCGATGAGCACTGTGTGGAACATGGCGGTCACATCCTGAAGATGCCGTAGCCGGGGGCGTTGCCCGGTCTGGTCAGTGGGGTGTGGCGGCAGGCTTCGAGCGCCAGGGCCAGGACCTGGCGGGTCTGGGCGGGTTCGATGATGCCGTCGTCCCAGAGTCGGGCGGTCGAGTAGTAGGGGTCGCCCTGGTGTTCGTACTGGTCGAGGGTGGGTTGGCGCAGGGCGGCCTCGGCGGCGGGGTCGAGGGTTTCGCCGCGGGCTTCCAGTTGGGCGCGTTTGACGGTGGTGAGCACTCCGGCGGCCTGTTCCCCGCCCATCACGGAGATCCGGGCGTGGGGCCAGATCCACAGGAAGCGGGGGTCGTAGGCGCGCCCGCACATGGCGTAGTTGCCCGCGCCGAAGGATCCGCCGATGATGACGGTGAGTTTGGGGACGCGTGCGCAGGCCACGGCGTTGACCATTTTGGCGCCGTGTTTGGCGATACCGCCGGCTTCGTAGTCGCGGCCGACCATGAAGCCGGTGATGTTCTGCAGGAAGATCAGCGGGGTGTCGCGCTGATCGCACAGTTGGATGAAGTGGGCGCCCTTGAGTGCGGATTCGCCGAACAGCACGCCGTTGTTGGCCACGATTCCCACGGGGTGGCCGTCCAGGTGGGCGAAGCCGGTGACCAGGGTGGTGCCGTATTCGGCTTTGAATTCGTGGAAGCTACTGCCGTCGACCAGGCGGGCGATGACCTCGCGCACGTCGTAGGGGGTTTTCAGGTCGGCGGGGACGACGGCGGTGAGTTCCTCCGGATCGGCCGCCGGGGGCTGCGGGGTGGTGCGCTGCCAGGCGGGGGCGTCCTGGGGCGCCAGGGTGGAGACGATGTCGCGCATGATCTCCAGTGCGTGTCCGTCGTTCGCCGCCAGGTGGTCGGTGACGCCGGAGACGCGCGAGTGCAGGGCGCCGCCGCCCAGGTCCTCGGCAGTGACGTCCTCGCCGGTGGCGGCCTTGACCAGGGGCGGGCCGCCGAGGAAGATCGTGCCCTGGTCGCCCACGATGATGGTCTCGTCGCTCATCGCGGGGACGTAGGCGCCGCCGGCGGTGCACGAGCCCAGGACCGCGGCCAGCTGGGGGACGCCGGCGGCCGACAGGGTGGCTTGGTTGTAGAAGATCCGGCCGAAGTGGTCCCGGTCGGGGAACACTTCGTCCTGGTTGGGCAGGTTCGCTCCGCCTGAGTCGACCAGGTAGATGCACGGCAGCCGGTTGGCCAGGGCCACTTCCTGGGCGCGCAGGTGCTTCTTGACGGTCATCGGGTAGTAGGTCCCGCCCTTGACGGTAGCGTCATTGGCCACGATCACGCAGATCCGCCCGGCGACCCGGCCCAGCCCGGTGATGATGCCGGCGCCCGGTGAGGCGTCTGCGTACATTCCGTTGGCGGCCAGGGGGCTCAGTTCAAGGAAGGGCGCGCCGGGATCCAATAGCCGTTCCACGCGCTCGCGCGGGAGGAGTTTGCCGCGGTCCAGATGGCGCTGCCGCGACCGTTCGCTCCCGCCGCGGGCTGTGGTCTCCAGGCGTGTGCGCAGTGCTTCGATGAGTGTGGTGTGGGCGGCCCGCCTGGCCTTGACGGCCGGATCGTGGGTGTCCACCGATGTCCCCAGGGTCTTCATTGACTCTCCTGTACGAGGGTGTGTCCAGGTATGTGCAGGGGCCCGTGCCTGTCGTGCGGTGGGCTCCTGGTCCCGAGTCTAGGCCAGTTCGTCGGGAGACGACCGATACCGCTGCCAACAGCACACAGGAGACGAGCACATAGAGTTGGATATATGCGTTCATCCAGTGGCCTCCTGCGTCAGATATTCGCGAATCGTATCCGCAGCGCGCTGATCCCACTGGCAGCCTCGCTCATCGTCATGGTGTTGCTGGCTCTGCTCTACATTCCGCTGACCACGTTCCGGGCCGATGCGAAGATCCTCAACGATGCCCGTGACCGGGCGGCCGCCGAGGCCAAGCACGCTCAGCAGGCCGACCGGGATGGCGGGAACACCAGTGGCGGGAAGGGCCATGCGGCCGGGCACTACCGGGTCGCGGTGGGCATCGACGATGAACAGCGGGAACTGTCCACCATGGATGCGAAACCCCAGTGGAGGAATTTCTCCCAGACCTTCGCCGACAAATTGCAGGCCCAGCCGGCCGGCAACACCGAGGTCACCGTCGTCAAGCCGAAGCAGGCCAGGAAGCTGGTGGCCGATGGCAGTGTGGCCGCCGCGCTCGTCTTCCCCAAGGGCTTTACCGACACGATGACGGAGACGATCGACCGAGTCTCTCGACAAGAACGTTATCCGCAGGCCTACACGCACCATATGGACCTGCTGGCCGGGCCGGATGCCCGAGCCGAGGACGGCTTCGACCTGGATGCGTATCGGAAGGACACAATCGCCCCGGCCCTGCGGGAGAGCCAGAAGGAAATCCGCCTGATCGCGCTGAAATGGGATTGTGCCGGCGTCATCGACAAGCCGAACGTCGAATGCAAGGCCGACCGGACGGCCCGCTACAACGCCTTCGAACAGGCCTATGACTTCACGGTGAAGAAGGTCGCAGGGCCGGCGCGTGCGAATACGGGTCCCAGCGCGGACGCCGCTGTCGTGGCCGGCGGGCACAGAGCGGCACCCACAAGCGGCACGACGACATCCGGCACCGAAACGTCCGATACCGTAACGCCCGGTGCGCAGGGACAGGACGGCGAACCGATCACCGTCTCGCCCGAGCAGCACGCCGACTCGCTCACGCTGGCCTTCCGCAGCGCCCTACCGCTGCTGCTCGTGGCCGGTGCGCTGACCGCGGGCTTCGCCTCGGCCTGGCTGGTGCGCCGTAGGGTCCGCCGCACATACGGTGGGTACGAGGCCGCCCCCGACGCCTCCGAGCCCGAACACGAAACCGCCCCCGGTGCTCTCGAAGCGGGGCATGAGTCCGGTCCGGCCACCCGCGAACTGGCAGCAGTCGACGCGCGGGTCGACACACAGGTCGATCCGCGTACCGCGTTCGGCGCCAAACAGCTGCTGAGCCTGGGCACGGTCGGCATCCTCACCCTCGCCCTGCTGGGGGTGTGGGCTCTGCTGGGCTATCTGGGCAATTGGTCCGGGGGCTTCGCGAACACCGGCGGACAACTGCTGGGCGGTTTCACCCCGCTCATCGCCTCACTCCTGTGCGTGATCGTGTGCCTGGTGGTCGCCACGCTCACGGCCTGGTCGGTGCTGGCCATCGACGCGGTGTTCGGGCGAACCATCGGAGGGTTCCTCAGTATCAGCCTGGTCATGTGCGCACTCAGCAGTGCCTTCGGCATCCTGCCGCTGGTGCCCGGCTGGTGGTTCATCGAGCAGATCACCTCCGACCAGTTCCCACGGAACCTCCTGGGATCGTTCCCCCATGGACACTTCGGGTGGCGGACCCTGAGCACCGTAGTGTCCGCGACGACCGGCGGCTTCTCGCTCTCCGCCTACCGCGCGGTGGCGGTGCCGGGTCTGGTCTACGCCTGCGTGGCATTGCTGGTGGTCAACGCGGTGACCAGGGCCTGGCTGGGACACCTGGTGCGTCGGCCCCGCCGCAACCCCCGTCACTGAGCGGGCTGCACATCCCAGCGCGCCGACGCCTGGGATGTGCAGGGATCGCCTCAGCGGACCTCGCGCCGGGTCTCCAAACGTCGGTCCTCGCGGTACGGCACGAACAGCACGCTGGAGCGCGCATCGCGCAACACAGCGGCCGAGGTCCGCCCCAGCTGTACCCGCATGCTCTCGAACAGCCCCATACCGCGCTTTCCAACGGCCAGCCCGGAGGCCTCATCGCCGGCCTCGACCAGCACCTCGGCGGGCGTGCGGCCCGCGGCCGGCACGTATTCGTGCACGATCACGGCGCCGGGGACCTCCGCGCGCAACCAGGCCAGGTCGAATTCGACCTGTGTGGCGACCAGATCGCCGGGTTCGTCCTCGCGGATCACCGTCAGCACCCGCAGCGGCACGCCGAGCACCCGGGCGTAGATTGCGGCATCGATGGTCGCGATCGCGGAGTACACCGAGGTGTCCAAGCCGACAACCACCGGCTTGCGGTCGCGCGGATGGCCGTCGGGAACCTCGGATTCGGCCTTCTGCCCGGGCGTCTGCCGCAGGATCAGCACACTGCACAGAGCATGCCCGGGGATACCGGCCGCCACGGTGCCCAGACGGCCGGGCTCGGCCTCGTCCTTGCCGTGTTCGCCCAACACCAGGAGGGTCGCATCCGCGGCCAGGTCGACCAGCACCTCGGCCGGATCGCCGGTGGTGGCCAGGGTGGTGAAGACCGCTTCAGGGGCGTGTGTGGAGAGTTCGTCGGCCAGCTCCTCGAGCCGGGCGTCCGCCCGCTCCAGCTGGGATTCGTCGACCACCGCGACCAACCGGACTTCGATCCCGGTGGACCTGGCGTCCTTCATTGCCCACCAGGCGGCCTCCCGCGATGCCTGCGATCCGTCGATTCCGACGACGATGAACTTGTCGTTGCCCACGGACAGCCTCCCGGTTACGCCTTTGCACTATGCAGCAGAGCACTACGCAACAGATCCTAACAGGCGCCGGCACGACAGAACCCCGACACCATGGAATCATGGTGTCGGGGTTCGGATTGCCGAGCCGCTTGAGAGAATCGAACTCTCGACCTTCTCATTACGAGTGAGACGCTCTGCCGACTGAGCTAAAGCGGCAACGCAGATAACTCTATCGGCTCGGCTGCCTCCAGGTCAAAGCTGCGAATTGAGATGTCGACCACAGGCGAGTCGGGCGCAGCGCGCCGGGGCCATGCCCCACCGACGCAGTGCCCCGTAGACTGGACGAATGGACCTCGAGCTCTTCCTCTCCCAGTTCAAGACCCTGGTCGAATGCGAATCCCCCACCTCGGACCCCGCAGCACTGTCGCGCTCCGCCCATCTGGTGGCACGCGTGGGAGCCTCGCTGCTGGGTGCCGCTCCGCGGGTCCTGACCCCCGGTGACGCCCCGCACCTGCTCTGGCGCTTCGGCTCGGGCCCCCGCCGGGTCTTGCTGATCGGCCACCACGACACGGTCTGGCCGCTGGGCACCCTGGAGCGCATTCCCTTCTCGATTCGCGCCGGCGTGGTCCGCGGCCCCGGCACCGACGATATGAAGGGCGGGGACCTCATCGCCCTGCACGCCCTGGCCGCCGTGCGCGCGAGCCGCGGGAACCTCGACGGGGTCAGCCTGCTCATCACCGGCGATGAGGAGATCGGCTCGGTGTCCTCGCGCGGCATCATCGAGGCCGAGGCCGCCGGCGCAGAGGCCGCACTCGTGTTCGAAAGCGGCGAAGGCCACCGGGAGGGCGCGGTGAAGACCGGTCGCAAGGGCGTTGCCCTGTACCGGTTGGAGATCACCGGTCGGGCCTCCCACGCCGGTGTCGAACCGGAGAAGGGCATCAACGCCACCACCGAGGTCGCCGCCCAGGTGCTGCGCATCGCCGCCCTGGACCGGCAGACGGCCGACGGCACCTCGGTCACCCCCACCGTCATGACCTCGGGGACGACCACGAACACCATTCCCGCGCAGGCCTCCGTCGCAATCGACTCGCGCGCGCAGACCGCGCACGAACAGGTGCTGGTCGACCGCCTGCTGCACGGGCTGCGCCCGGAGATCCCCGGGGCCGGGCTGGAACTCTACGGCGGGATCAACCGGCCCCCGCTGGAGCGTGCCCTGGCCCTGCCCCTGTTCGAACGCGCCGCAAGGATCGCAGGGGAACTGGGGCATCCGGCCCTGGCCGAGGTCGAGGTGGGCGGCGGCTCCGACGGGAACTTCACCGCGGGCCTGGGCGTGCCGACCCTGGACGGGCTGGGCACGGTGGGCGGCGGTTCGCACGCCGACACCGAACACGCGCTGATCGAGTGGATCCCGCGCCGCGTCGAACTGGTCGCCCACCTGGTCGACCAGCTGCTGGGCTGAGCTCCGCACACCTGCGCGGGGACGGGCGGGTCAGTCCACGCTGAGCCAGGGATTCGACAGGCCGATGAAGGCCGCCTCCATGATCAGCAGCGGAGCGGTGTTCGTCTGCAGTCGGCGGCGCGCCAGGCCGAGCACGTCGATGCGCTTGAGGGTGGACTCGGCGTCCCCGTCCTGGGCAAGTTTGCGAATCCGCTCCTCCGAGCCCAGGTTGATCCAGCCATCGGTGCGCCCCAGCTGGAACAGCAGCACATCGCGGTAGAGCGACAGCAACTCCAGCAGCATCGCATCGAGTTCATCGCTGCGGGCGCGGGCGTCCCTGCGCTTCTGTTCCTCTTCGAGGCGCTTGACCTGGGCGCGCAGGGCCGGAGGCGCCGGTTTACCCTCCTCCACCCCCAGGGTGGTCAACAGCCGGGAGCGTTCCTGTGCGTTGCGCTCCGCGGTCCGCGCTGCCGCGCGTTCCTGAGCCAGGTCGACCATCTTGGCGGCCAGGCGCACGGTCGCGCCCACGGACTTCAACCGCCCGGGGATGCCCAGCACGTGTTCGCGGTCCAGCGCCGCGTCCTGGTCCCTGGCCAGGTACCGGGCCCGGCCGATGTGGTTCTGCGCCGCGGCGGCCGCCCACCGTGCCCGCTCCGGATCGACGCCGTCGCGTGACACCAGCAGATCCGCGATCGCCTGGACCGGGGGAATGCGCAGATTGACATTGCGACAGCGCGATCTGATGGTCGTCAGCACATCCTCGGGACTGGGCGCGCACAGGATCCACACGGTGGCCGGCGGCGGTTCCTCAATGGATTTGAGCAACACGTTCGAGGTGCGCTCCGTCATCCTGTCCGCGTCCTCGATGATCATCACGCGCCAATCGGCGTTGACCGGTGCCGTCTGGGCGGTGCCCACCAGTTCGCGCACCTCGTCGATCGTGATGAGCGCCTTCTGCGTGGACATGACGGTCATCGATTCGTGTGTCCCGGCCAGGGCCCGGCGCGCGGCGGGCGTATCCGCGGCACCCTCGTCCGGGGTGAGCAGGGCCGCTGCGAAGGCGCGCGCAGCATTCGACCGACCGGATCCCGGTGGGCCAGTGATGAGCCAGGCGTGGGTCATCCCCGCGCTACCGGTGGCCGCGGCGTGCGCGGCGTGGGACAGCACGTCGATCGCAGCGGACTGGCCGACGAGTTCACCCCAGACGCTCACTGACGGTCACCGTCTTCACGCGTGTTCTTGGCCTGCTGCTGGCGCAGCTTCGCCTGGCGCAGTCGTTCCCTGGCCTGCCGTTCGATCTGCGCCTGCGCGCGCAGCCGGCTGGAATCGAAGCGGGGCCGCAGCGCCGTGGTGGGCGCCTCCTCCGGCTCTTCCGGGGCCGAGGCCTCCTCCGCCTGCTGCGCGGGTTCGGGCTCCGCCTCCCCCGGCTCCACATCCTCCGGCTCCACATCCACCGGGTCCGCGTCCGCCGGTTCACCGGCCCCGTCCGGTTCCCCTGATTCGGACCTCGCCGCGCGCTCTCCCCGTTCCATAATGCGGTCAGTGGCCACCTGCGAGGCCCAGTGGACCTCTTCGGGGTCCATGCCCTCACGCAGGAATTCCGGCAGATAGTCGTCGTCCGGATCCCGTTCGACTTCACCCTCGAGCTCGTCGACCTCGGCTTCGAGGTCCTCGAGTTCGACGTCGGAGTCCAGGTCCTCGATCTCCTCGTCGACCTCCGCGGTTTCAGAATCGGTTTCAGACCCGGCCCCGGAATCGGTTTCGGAATCTGTTTCGGTCGCCTGCTCGGAGTCCGGCTCCGGCTCCGCGGCGTCATCGCCCAGCGGACCGGGAGCCTCGTAATCGGCGATCCGGGCTGCAATGAGCGGGTCCAGGGCACCCACCACATCGGCGGCGACCTCCTCGACACCGCGCGTCCCGTCGATCACGACATAGCGCTGCGGGTCGGCCTGGGCCAGTTCCCGGAAGGCCCGGCGCACGCGTGTGCGGAAGTCGTCGGCCTCGCGGTCGAAGTGGTTCTCCTCCCCGCGTTCGGCAGTCCGCTTGCCCGCCGCCGCCAGATCCGCGTCGATGAGCACGGTCAGATCGGGCCGGAGCCCCAGGGTGGCCCACTCCGAGAGCCCCGCGATGTCCTCGGCGGACAGTTCCCGGCCCGCGGCCTGATAGGCGATGGAGGAATCCGTGTAGCGATCGCCGAGCACCACCGCCCCACGTTCCAGGGCAGGACGCACCAGGGAGGCCACGTGGTCGGCCCGGTCGGCTGCGTAGAGCAGTGCCTCCGCCCGCGGAGCCACCGGATCCCCACCCTGCACGACCTGCCGGATCTGCACCCCGGCCGGGGTCCCGCCCGGTTCACGGGTGGATACGACATCGTCCAGTCCGTTGTCCTTGAGGTGCTGGGCCAGCAAGCGCAGCTGGGTCGTCTTGCCCGAACCGTCGATCCCCTCGAAGGTGATGAAGACACCGGGATGTTCCGGAGCCGCCGTACCTGCGGAGGGACCCGCAGCGGGCCCGGCCGCCGACCCCGCGGCCGAGTCTGCAGAGGACCCGTGCCCGGCCGACAGCACGGTGGTCGCCGCGTCCTCGGCGGAATCGGCGGTGTCATCGACACCCGCCTCCCCTGTCTTCTGTGCAGCGGCCTGCGCCACCGCCGTGCGCAACGGGGTGAAGGCGTGGACCAGGTCCACGCCGATCCCCCGGATGCCCTGCGGGGCGAAGGTGAACAGGGCGATGACGCCGGCAACGATCGCGGCCAGGCCCAGCAGGATGTGCGTGCCCATCGCCGGGGTCATGCTCCAGGTGAAGTCCGCATTGAAGGCCACGTCGAAACGCGGCAGCAGGGCCGCCAGCACCAGGCCCAGCAGGCCACCGGCGGCCAAGCCGTAGCGGCGGCTGATCGGGTAGGGCTGGGCGCGCAGCCCCACCCCCACACAGAATGCGGCGAGGAAGCTCATCAGCACCAGGCCGGAGAGCTCGGTCAGCACGCCGGTGCCGACACCGGCCAGGCCGGCCGCCACCAGTGCCAACGATGTCAGACGCGGACGCGACATGCCCGGTGCGAAGGTCGGCCCGACCTCGTAGCCGGATGCCCAACCGCCCAGGATCGCCAGAACCGCCAGGGCGAAGCCGGCCAGCCCGTATCCGTTCTCCGTGACCACCGGCAGGGCCAGCACCAGGCCCGCGGCAAGCAGGGCGACCAACAGATGGCAGACCCAGGGATTGGCGATGTCAACGGGCGCGCGGGTGCCGGGCAGGGCCTGGCGCGTGTTGATCGCAGCAGTGGGCTGGGGCAGATCCGCAGGGTTCACGTCCGGGGACAGGAACACCAGGAGCGAACCGGCCAATACGCCGAGGGCACCGAGCGCCAGCAGCCACGACAGCGTGCCGGCCGCTGCACCGGTGCCGACCGCCAGCTGGGCGATGGCCAGGACGAACAGGCTGACGCCCACGCCGATCCCGGCAGTGCGCCACGGCTTGCGATGCAGCTGGGGGACGTGCCGGGTCACCGCCGCCAACAGCGCGCCGAGCAGCAGGCAGGCCGTCCAGCCCAGCCAGGCGCTGGGCACGAAGGCGAAGACCCCGGCGACCACGCCGGTGGCGGCGCCCAAGCCGGTCAGCACCTTCGAACGCACCGCCGGCAGCATCTGTTCGAAGACCTTCTGTGGCACGATGAAGCCCACGCTGAGCACGACGGCTGCGATCAGCAGCCACCAGGTGCCGGTGGAGAAGTCGAATCCGCCGGAGGTCTGCGCATGCCAGACCCCGCCCAGTCGCGCCGGCCACAGCACCCCTGAGATCCCTATCATTCCGCCGATGCAATAGCACAGCGCGGCCGTCGTCACGACGACGAGCCAGGAGCTGGTCTCCAGTACAAGATGGCCCAGGGTCGTGCGCTTCACCGGTGGCTCTAAAGTACTCACGACTCCAAGCCTACTTGGCAGCACGGACGTAGAGCCCGCACAGCGCGCCGGATGGGTACGCTTGAAGCGTGCTACCCGAACTCACACTGTTGCCTATCGGCAGCCAGGACCCCCTGACCGCTCTGTCCCTGGCCCGTGTCCTGCTGGACCGGGTCCGCTCCCGCGAGCGCGGTGCCGCCCTGCGGATCTACCGTCCGGCGCCCACCGCGGTGTTCGGCGCGCGTGACCGGTTCCTGCCGGGCTTCCCCGCCGCGATCGAGGCCGCGCTGGACCACGGGCTGACCCCGGCGCTGCGCACCCTGGGCGGGCGGGTCGCCGTCTATACGGAGGGTTCCCTGGTGGTCGATCATGTGGAGCCGGCCGATGATCTGCTCTCCGGCACGCAGGAGCGGTTCACGCAGTTCGGGCTGATGTACGCCGCGGCCCTGCGCGCGGTGGGGGTGGATGCCCAGATGGGTGAGATCCCCGGCGAGTACTGCCCGGGTGAGCACAGTGTGAATGTGGCGGGGCGGATCAAGGCGATCGGCACGGCCCAGCGGGTGACGAACCGCGGCTGGCTGTTCTCCTCGTCGATCATCGTCACGGACGCCGCCCGGGTGCGCGCGGCACTGACCGACATCGAGGCGGCCCTGGGTGTGGAGTGGGATCCGGCCACTGGCGGGGCGATCGACGAGATCCATCCGGAGGTGACGGTCGAGCAGGTGCACGAATCACTCCTGGCCGCATACCGGGAGCACTACACCCTGGTCGCAGGCGACTTCACCGCGGCGGAGCTGGCCGCCGCGCGGCCGTACAACGACCGGCAGCGGCTGCCGCGCGGCTGAGTTCCGGCGCGCGGGCACCCGAGGGCCCGGGCCGACGGGGCGGACCCCGCCGGCGCGGGGGTGCTCAGCTCTGGCCCGCGGCCTCGGCCGCCTTCTTCGCCGCATTGGCCTTCCGGGTCGCGGCGGCTTTCTTCGCGGCGGCCGAGCGGGCGGCCTTCTTCTCGGCCTCCGTCTTCGCGGCCGTCGTCTTCTTGGTGGTCGTCTTCTTCGCCGGTGCCTTCTTCGCGGCCCCGCGCTTCTTCGCCGGGCCCTTGGCGCGTTTCTCGGCGATCAGCTCGAAGGCACGCTCCGGGGTGATCGACTCGACCGAATCGTCCTTGCGCAGGGTGGCGTTCGTCGTCCCGTCGGTGACGTAGGGGCCGAAGCGGCCGTCCTTGAGCACCACCGGCTTCTCGCTGACCGGATCGGCGCCGAACTCCTTGAGCGGAGCCGCGGCGGCCCGTCGGCCCCTGGTCTTGGGCTGGGCGTAGATCTTCTCCGCTTCCTCAAGGGTGATGGAGAAGATCTGCTCCTCGGTCTCCAGCGAGCGCGAGTCCGTGCCCTTCTTCAGGTACGGCCCGTACCGGCCGTTCTGCGCGGTGATGGCCACGCCGTCCGCGTCCTTGCCCACCTCCCTGGGCAGGCTCAGCAGTTGCAGCGCCTGGTCCAGGTCGACGGTGCCCAGGTCCATGGATTTGAGCAGCGATCCGGTGCGCGGCTTGACCTTCTTCTTGCCCTTGCCCTGTTCTGCTTCGGGGATGATCTCCGTGACGTAGGGGCCGAAGCGGCCGGTCTTGGCCACGATCGTGTGCCCGGAGGCCGGGTCCACACCCAGTTCGCGGTCCCCGTCGCCGGCGCCGGCGATGAGTTCGGCGGCCTTCTCGCGCGTCAGTTCGTCCGGGGCCAGGTCGTCCGGGACGGATACGCGCTTGGGATCGTCGCCCTCCTGCAAACCGCCGGCGGGTGCCGTGACCTCCAGATAGGGCCCGTAGCGGCCCACCCGCAGGGCGACTCCGTCGTCGATGCGCACCGTGTTGATCTCACGGGCGTCGATATCGCCCAGATCGTCCACGGTGGGTTTGAGGCCGGGGTGGCCGGCGGACTTGTCGCCGTAGTAGAAGTCGGCCAGCCAGTCCGCGCCGCGGCGCTCACCGCTGGCCACATGGTCCAGGTCGCTTTCCAGGTCGGCGGTGAACTGGTAGTCCACCAGGTCGCCGAAGTGCCCTTCGAGCAGGCGCACCACGGAGAATGCGACCCAGGTGGGCACCAGGGCGGAGCCGCGGTTGCGGACGTAGCCGCGGTCCTGGATCGTCGAGATGATCGCGGCGTAGGTCGAGGGCCGGCCGATCCCCAGCTCTTCGAGCTGCTTGACCAGGCTGGCCTCGGTGAAGCGCGGCGGCGGGGCGGTCTGGTGCCCGGCCGGGGCCGCGTGGGCCACGGACAGTGCGGAGCCCTCGGCGACCTCGGGCAGGCGGGATTCGCCCTTGGACGCGTCGTAGCGCTCCTGGTCGCGGCCCTCCTCGTAGGCGGCCAGGAAACCGCGGAAGGTGATGACCGTGCCCGAGGCGGTGAAGCCGGCGGTGCGCTCGGCACCGTCCGCTCCGGCCGGCAGCTGCGCTTCGATCCGCATCGTGGCGGTCTTGCCCTTGGCATCGGCCATCTGGCTGGCCACGGTGCGCTTCCAGATCAGGTCGTAGAGCCGGAATTCGTCGCCGGAGAGTTTGCCGGACACCTGTGCCGGGGTGCGGAAGGAATCGCCGGCGGGCCGGATCGCCTCGTGGGCCTCCTGCGCGCCCTTGGACTTCGCGGCGTAGACGCGCGGGGAGTTCGGCACGTATTCGGGGCCGTAGAGCTCCGAGATCTGGCTGCGCGCAGCACTGATCGCCTGCCCTGAGAGCATCGACGAGTCGGTACGCATGTACGTGATGTAGCCGTTCTCGTACAGCGACTGCGCGGTCCGCATGGCCTGGCGCGAGCTCATCCGCAGTTTGCGCCCGGCCTCCTGCTGCAGGGTCGAGGTGGTGAAGGGCGCCGCGGGCTTGCGCGAGTACGGCTTGGTCTCCAGCCCGGAAACGCTCAGCGCATCGTGGGCCGGGCCGTTCAGCGCTTCGGCCAGTCCGGTGGCGATGGCCTCGTCGAGCACCACCACATCCGACTTGGCCTTGAGCTTGCCACGGTCGTCGAAGTCGCGGCCGGTGGCCACCCGGGTGCCGTTGTAGCTGGTCAGGCGGGCGGGGAAGGGTGCGGCGTCCTTGGGTGCGACCGTGCCGTCGGGGGCTTTGAGTTCCACGTCCAGGTCCCAGTAGGACGCGGACACGAAGGCCATGCGCTCGCGTTCGCGCTGGACGACCAGGCGGGTCGCCACCGACTGCACGCGGCCGGCGGACAGGCCGGATCCCACTTTGCGCCACAGCACGGGCGAGACCTCGTAGCCGTAGAGGCGGTCGAGGACGCGGCGGGTCTCCTGCGCGTCGACCAGTGCCCCGTCGATCTCGCGGGTGTTCGTCAGGGCGCGCTGGATGGCCTCGGGGGTGATCTCGTGGAACACCATGCGCTTGACCGGGACCTTGGGCTTGAGCACTTCGAGCAGGTGCCAGGCGATCGCCTCGCCCTCCCGGTCCTCATCGGTTGCCAGATAGAGTTCGTCGGCGTCCTTGAGCAGGCGCTTGAGTTCCGCGACCTTCTTCTTCTTGCCGGGGTCGACCCGGTAGTAGGGCTTGAAGTCGTTCTCCACATCCACGGCGAACTTGCCGTAGGGGCCCTTTTTCATCTCCGGGGGCAGTTCCGAGGGCTGCGGCAGGTCGCGGATGTGACCGACCGAGGCCTCGACGTCGTAGCCGTCGCCCAGATAGCCGACGATCGTGCGCGCCTTCGTTGGCGACTCGACGATGACCAGGCGACGCGGATGAGAAGCAGTTGTGGGCACTGCGTTCCTTTCGACTTTTCTTGGACACGGATTGGTGCGCATTGGTGCGTCCGCAGCCCACCCTATATATAAGGTACCCGCTTGGCGAACGCGGGACACTCACCCTCCACGCAGGTAGGCTGGCCATATGGCTGATCTAAGTGCTGCGGATCTGCTCGACGGCCCGCGCGGCCGCAGGCTGGTCCTCGAGTTCCTCCAGGTGGCCTTGGGCCGGGTCTTCGCCGCGCACTCCGACGGCTCAGGGAAGCCGCTCGATCGCATCGGCAGGGAACTGAAGGAGCTGTTCTCCACCGTGGGCGAGGCCTCATATGCGCTGGATCCGGGCGCCGGTTCCACCGTGGTCCGGTACTCGACGCGCGAACCGCGCGACTGGGGCCTCTTCGGCCCGGGCTCCGGCCTGGTCTACAGCATGCTGCCGGCCGAGGCCCTCTCCCCCGACCCGGATGACGACCCCGACCCACAGCGGTCCGCGGCCGCCGCGGGTGCGGCACTCGGCCGCGCCCTGCGGCTGCTGGGCGAATTCGCACCGGCGGCGACCGCCGGAATGCTCGACGAGGCCTGGGGCATTGCGATCAACAACGCCCGCTACTGGCAGGAGCCCGACGGGGACGATCTGCTGGCGGAGAACCCACGGGTCGCAGCATGCCTGCGCCGGGTCGCAGGGCTCCTGGTGGACTCGGGCGCGCTGCACGGCTGGGAGGCCGTCTGTGATCCCGGTGAGCAGTTCGCCGTCGACTGGATCGAGGACGAGGATATGGCCGAGGCCGGAACCGGAGCCGGCACGGACTCCGCAGCGGGCACCGGCTCCGGGGCCCTTGCCGAGTCGGAACTCAATCCGCAGCCGGCCACCGCCGTCCTGCTGGACTGGTGGTCCCAGACGGTCGACGCCGAACAACGGGACCGCAAACACTTCAAACGCGATCCCGGCGCGATGGCCGGCGGGGAATGGTGGTCGTGCCCGCCGCGCAACCTGACCACCACCTCGGGCCCGTATCCCCTGGCGCCGGGGCCCAGCGAACTGTATCTGGTGGAGGATTCCTTCGACCCGGAGACCGCACGGGTCACCGCCTGTCTGCCCCCGGTCGGTTCGGCCATGCGGATCCACGAGATCCACACGCCCGAGGACTGGGTCGTCCTGGTCCGGCGCTTCCCCCTGGACGTCTCCGCCTCCCGCCGCAATGTCTGGTACCTGGCCACCGGCCGCGATGTCCGCTGGCTCATCCCGGACTGGCAGCAGGTGGCCGAACACTACGATGCCGTGCACGTGAGCCTGGCGGGCTATCTGCGCACCGCGGGGCGCGCCCTGCCCGTGGGCGGAATGGGCTGGCTGCCAGGTGACAAGCGGATCGGCCACGGCAATGAGGCGACCGTCATGGCCGGGTGGAATCCCGATGAGACCTTCTGGCTGCACGACCTACCCCAGCGGATGGGGCGCACCGTCACCTGGCGCTGGTGCGACGAACCCGATCCCGGCCACTGGGTCCGCGACTGACGCCGGGTTACTCCCCCGCGGGGTAGACGATGCCGGCGGGGATGAGGGTGTGCAGCTGTTCGGCCAACTGCGCGGTCAGGGCCGCAGCGTCCACGCCCAACAGTTGCGCCAGCGCCGCGCCCACCTGGCCCAGGGTCAGCGTCCCATCGGCCACCCCCACGAACCCGGCCAGCGCAGTGTCGGTGTCGAAGGTCCGCGCGAATCCCGTGCCCTGCTCCAGGGTGATCATCGTCGGCTCCTCGGCGCCCGGGGTGAAGTGCCGGTGCTCCGTGACATCGCTTGCGCGTAGGAACTTCGTGCCCACCAGCTCCGCGAAGTCCACACCGGCCAGCCACTGCAGCATGGCCAGCCGGGTGTCCAGGTGCAGTGCCAGCCCTGCGTTGTTCGCGCCCAGCGGCCCGCTGATGACTTCCAGGTGGCGCAGCGGCTCGCCCACACCGACTGTCTCGCCGGACTCTGCACTTTCGGCGCTCCCACTGGGCACCGACCCGTCCTCGGCCCGCTGCATGCGCACCCAGCCGAAGGCCACCTCGGACACTCCGCGTGCCCGGAAGTCCTCCAGCCAGGCGGCCGTGTCGGCGTTCCAGCGCCGTGAGGCACGCGGCACCCCGCCATCGCGAATCCAGGTCTCGGCATAGGCCACGGCGTCGAGCCGTTCGCGTTCGATGATCATCACGTCGGTGTCGTCGGCGGTGATCCAGGCCAGCGGATCGGACTCCCAGTTGCCCAGGAAGGCCGTCTGTCCCCCGGGACGCAGGTGTTCCGGCGCGCCGGAGAGGACCGCGCGCATCAGCTCATCGCCGGGCTTCCCGCCGTCGCGGTACTCCAGGGTCTGCGTGTGGCCCTGCGGGGTGATGACGAAGGGCGGATTGGACACCAGCAGGTCCACGGGTTCGTCCAGCGGCTCGAACAGCGAGCCCAACCGAGTCTCGATATTGTCCAGCCCTGCCAGGCCCGCGCCCAGCCGGGTCATCGCCAGGGCGCGCTCGGAGACGTCCGTGGCCACCACGCGCCGGGCATGCCTGGCCAGCAGCAGGGCCTGGATGCCGCAGCCGCAGCCGATGTCGGCTGCCAGTTCGACCGGCCGGCGCGGGGTGATCTCGACCAGGGTGCGCCCGGCCCCGCCCAGGCCCAGCACGAAATCGCCCGCGACCTCGCCGCGGGTCAACGTCCCGTGGTCGGAGAACAGGTAGAGCACATCGCCGGCCGGCCTGCCGTCGGGGAAGTACCGGGGCACGCCCACGGGCACCGCATAGGGCTTGAGGTCCAGGGTGGCGTGGATGCCGTCGGGCCCCTCGACCAGCAGGCCGGCGCCGCCGAGGTCCCGCAGCAGGTCGGCGCCGAAGGTCGCCTCCGCCGCGGCCCAGTCGACTCCGGCGTCGAGCACGAACAGCCGGGCCAGCACGGGCAGTCCGGCTTTGGCCCCGCGGGTGAACCACAGGGCCGGGGCGGCGTTGTTGCGCTCCAGGGCCGCCTCGATCCGGGTGCCCCAGTGCCCGCGCAGCCCGGCCGGGGTGAAGTTCGTGTCCGCGAGCACGCCGCGCAGCGCGGCCAGGGTGCCGCGGTCCGGCTCCGGCACCGCGGGGGTGGCCGGGGTGCTATCCGCCGGGATCTCTGCCGATTCCGCCATCATGCCTCCTCCATCGGTTCGTCGACGTCGATATAGGCCCGGATCCGCCCGGCCTCGACATTGCGGCCCAGCGTGGCCAGCACGCCGGCGTAGACGGTGGCGATCGCAGTGCGCGCGGGCCCGGGCACACCCACCACCTTGTCCAGGGCACCGGAGAGCACGTTCGCCGCATCCTCGAGTTGGTCCGCGGCGATCAGTGCCTGGGCCGCGGCGTATTCGGCATAGGCCGCGTTCTCCTCGTCACCGGTGCCCAGATAGCCATCGGCGGCCTGCAACAGCTGGGGCACCGCCTCGTCCGTGTGGCCCAGCCGCAGCAGGGTCCGCCCGTAGGTGTCGCGGGCATCGGCGATGTACCAGGGATGCAGCCCGGCCTCCTGCGAGTCCTCCAGCGCCGTGCGCAGCAGCTCGAGTCCGGCCTCATCGCCAAGTTCGCCCAGCACCCGGCCGACGTGGCGCTTGGCCGCCACCAGCAGGGTCGTATCGGCCGAGCGGGCGGCCAGCTCGAGCACCTGGGCGGCGAACCGCCTGGCCTCCGCCTCCTCTTCCGCGCGCAGCGCCAGGTCCATCAGCTGCCTGCCCGATTTGACGCCGAAGGAGATCGCGAACTGCGCGTCCTGATGCTCCGGGGCCTGTTCGGAGGCCGCCTGGGACACCAGCAGGGAACGCAGCCACGCGGTGTAGGCGGCCTGGTAGTACTCGCAGGCGTTCGCCGCCACCCCCAGCCAGTACTGGGACAGGGCCGTCTCCCCCGGCAGCGTCGACTCATCGGCCTCGAGCCCGTCGGCCAGGTCGCTCAGGAGGTCCAGCGCGTCCTCGGCCATTCCGGCCCCCAGCAGGCTCTCGGCCTCCCATACGACCATCTGGCTGTCCGCCGGCTGCCCGGCCTCCCTGGCCGAGGCATTGAACACGTGCAGGGCGGCGGCCACCTGCGGCCCGCGGTCGAGGCTGAACAGCAGCCGGGCGCGCAATCCGGTGACCTGGTGCAGGGGCAGCAGGCCACGGTGCGCCAGTGCCACGTCCGCGGCCTGGCCCGCCAGGCGGGCCGCCGCCTCGGCATCGCCGTCGATCTCCGCCGCTGCGACCGCGCGCAGATAGACCAGGTCGTAGATCTGCGGACCGCGGGGGCCCGCTTGCGCCAGGGCGTCGAGCAGTTCGAGCTGGGTCCTGCCCTCATCGGCGTCGATCGGCACCAGCCAGGCCGCACCGGTCAGTGCCGTGCGCACCACATCCGCATCGCCGGCCGCGGCTGCGACCAGGCGCGCCGTGCGGTAGAACTCGTAGGCCATGGATTCCATCTGCCCGCGGGTGGCGTCGTCGAGTGAGCGGTCGCCGGAGCGTGCCCGGAAGTTCCTGGCCTGGGCCAGCAGCAGCCGTGCCCGGCCCCGTCCGGTTTCGGTCGACTCCGACTCCGTTTCGAGGATCCGGCCGATCTCCTCCGCCTTGTCCTCGTCCGGCCCGCCCAGGGCCAGGTGCCCGTATGCCCGCTCGAAGGCGGCCTCGACCGGCAGGCCCAGGGCCTCATAGGCGGCGACGCGCATCGCCACCGTGTGGGCGATGTCGGCCGAGCGCGCCATCCGGCTCAGGTCCAGGGACTCATCGTCAAGGGCGCCGGCGTCCGCCGCGATTGTGTGCAGTTCGCAGGCCAGCTGCCATAGATAGAGCCGGTCAGCGGGTTCCGGGTCCAGGGCGAAGGCGGCCCGCAGCGCCCGGTCCGCCGCCGCCAGGTCCCCGTCGATCAGCCGCCAGGCCACCAGATCGGCCCAGCCGGCGGCGTCCTGCGGCTGGGCGGCAGGCTGTGGGGCCGCGGGCGGCACCTGGATCCCGAAGGGCAGGTCCCGGCCCTGCCCCACGCGGACCCGCGCCAGGTCGAGGCGCGCATGGAAGCGCCCGTTGTCGTTGCGGCGGTCGAAGGCCGTGGCGATCCGATCCGCCGTGGCCTCGGCGACCTCGGCCAGCTGGTCCACCGTGTAGGGCCCCGAGTGCTCGCCGAGCACCGGCACCAGGCGGGGGTCGTCGGAGCCGCGCACGGTCAGCGAGCCGTGGCCTGCCGCCGCGATGATCCGCAGCGCGGTCAGCAGATGGGTCAGCACGCCGAAGTGCCCGCCGACGTCCAGGGCGTCGTGGCCCAGCTGGGACAGGTGGCGCTCCAGCAGGGTCAAGGCCCGGGACAGGTTCCCCGTCAGAGCGCAGAACTCGATGTGCGCCGCCACCACCGGCAGCAGCGCATCGTTCTCCTTGGCCATCCGGTAGCCGGCCCGGTGGGCGAACAGCGCGTCATCGTCGCGTCCGGCGTGCAGCAGCGGCACCAGGACCGAGGCCATCACGGATTCTGGCTCCTCACCACAGCTGAACTGCCCGGCCAGGATCTCGTCGTAGTACTCCAGGGCCCTGGCCTCGTCGCCGCGCTCCAGATAGTAGTCGACCAGTTCGGCGCGCTCGCAGGCCTCGCAGTGGCTGTACTCATCGCGCTGCGTCATGGTCAACAGCTGCCTGTACTCCTCCGCCATGTCCAGATCGCCGGTCCGGTAGGCCTGGGAGAAGCGCGCCTGGTAGACCCCGGACAGGCCCACGCCCTCGCGCCGGTAGCGCTGTTCCATGTCCGCCAGCGCATCGGAGACGTCGGCCAGCCGGAAGGCGGGATTGGTGGCCAGGGTCGCAGGGATCCACTTGTAATACCAGAGCAGATCGCAGTCGTCGACCACCGTCGGGAAGCGCTGTGGGTCGGACTCGTTGTGGGTGACGCACCAGGCGAAGTTCTGCAGCACGCCGTCGACGTCGCCGCCCATTTCGGCGAAGGCCACCAGGCGCATCCGCACCCGGTATTCGGTCTCCTCGTCCCCGGCCTCCCGCACCAGTTCCAGCGCCTCGTCGAGCAGCGCACGACCGGTCGGACCGAAGGGCAGCGCGTCGACGCGGGCCAGCAGCTCGGCCGGGCCCATGTTCTGTTCACTCATCGCCGCTCCCCTCGACGGTCCCGTCCCCGGTCCCGTTGCCAGTCGGGTCCGGGCTCTCGTTGCCCGTCGGGTCCGGGCTCTCGACGCTCAGCGTCACGATGTCGGTCAGCGCCCGGTCCAGAATCCGCCGGTCGCCGCGCTCCAGGCTGCGCCGACCGGCCATCAGCGCCTGGACGTAGAGGACCCGCACCGTCGGTGCGAAGGCCGGTCCGGTGGATTCGGCCAGGGTGCGCACCAGCCGGTTGTGCCAGTTCAGGCACAGGCGGCCCACGGGCCCGGCCGGGGCCGCGGCCAACTTGCTCAGCAGGGAACCGAACAGGCCGCCGGACTCCCGGGCCACCTCGGCCCTGGTCGTCTGTTCGAGCACCTGGCCGTCGACGACGTAGACGGCCGCGACGTCTGCCGGGGCGAAGCAGCGGACCGTCACACCGGTATCCACATCGTCCAGGGCCGCGGTGCAGCGGGCCTCGAAGGCGGTGACCGCCGGGCGCTCGGCCAGCGGCGGTTCGGCCAGGGCGTCGACCAGCTCCGTCGCGCTGGCCGGCACCACCACCGCGCCCGGCACGATTTCGGGCAGCCGGTGCAGCAGGGCCTCGTCGTAGACGTAGCCGGCGTTGACCAGCGGGGCGTCGGGGGCGGCCAGCGGGCTGAGCTGCCGGAATTCGTCGACACTGGTCGTGTAGCGCAGCCGTGGGTGGGCGCGCACCAGGTCCGTCAGCAGGGCGGGGCCGGCCGAGGTCTCGAACCGCAGGTGCGGCAGCAGCAGGTCGGCGAGTTCCTCGTCGTGGACGGCCACCGCTTTGAGCCCCAGCTGGTGGATGGCCAGGAATTCGCTCAGGGCCGCCGGCCGGGTGGCTGCGATCGAGAGCACCCAGCGGCGCAGGGTGTCACCGATCGCGTCGCGCGTCAGGTCGAGGGCGGCGTCCTCGATGAGCGCCTCGCGCGCGGCGGTGGGGTGCAGACCGGTCGTGTTGACGACGCAGCGGACGAAGAAGCCCCATTCGGGCAGCAGATCGTCCAAGCGCTCCGACAGCAACATCCCGCCCAGATAGGCGCGGGTGGCCTGCCGGGCACCGGGTGCCGGGGCATAGGGCAGAACGTAGGCGACACCCGTGGTACCGGTGGCGGGCACGTCCAGCGGGATCGCCTCGATGGGCCGCGCGCCGATCAGCTCCTCGCCCAGCTCCAGCAGCGCCGAGGCATCCGCCTGGGCCGGATTGCAGAAGACGGGGGCGCGGTTGATCCGCTGCTCCCGGCCGTCGACGCGCACCACGTCGACCGGGGTGGGCAGGTACTCGCCGAAGCGCCGGGCCAGTTCGAACACCGACTTCTCCCTGGCCAGGTCCGCATCGTCCCCGCGCGGGCGCAAACGCACCCGGGTGCCCACCGGCATGGGCTCGTCCGTTTCCCGGACCGTGAACGTGCCGTCGGCCCGGCCGGTCCATTCCACACCGGGACCGCCGGCGGCCGAACGGCTGAGCACCGTGATCTCGTCTGCGATCATGAAGCACGACAGCAGCCCGATGCCGAACTGTCCCAGGCGGTCCGACCTGGGCAGGTCCAGGAAGTCGCGTTTGGACGAACGGCCGACGGTCGCCAACAGGTCCGAGACCTCGGCGCCGGTCAGGCCGATGCCGTCGTCGGCGACCTGCAGATAGTCCTGCCCCGGCCCCAGCGGGGTGATGATCATGCGCGATCCGCCGCCGTCGGCCGCGCGGCGCGCGGCGATCGCATCGTGGGCGTTCTGCATGAGTTCGCGCAGATAGACCTGCGGGCCGGAGTAGATGCTGCGCGACAGGAGTTCGACGACCCCGCGCAGATGCACTTGGAAGGGCCGGGTAAGTTCGTTCGTCACCCATCCAGCCTAACGGCGGCGGGGATAATAGTCCCCATGGCCTCCTCCCAGTTGATCGACCTGCTCACCGCCCACGGCGCCAGAGCCGATCGGGTGACGCATCTCGAGGCGCTGCCTGCCCGCTCCGCCCGGTACGCCGACTGGCCGGATTGGCTGCACGCCGAGGTCCGGGGCGTGATCGAGCGCACCGGGATCGCCCGGCCCTTCACCCATCAGGCCGCCGCCGCGAATGCCGCACATGCCGGGCACGACACCGTTATGGCCACCGGCACCGCATCCGGGAAGTCGCTGGGCTATCTGCTGCCGATCCTGGATGCGGTGGTCCGCACGCGCGATGACATTCCGGTGCGTCAGGCCACCGCCATCTACCTGTCCCCGACCAAGGCCCTGGCCCACGATCAGTTGGGGGCGCTGAAGAGCCTGCCACTCAAGGGCCTGCGGCCGGTGGGATACGACGGGGACGCCGCCCAGGCGGACAAGGACTGGGGCAGGATGTACGCCAATTTCATCCTGACGAATCCGGATATGCTCCACCGCAGCGTGCTGCCGAACCACATCCGGTTCGGCCGCTGGTTCAAGGCGCTGCGCTATATCGTGATCGACGAGGCGCACCGGTACAGGGGCGTCTTCGGATCCCATGTGGCACTGGTGCTGCGCCGGCTGCTGCGGATCGCCGCCCACTACGGTGCCGCGCCCACCGTGATCGGGGCATCGGCGACGATGGCCGAACCGGCCGCGGCTTTCGCCAGGTTCACCGGACGTCCGGCGGTGGAGATCACCGAGGACGGATCACCGCGCGCGCCGGGCACGTTCGTGCTGTGGGAACCGCCCCTGACCCCGGCCGCCGACGCCGCGCTGGCTGCGGGTTTCGCCGACGCGGGGCCGGACGACGGGGACAGTGGTGGTTTCGCCAGAGGGGCCGCGGCGGCGGAGGCCCGACTCGAAACGGAGGCGGCCGGCCTCGACGACCCCTGGGCGGATTCCGCCGGGCCCGCAGCCCTGGCCACGGCGAGCGCACTGCCGGCGGACGCCCCGGTGCGCCGCTCGACGATATCGGAGGCCGCAGACGTGTTGGCCGATTCGACCTGTGCGGGCCTGGGCGCGATCGCCTTCATCGCCTCCAGGCGGGGCACCGAGGTGCTGGCCGATGCCGTGCGCACGAAGGTTTCCGATGTCGCCGATGAGCTGGCCGGGACGGTGGTGGCCTACCGCGGTGGGTATCTGCCGGAGGAGCGTCGGGCCCTGGAGCTGGGCTTGCGGGGTGGCAGGCTGCACACGGTCGCCTCGACGAACGCGCTGGAGTTGGGCGTGGACTTAAGCGGGATGGACTTGGTCGTCATGTGCGGCTGGCCGGGCACCCTGGCCAGCCTGTGGCAGCAGGCGGGGCGGGCGGGCCGGGCCGGGCGCGAATGGCTGGCCGTGCTCATCGCCCGCGACGATCCCCTGGACACCTTCGTCGTCCATCATCCCGAGGCCATCTTCGGCGCCCCAGTGGATGCCGGGGTGATCGATCCGGAGAATCCATATGTGCTGGGCGGGCACCTGTGCGCGGCGGCCCAGGAAGTGCCGTTGACCGTCGAGGATCTGGAGTTCTTCGGTCCGGGTGCCGCCGAGGTCGTGGCCGGGTTGACGGCGGCGAAGATGCTGCGGGCCCGGCCGACCGGCTGGTTCTGGGCCAAGGCGGAGTCCGCTGCCGCGTTGACCGATATCCGCGGTTCGGGGCAGGCGCAGGTGCGCATCGTCGAGGCCGCCACTGGGACCCTGCTGGGCACGATCGACGATGCCGCCTCCCATGCGCAGGTGCATGCCGGGGCCGTGTACCTGCACCAGGGAGTGGGCTATGTGGTCAGCGAGCTGGACCTGGCCGAGCGGGTGGCGCTGGTGGTGCGGCAGAAGGTGGACTATTCGACGCGGGCGCGCACGCTCAGCGAGATCACGGTGGAGTCCTGCGAGGAGTCCTACACGCTGCCCTCGGGGGCCACGGTCAACCACGGCATGGTCGTCGTGACCGAACAGGTGACCGGGTATCAGCGCAAGCAGAACGGCACGGGCGTGGTCCTGGGCGAGTTCCCGCTGGATCTGCCGGGCCGGGATCTGCGCACCCATGCGGTGTGGTGGACCGCGCCACCGGATCTGTTGGAGGACGCGGGAGTGGATCAGGCGCAGCTGCCCGGTGCGGTGCATGCCGCAGAGCATGCTTCGATCGGCCTGTTGCCCCTGTTCGCCGGCTGCGACCGGTGGGACATCGGCGGGGTGTCGACTGCCATGCACGTGGACACGGGGCGGGCCACGGTGTTCGTCCACGACGGGCAGGCCGGCGGGGCAGGCTTCGCCGAACGTGGTTTCGCCGGGTTCGACGCCTGGCAGCGGGCCACGCTCGAGGCGATCGAGTCCTGTGAGTGTGTGGCCGGCTGTCCGTCGTGCGTGCAGTCGCCCAAGTGCGGCAATGGCAACGATCCACTGGACAAGGACGCTGCCCGACGCCTGCTGCGCGCCCTACTGCACACTCGATGAGTGGGTCGATCATCCAGTGGCCGGTTCATGCGGATTTTCGGGCTCGAATGTGCGCGAACCGGTCAGTCAATGGTCCCTCACATCATCCAGTGGGAATACTCAGCGGGAAAGTGTCCCGCCGGCCACGGCTTTGGATTTGATCGCGGGGAAGGGCGGTGGCGCCTTAACCTGGACGGTCACAGTGACGCGGCCCAGATCGGGACGCGCAATGCACTCGACGAGTTTCGCGCCCGCCCGTTTCTCCGTCATCTCCTTGGCCACCCGGCAGGGCTCCCCCGGTGCCCGGCCCCGAGCGGCGTCGGCCGCGGCCAGGGCGACCAAATCCGCCAGGGCGTCAGCGCGGGTCTTCGCGCCGAAGGCCCGCGACATCAGTCCCAGGGAGGCGATCAGACCCAGGCAGGCCAGCATGATGCCGATGCTCACGACGGTTGAGGACCCACGATCATGGCCCGATCCAACGCCGCGCCGATCGGGCCCGCTCATGATCCGCTCCCTCCTTCCGTGCGGGCCTCCGCGGTGGCGTCCACGCGCTGTTTGATGAAGTGCAGACTCTTGGGCAATCCGATCTCCACCGACACCCGCGTGTACTCGCCGTCACGGGTGATCTTCACGGCCGCGCTACTTCCCGCTTTGGCCTGCGCCGCCTTCGTCACCGCGCTCGAGGCCTCGCCGCGGGCCGCTTCGCGGGCACCGGCCCGGGCGGCCTCGTACGCCTGGAGCTGGGTCAGGCCGATGGTCGCGGTGCCCAGGACCATGAGGATGATCAGCACGATGGCCGGCATGATCATCGCGAACTCCGCGGCCGCGGCGCCCCGATCGGACCGGGCACCGGCGGAACCGGCCCGATCCGCGGTGATCCTTTCGGCTCCGGTCCCTCCCGTCCTGGTCCGATCGGGGCTACCGTGTCCGCTCATCTCAACCGCCCAGTTTCAGCGCGTTCGTGATGATCCCGGTGATCGCATCGCGCAGCGGTTCGCTCTTGAGGATGACGACCAGGAGTGCGGCGAACCCGCAGGCGGCCAGCGTGGTGATCGCGTACTCCGCGGTCGTCGCGCCCCGATCCGAGCGCAGCCGGGCCAGGCGTCGCGCGTGCCGGGGCGCCGGCGGGTCGGTGACCCCATCGGGTTCAAGGACCGGTGCCGGTTCCGGATTCTCGTTCTCTGCGTGGGTGTTCATGGTTCTCTCCTTTCGAATCCCGGTGCCGGATCGCCCGGGTTGTTCCGAGTCTGCGCACCGGGTGTCCAGACCGCCAGAGGCATTCGCGCGGCTGTGGAGTCCCGCCCACCGTCCACAGGCCGATGATGCCGTGGTCGTCCCGGCTTCCACAGGAGCCGATGCGTCGGTGCTGCTCGGGCGCTCAGCCGAATAGCCCTCCGAAGTCCTCCACCAGGCTCAACAGCACGGGCACCACGCCCATCAGAATGAAGGCAGGCAGGATGCACACGCCAAGCGGAATGACCAGTTGGGTGCCCAGTCGGGCCGCGGCCAGCTGACGTCTGCGGTGTTCGCCCCGCCCCAGGTCCCCGGCCAGTCCGCGCAGCAGCGGTGCCAGAGCCACACCGGTCGTCGAGGAGAACACAATGAGCTCGGCTACCTGTTTCAGTGGGCCCTCGGCCACGGGCTCGCCCAGTGCCACTGCGCGGGCCAGGCGCTGCAGGCCCGCTCCTGCGGTGCTGCGGGACTCCGCCGCCAGTTCCAGGGCCCGCGCCGTCGGCAGGCCCGCGTCCAGACAGATCGCGACGAGTTCGAGTTCGAACGCCAGGTCCGTAGCCGTTCCGCCTCCGCCGGGCTCACCGGTTCCGCCCGCCACACCGGCTTTGCCCGGCTCGTCGGCGCCTCCGGCCTCGGCAGGAGCATCTGCCCCATCCGCCCGGCGAACGCTGGGGGCCGTTGCAGCCGCCAGCAGGCCGCGCAGCCGCCGGTGGCCGGGGCTGCCCCACAGGCACACTGCGCAAGCGATGAGAAGTCCCGCGGCACAGCACAGTGCGAAGGTCATGGCCGTCTCCTATTCCGCTTTTTTCAGCATCGCCCGCATCCAGGCGCGCCCGACCAACAGCAACGCGACCCCGCAGACCAGGCTCAGGGCGCCGGGCACACCGGTGATGAGCTCCAGCGGGTTGGCGCCGATCAGCAGGCTCAGGCCCAGACTGATCACGGGCAGCCAGGTGAGCACCCTGACCGTGGACTGGGGACCTGCCAGTGCGACCGCGCGTTCGCGCTCCGAATCGGCCCGGGCACGGCAGGATTCGGCGTAACGGCCCAGCATCTCGGCGGCCGGGGCGCCGGCGGTCTGGGCGACGAACCAGACGGATGCCATCCCCTCGAGGATGCGCGCGATCTGCGGGGCCGGTCGGGCCTGGGCCAGTTGGGCCCGGATCGCCGTATGCGGGGCCTGCCCGAGTTCCAGAGCGCGCGCCACCTTCTCCAACAGAGTCCGCAGCCCGGGCTCGGTGCCCGCCCTGGCCACCTGGCGCAGGGCATGAGCCGGGGCGACTCCAGCGCGCAGCAGTGCGGTGCACCGGTCGACGATGGCGATCGCGGGTTCGGCCGGGTCTGCGTCTTTGTCCCGGCGCTTGTGCCCTCGCACGGCGGCGGGCCCGTCCCGCGTGGGTCCACCCGGCCCGGCTCCCCCTTGTGCGTCGCGGTTTCCACCGGTGGCGGTCTCCTGGCCGAGGTGCCCGCCGGTGCCGCGGGCCAGGGCGCGGAGGCGCTCGGTCGACCTGTCGCGCAGCAGCCAGGCGGCCAGGCCTCCGCAGCCGACGGCCAGGATCAGCAGAATGGGCGTGAGCACAGTGGCCTCCTCGGGTCCTTGTTGTCTCCAGTACCGGTTATCCTCACTCCGGGTTGTCCCATCAGTCCCGGTCCCGCTCGGCGCACAGCCGGCGGAACCGGGCCCGTCCGTCCGCGGTGAAACCCCTGCCGGCAAGCCACAGGGGCTCCATTGAACCGGTGGCATCCGGAACGGCGACCTGTTCCACGTGGCGCCGGACTCCGGTGCGGCGCACGTGGACGACCGCGTCGATCGCGGTTGCGGCCTGGGCGCGCACGGCGGCGGGACTCATCCCGGCCAGGGCACCCAGGGCCTCGAGCCGGGCGGGCACGGATTCTGCGGTGTTCGCGTGCAGGGTCGCGCAGCCGCCCTCGTGGCCGGTGTTCAAAGCGGTGAGCATATCGCGGACCTCGGCGCCACGGCATTCGCCCACCACCAGGCGGTCGGGCCGCATCCGCAGGGCGTTGCGCACCAGGTCGGCCATGGACACCAGGCCGGCGCCCTCGATGTTCGCCTGGCGGGCGGCCAGCTGGACGACGTGCGGATGGGCGATGACCAGTTCGCGGGAGTCCTCGACGACGATGATCCGCACACCGGGGTCGACCTCGGCCAGCAGCGCCCCCAGTAGGGCGGTCTTGCCGGTGCCCGTGCCCCCGGAGATCAGGAAGTTCATCCGCGACTGCAGCATCTGCAGCAGTACGTCCGCGACCTCGGCCTCCAGACCCCCGGTGTCGACCAGTTCGGCCAGGGTGAAGCCGCGCGAGCGCGGGACGCGGAAGGACAGGGCCGTGGTCTCACCCGACAGCGGTGGGATGACGGCGTTGAGCCGCACCCCGTCGGGCAGCCGCACGTCGACCAACGGGACCGCGTCGTCCAGGCGGCGCCCGCCCAGCCCGGCCAGACGCACGGCCAGGGCCCGCACATCCGATTCGGTGCCCAGGGAGATGGGCACGGGTTCGAGGCCCGCGCCCGCGTCGATCCACACATCGTGGGGGCCGTTGACGAACAGGTCGGTGGTCCCGGGGCGGTCCAGCAGCGGCTGCAGGGGTCCGGCCCCTGCCAACTGTGCCGAGACCCGGCCCACCAGTTCCAGCACCGCTGCGGCTCCCAGCACCCGTCCGGTCCCGGCCAGCGCGGTGGCAACCGTGGCAGGGGTGATGGGTCCGGGGTTCTCCAGCAGATAGGTGCGCACATCCTCGATCACACCCGCATCGATCCAGTCGTTCATGCGCCCGTCACCCGGCCCAGCAGGTCCTGGGCCAGCCGGCCCAGGTGCGTCCGCGACCCGGGCAGGCCGTCGCCGCGGTCCACCCCGGCGGCAAGTTGGGGATCATCGCGCAGGGTGCCCAGCAGGTCCAGTCCCATGGTCTGGGCGACCACCTGCGGGTCCAGGCCCGCCCGGCCGGTCTGGCGCACGACGAGCCCCACGGAGGCGTGGACCCCTGCCAGGCGCGCGGATACCCGGGAGGCCGCCACGGCTGCGCGGACGCGGGCCGGGGTGACGACAACGACCTCGTGGCAGGCGCGGACCCGGTCGATCGGCGTGTGCCGGGGCAGGTCGACGACGACTAAATCGAAGGCCTGTTGGGCGGCGGACAGGACCGTGTCGAAGACCTCGGCTGCCAGATCGTCGACGCCGTGGCGGTCCCAGGACAGGATCGCCAGGTCGCCGGCGCGCGGCAGTGCCTGGGTCAGGGTCGAGGGCAGCAGCCTGCCGCGGGAGGCCGCCAGGGACGGCCAGCGCAGGCCCTCGGCGTCCTCGCAGCCCAACAGCAGATCCAGTCCCCCGCCCAGCGGATCCGCATCGAGCAGTACCGTGGACAGACCGGATTCCGCGCCGTGGCGGGCCAGCGCGCAGGCCAGGACGCTGGCGCCGGCACCCCCACAGCCGGCCATGATGCCGTAGGTGGGTGCGGATTCCCTGGCGGGTTCGACCGCCTGGATCATCCGCTGGGTGAGCCATTCGGCGGCATCGGGCAGGACGGCCACGTGGTCGACGCCCAGTTTGGCCGCCAGCACCCATGTCGCCGAGGCCGGTGACAGGGATACCAGGACCGTGGCCGGCCCGCTGATGGCCGGGCGCACTGCGACGTCCTCGCCGAGCAGGACCAGGACCGCGTCCTGCCAGCCGCCTGCGTCGGGGGCGCGGACGTCCAGGCTCAGGCCGATGCCGTCGGCCAGGGCGGCGCAGTGTTCTGACAGGCTGGTCAATTGGCTGAAGAGCACGATTCGAGACATGCCCCCAGCGTGGGCCGGTCCCCGGAATTCGGCCATCGACGCATCAGCGGCCTGTGGACGAACCCTCGTCGTCCACAGGCCGCTGATGCGTCGATCGGCAGGGGATCCCCAGCCGAGTGCTTATCGGTTCACATCCGAATCAGGCGCGCTGAATATCGCTGAGATCGCGCAGCACACCGGTGCGGGCGTCTCCGTTGTTCTGCACCAGGAATGAGCCCTGCCGCTCTTCGAGGGCCAGGAACCATTCGCCCGGGGTCACCATGAACACGGTCGCCCCGGTGCCGGGGTCCACCGCGGGGCGTACCGTGCCGACTGCGAACCAGAAGGGCTGCCCGCCCGCGGCCGGCTGGGCCGTGGCAGGTCCCTGGTCCGCGGCCGAGGCCTGTGCCGCCGGTTCGCCCGCCGAGGCCTCGGCGGCCTGCTGGGCGGCGGTCGGTTGCGCCTTGATGCCGATACCGGGTTCGGCCCGGTCAGCGGAATCCGCGGCGGCGGTCACACCCGGATCAGCGGCGGAAGCGGAGTCCTCACGCAGCGGATTGAAGGCGAGGGTCGCCTCGGGGTCGGGCCGATCGGCCGCATCGTCCGTGACAGCGGGCTGCTCGGCGGACTGCTGCCCGGCCGGCTGTTCGGCCTCGGTCGAGGTCGTGGCATCGTCCGGCCCGTTGTCCGTGGCGGGAGCGGTCTGCTCGGCAGACGCCTGCTCATCGATGCCGCCCCACGGTGCGGCCGATGAGGCCTGCTCCGCCTCCGGCTGCTGATCCGCAGGGCCCTCGGCGCCGGGGAACCCAGCCGCGGGGACGCCCGCATCCTGGGACGCCGGGGCAGAGGGGCCCCACTCGTTTCCGCCACCCGGCGCCTGCGGGGCCGGGGTGTTCGGGCCGGAGCCCGCCGGAGTCTGCGCCCCGGGACCGTTCGGAGCGGCGGGACCACCGGGGGCTGCCGGAGCGGCGGGACCGTAGGAGCCGCTCGGCGCGGCAGACGCGCCGGGTGCGGCCGGCTGGGCCGCGAAGCCGCGGGCCTTGGGCGCCGCAGGAGCCTCTTCACGCGCCTGGAATTCCGCGGCGAAGAACGGGATCATCGTGAAAACGCCCGCGAAGAAGCCCACCAGGGAACCGAGCAGCAGCAGGAACCCGCCGATGTGGAAGTACGGGGCCGAAGTCAACAGGAAGATTATATTCATCGCGAAGGACACACTGGTCAGCACTGAGATGACCTGGTCGATGCCCAACGATCCCAAGCGCCGGGGGAAGCCCGCAGCCGTCTTGTTCAACAGCGAGAGCACTGCGGCGGCGATCAGCGGAAGCGCGCCCAACACGATCGCACTGAGGTAGACGACGTTCCAGTGCCACATGAATGTCGACTCGCTGAAGCCGTCGTAGTAGGCGTTGCCGGCCACGGAGAAGCGGCGGAACGGCAGCACCAGCGACAGGAGGGCTAACAGCCCTGCGATCCACAACAGCAGATCGCGCAGGGAGAAGGAGCCGAAGAGCATGCCGGGCTGCTTGGGCTTGGGTGGAGTGGCGATCGGTGCGAACCCGGCGGGGCCCGCCGAACCACCGGGGCCATAGGGCGCGCCCGCCGAGGGGTAGCCCTGGGGGCCCGAGGGATAGGGCTGTGCGCCGGGCTGCGAGCCCACCGGCGAGGCCCCGGCCGGGCCGAAGCCGCCGGGAGCCGAACCGTACTGCGCGGGCTGGGAGCCGTATGGCCCGGGGGCGGGTTGAGAACCGACCAGCGGCTGCTGTCCGGGGCCCTGTGGGCCGAATCCCTCGGGTCCTGGGCCCGGACCAGGCTGGCCGGCATGGGGCTGGCCGGGCCCCGGCTGTCCGGGCTGTCCCGGATTGCCCGGTTGCGGACCCCATTGCCCGGGCTGGGGCTGGCCGGGCTGGACGCCATAGGGATCGGGTTGTGAGCCATAGGGGCCCGACTGCGGCCCATAGGGCGCGGGTCCGGGCTGGGGGCCCCACGGTCCGGGCTGTCCCGGTCCCGGCTGACCATATGGTCCGGGTCCGGGCTGCCCTGCTCCGGGCTGCCCGTATGGCCCCGGCTGACCCGGCTGACCGTACTGGGGCTGTCCCGCCTGTCCCGGTTGCCCGGAGTACTGCCGGCCGTCCTGGCCGGGACCCGGATACGGCTGCCCTGGTTGCTGTGGTCCCGATCCCTGAGGGCCGGGTTGGTTCGGAGTGCTCATGGGATGACTCTCCTCGGATCGCATTCGGTCGCCACCGGCGCCAGGCACCGGCGACGGCTCCGCTGTCCCGCCCGATTGGCGGCTTGCCGACTTCCATCCTCTCATCCTTCGCCGCAGCGCGCCCGGTCAAACGTATTGAAAGAGACATGGACCACCACGGCGCAAGCAAGGCCCGCGCAACATGGCTGCAACTGCGAAACGAGTATCCTTGGCAGCGGAAGCACCACCTCAACACCCATCAACGATGCCGGGAGGTATGAAAAGTGGCCGAACAGAATATCGAAACCCTGTCCACCGAAACCAGGGAATTCCCGCCGCCGGCGGCCTTCGTGGCACAGGCCAACGGGACCCAGGACCTGTACGAGGAGGCCAAGGCCGACCGCCTCGGCTTCTGGGCGAAGCAGGCCCGCGAACTCATCGACTGGGAAACCGACTTCACCCAGACCCTGGACTGGAGTGATGCGCCCTTCGCCAAGTGGTTCCCCGACGGCAAGCTCAACGTCGCCTACAACTGCCTTGACCGGCACGTGGCCGCGGGCAACGGCGACCGCGTCGCCCTGCACTTCGAAGGCGAGCCCGGCGACACCCGCACCTACACCTATGCCGAACTGACCTCGGCCGTGGCCCAGGCCGCCAACGCCTTCACTGAACTGGGGGTCAAGGCCGGCGATCGTGTTGCGATCTACCTGCCGATGATCCCCGAGGCCGTCATCAGCATGCTGGCCTGCGCCCGCCTGGGCGCCGCGCACTCGGTGATCTTCGGCGGTTTCTCCGCCGACGCGATCCACTCGCGCGTGCTCGACGCCCAGTCCGAACTCGTCATCACCGCCGACGGCGGCTACCGCCGCGGCAAGGCCTCGAACATCAAGGGCACCGTCGACGCGGCACTGTCCCCCGGGGACACCCCGGTTGAGAACGTGCTGGTCGTCAAGCGCACCGGCGGGGACGTCGACTGGGTCGAGGGCCGCGACCTGTGGTGGGACGATGTGGTCCCACGCCAGTCCGAGCAGCACACCCCGCAGGCATTCGACTCCGAACACCCGCTGTTCATCCTCTACACCTCCGGCACCACGGGCAAGCCCAAGGGCATCCTGCACACCTCCGGCGGCTATCTGACGCAGGCCACGTACTCCATGAAGTACGTCTTCGACGCGAAGCCGGAATCGGACGTCTACTGGTGCACCGCCGACGTCGGCTGGATCACCGGGCACTCCTACATCGCCTACGGCCCGCTGTCCATGGGCATGACCCAGGTGATGTACGAGGGCACCCCGGACACCCCGCATCAGGGACGCTGGTGGGAAATCGTCGAGAAGTACAGGGTCACGACCCTCTACGCCGCCCCCACCGCGATCCGCACCTGCATGAAGTGGGGCGAAGAGGTTCCGGCGAAGTACGATCTGTCCTCCCTGCGGCTGCTGGGCAGCGTGGGCGAACCGATCAATCCCGAGGCCTGGATGTGGTACCGCCGGGTCATCGGCCATGAGAAGGCGCCGATCGTCGACACCTGGTGGCAGACGGAGACGGGCGCCCATATGATCGCCCCACTGCCCGGCGTGGTCGCGACCAAGCCCGGTTCCTCCCAGCGTCCCATTCCCGGCATCAGCGTGGACGTGGTCGACGACAACGGCAAGCCGGTGGGCAACGGCGAGGCCGGCTACCTGGTCATCACCGAACCGTGGCCGGCGATGCTGCGCGGGGTCTACGGCGATCCGGAGCGGTTCAAGGAGACCTACTGGTCGCGCTTCCCCGGCATGTACTTCGCCGGAGACGGCGCGCGCAAGGACCAGGACGGCGACATCTGGTTCCTGGGCCGCGTCGACGACGTCATGAACGTCTCCGGGCACCGCCTATCGACCGCGGAGATCGAGTCCGCCCTGGTCTCCCACTCCTCCGTGGCCGAGGCCGCGGTCGTCGGTGCGGCCGACGACACCTCGGGGCAGGCCGTGGTGGCGTTCGTCATCCTGCGCGGGGGCAAGGAGTCCGGGCCGGAAACCGTCGAGGAACTGCGGGCCCATGTGGGCCACGAAATCGGTGCGATCGCCAAGCCCAAGCGGGTCTACATCGTCGACGAACTGCCCAAGACGCGCTCGGGCAAGATCATGCGCCGCCTGCTCAAGGACGTCTCCGAGGGCAAGCAGGTCGGCGACGCCTCGACCCTGGCCGACGCCTCGGTGATGGACACGATCGCCCGTGAGGTGCGCGACTCGCAGGCCTGAGTCGCGGGCATCGTCACACGATTGTGCCCACCACCTGACGCGGGCGCGGGGGTTTCCGGCTAGGCTTGGACTCAGCGAAACCATATATCCCGCGCCCGCGCGGGCCCCGGCGGCCCGTATCCCGCGCACCCCGTACGAGGAGTCATCCACATGGCCGAACGGTCCCTTTCCGAGCTGATCACCGATATCAAGTCGGACGCCCAAGCTTTGGCCCAGGAGGAAACCGCGCTGGCCAAGTCCGAGGCCATCGAAGGCGCGAAGAACCTGGGCATCGGCGGCGGCCTGGCGGGCGCTGCGGCATTCCTGCTGTTCATGTCGTCCTTCGCAGCACTGTTCTGCGTATCGGCCGCCCTGCACGAGGGCGCCGGCTGGCCCTGGTGGCTGAGCTTCCTGGTCGTCTTCGCCCTGCTGGTCGTCATCGCCGTCGTCCTGGTGCTGGTGGCCGTGCCTCTGCTGAAGAAGGGCAACCCGACCCCGACCGGCGCCATCGCCGGTGCCAAGCGGGCATTCCGCCAGCTGGGCCGTGCGGTGCGCAACCCCTCGGGTCCGCGCCGCTGAGCACACAGGGCTGAACACACACAGGGCCCCGCACCACGGAAACGTGGTGCGGGGCCCTGTGCTGTTGTGCGGCCCGCCGGATCAGTCGCGGTCGGCGGTGTCGTGGACGATGAACACGGCGGTGGCGGCCGCGGCGGCCACCGCCAGCGTCATGGCGATCACGGGGCGGGGTTGATGACGCGGCCCCAGGTGGACTTATTGCCCCAGATGTTCTGGCGCAGACCCTCCAGCTGCAGGATCTGGCTGTGGTCGACGAACAGATTGCACTCATTGCCGTAGTTCTTCACGTACCACTCGAACACGGGTCCGTCGGCGGCCTCGAACATGATGTTCTCCAGGCCCAGGCCGTTGATGATGGAGGCAGCGGCCGCGGTGTTCCACTCGGTGACGTTCTCCGTGATGCCCTCGGACTCGATCATGATGATCGAGGCCCCGGCGTCCAGGGCGCGCTTGCCGCGGTCCACCAGGTCGCCGATGTCCTTCTTGGTCTCCGCGGCCAGTTCGGCCTCGCCGGAGTCGCCGCCGGAGCCGATCTGGATGCCCAGTTCCGGCTTGGCCTTCAGGCCGGCCTTGACGACCTTGTCCACCAGGCGCTCCAGGCCGGAGGTCGGCAGCATGATGAAGCCGGTGGAGATCTCGATGACGTCGAAGCCGACCTCCTTGGCCTCCTTCAGGTACTGGTCGACGGCGTCGGGGCCGTAGCGCAGGACCGTTTCGATCCAGCCTCCGGAGGACACGTAGGCGTTGTTCTCATGCGCGATGTCGCTGAACTTCCGGACCTGCTCCTTGGGCACCAGGCTGAACGAGCCGCCTGCCCATTTGATCCCGTCGATCCAGTTGCCTGCCACATCGAACACGTCCTGCATGTGCCGGGTGCCGTAGGTGGAGTAGTAGGGGGCGCGGATCTCCGTCATGCCGACCTTGCGCGGCTTCTGCGGCCGGTAGGCCCGCGGGACGAAGTTGAACGAGGTGTCGAAGTCGATGGCGTTGCTCATGATGTCTCCTTGTGTGTTCTGGTGTTCTGATGTTTCGGTGTTCTGATGTTCTGTACTGCTCGGGCCGGGGTGCGGACGGCGAATCCGAGCCCTGGTGCCGGGGTCCGGCTCACAGCCGTTCGGTCGACACGCCCGCCAGCAGTGCAGTGAGGTCGGCGGTCGTGTGGTGCTCCAACCCGTGGACCACCTCGGCGATCTCATCGCGCTGTCGCCCCGTGGTGAAGGGGCCGGCGACCGCGTCGAATTTGGCCCTGGCCCCCGTCCAGTCCAGCGGCTGGGTGGTGAAGCCGTCGTAGGCGTCGGCCTCGGCGTGCAGCACGGTGCCGTCGTCCAGTTCGACCTCCAGATAGGCCGGCATCTCCGCTGGGAAGCGGGCGGAGAAGTCATCGCGCGGGGTGATCGTCACCTTGGTCATCAGGTCCTGCACGTCGTCTGCGGTGATGCGCCAGGATTCGTACTGGGCCGGGTTCAGCTCCCCGTCCAGCAGGACCACCGCCAGCATCCAGGGCAGTGAGTGGTCCGCCTCCTCCTTGGTGCGCACCAGCTGTTTGGAGCCTTCCTCGCCGCCGCCGATGATCGAATGGGCGACGTCGAAGGTCTGCAGGCGCACCGCCTTGATCCGCTCCGGGTGGAACTCGTCGATCCGGCGGATCTCCTGAGCGGCGTCCAGGGCCGACTGCGAATGGATCTCAGCATTGTGCTTCTTGATGATGGTCCTGGCCACCGATTCCAGGTCCTCGGCGGACCAGTCGATCGTGAAGTCCCCGGCGACGGAGTCCTTGAACCCCTTATTGCCCTCGAAGACCTCCTCGGGTCCGGTGATGCCGCGGCCGGCCAGCATGGCCGACCAGGTTCCCTCCTTGGCCACGTGCGGATAGGCCAGGCCCTTCCAGTGGCTCAGGTTCCCGGTCCGGGTGACCCGCAGGGCCACGTTCGCCGTGCCCGCCATCGCTGCGGCATTGGCGATCTGTCCGGCACTCAGTCCGAAGGCACGCCCGGCCGCTGCCGCCGCCGCGAAGGCGCCCTGCGTGGTGTGGTCGAAGCCGCGGGCGCGCACCGGCGCGACATCGGACAGGCGGGTGTGGATCTGGTAGGCCACCGCGAAGGCGGTCAGCAGTTCCTTCCCACTGGCCCCGGCGGATTCCGCGGCCGCCAACACGGCTCCGAAGTTATCGGAGGGGTGGTTGGTCTCCCCGGGCGCCAGATAGGCGTCCATGAAGTCCAGGTAGCGGCTGAGTGCGGAATTGTAGAAGGCGGCGCGCTCCGGGCTGGCCGATCCCCCGCCGATCAGGGTGGAGCGCAGGCTCCCCAGGTTGCCGCCGGACTCGGTGCCGGCCGCGGCGGGGGCGGTCGCACGATCCCCTTCGAGATCGCCGAGCAGTCCGCGGATCGCCTTGAGCGGTTCCGCGTCGAGTGCGCCGATGGCCACGCCCAGGGTGTCGAGCACCCGGATCTTCAGCTGTTCGAGCGCCTGCGGGCTCATGTCGTCCAGCTCGGCACTGGCTGCGAAGGCGGCCAGTTGCTGGACCTCGGTGCCGGGAGTGGCCGAGGCCGGGGCGGCTGTGCCCGTTTCTCCGGCTGTCGCCGTTTTCGGTGCTGCGGCGTTCGGTGTTGCCGTGTTCGGTGTTGCGTCGATGGTTGTCATTGGTCCTCCACAACAGTGCATGTTCTGTGCTGTCGTAGAGCTACCGATCAAGGGCCCATAGATTTAGGTAACATCTACGTTCCTTAATCTAATAGGTATGGCTTATTTAGCAACCCCTAAGTGACCTACCTCACCAAAAATATCTCGATGTCAACCAAAATCAGGGGCGCATCTCAATCGCCCGGCGCTTGTCATAGGGCCGCGCCCAGCCGGCCGAATCCAGGGCGAAGTCCAGCAGTCCGGCGGTGAAACCCCAGACCGTCAGCACCCCGGCGTCGAAGGCGGGCGTGTAGAAACGCGAGCCCGGCACCGCATAGCGGCCCCGGTTGCCCGGAGCCACCAGATCCGCGATCGGCACCCGGTAGACCTCCTGGGACTCCGCCCGGTCCACCACCCGCACGTCCATGGGCGTCTCCCACCAGGCCAGCACCGGCGTGACCTCGAAGCGCGAGACCGGCACATAGACCGGCTCCAACGAACCGGCCACCCTGATCCCGCCGGCCGTCACGCCAGTCTCCTCCCAGGCCTCGCGCAGAGCCGCGGCAACAGCATCGGCGTCCTCCGGGTCGCGACCGCCGCCGGGGAAGGCCACCTGGCCCGCGTGCTTGCGCAGCGTACTGGCGCGCTTGAGCAACACCACGTCCACATCCCCCACGCCCAGGCCGTGCAGGCGTTCGAGCTCCGCCCGGCCCGCCGGTGTGCGCGGAGCCTGGGTCCCACGACCGAAGAGCATGAGCACGCTGGCGGCCCTGGCGCCGGCGGCCGGTGCCGGCCGGGCGGCCAGCCACGAACCCGACAGGGACCGCCCCGCCACGCCGCGCAGGCTGGAGAACAGCGGATCCGGCTGGGGATCGTCTGGCAGGTGCAGGCTCATTGCGCCTCCCCCGTTCCCGAGGCGCCCGGCGCGGAAGAATCGGCCGCGGTACCGTTCGCGGCGCCGCGTGCGGAGGCCGCGGTTTGCCCCGCCTCGGCGCACAGGCGTGCGTACTCGGCCTCGCGCCCCGGCGCCATCTCATAGGTCAAAAGGGCCCGCGCCTGCTGCGGGTCGACCTCGCCGATGCCGAAGCTGGGACACAGCGCGGTGATCGGACACGCTCCACAGGCCGGTTTGCGGGAATGGCAGATCCGCCGTCCGTGGAAGATCAACCGGTGGGACAGCATCGTCCAATCCCGTGGTTCGAACAGCTCGGCGACGTCGGCCTCGACCTTCACGGGGTCCTCCTGCGCGCTCCAGCCCAGCCTGCGGGCCAATCTGCCGAAGTGCGTGTCCACCGTCAGCCCCGGCATGCCGAAGGCATTGCCCATGACGACGAAAGCGGTTTTGCGGCCCGTCCCTGGCAGGGTCGTCAGCTCCCGCACCGTGTCCGGGACGACGCCGTCGAAGTCGGTCACGAGCTTGTTCGCCAGTGCCACGATGTTCTTCGCCTTGGCCCGGTAGAACCCGGTGGGGCGGATGATCGACTCGACGTCCTCGATCCTGGCAGCCGCCAGTGCGAAGGCGTCGGGGTAGCGGGAGAACAGCTCCGGGGTGACCTGGTTGACCCGCACATCCGTGGTCTGGGCGGAGATCACGGTGGCCACCAGCAGTTCGAAGGGATTGCGAAAATCCAGTTCGGCATGGGCATAGGGATACGTGGCCGCCAGGATCCGATTGATCTTCCGGGCCCTGCGCTTGCGTCCCAACGGGGTCTCGCGGGAGAACTTCCTGGCCGATTTTTCAGCGAGCGTCAACACCCGTCAAGGATACGCGGTGCCGGACACCGATGCTGTGGAGTACCGCCCACCTGGGCATCCGGTGCCACGGCCGGGCGACGGCGATGCCGCGCACGGGCAGCGATGATGCCGCAGCCGCGCGCAGTCGTCGGAACAGTCACCCCCACCCTGTGATTGTTCGCACTGACCGGGTAGATTAGTACCAGTAAGTGATCATGAGCGTTGGATCGGTGCGCGTGGTAGTATCCTTCGCGCTCGCGGATCGAAAGCTATTAACGGAGGTATCCACGTGGACATAGAGGTAGTGCGCAGCGCCGCACTGTTTTCGGGTCTTGACGACGAATCCACCAGTGCCCTCTTGAAGTTCATGAAGCCGCGCAGCCTGCGCCGCGGCACCGTGCTCTTCCACGAGGGTGACAGCGGCGATGAGCTCTACATCATCTCCAGCGGCAAGCTGAAGCTGGGGCGCGAATCGTCAGACGGCAGGGAGAACCTGCTGACCGTGCTGGGGCCCGGCGAAATCGTCGGCGAACTGGCCCTGTTCGATCCGGGCCCACGGTCCACCACCGCCACCGCGGTCAGCCAGACCGAACTGCTCAGCCTCAAGCACGAGGATCTGCTCAACTGGCTGTCCGAACGCCCGCAGGCCGGCATGAACCTGCTCAAGGCCTTGGCCCAGCGCCTGCGCCGGACCAATGAGACCGTTGGCGACCTGGTGTTCTCCGACGTCCCCGGCCGTGTCGCCAAGGCCCTGATCGACCTCTCGGAGCGCTTCAACAAGCCCGCTCCCGACGGCATCCTGGTCGCCCACGACCTCACGCAGGAGGAACTGGCCCAGCTGGTCGGCGCCTCGCGTGAAACCGTGAACAAGGCGCTGGCGGACTTCGCCCAGCGCGGCTGGATCCGTCTGGAGGCCCGCGCCGTGGTCATCCTCGACATGGACCGCCTGCGCAACCGCGCGCACTGAGCGACCCAGCACAACAAACACGCCGTTCCTCCAAGAACACCCCACTACAGGGGCAGGTTCTTGGGGGAACGGCGTGTTTACGCGTTCAGGCCCTGCTATCCAGGTACTCCAGCTGAGCGCGCACGATCTGTTCAACGGCCGGGCGCACATTGTCCGGCACCTCCGCGTACACGATGTCCGCAATCGCCTGCACACTCGTCGCGCCCTGGGCCCTGACCGCCTCGACCTCACCGATGCGCTCCTGCCGGTGATTCACGTAGTACTCCAGCCACCCCACCGGATCCGTGACCGTAGGACCGTGGGCCGGTTCGATCACCGTGAACTGGCCGGCGATCGCCATCGCCAGCAGCGACCCCAGGCTGTCCAGATAATCCGCCAGAGAGCCCTCCGGATGAGTCACCACCGTGGTTCCGCGGCCCAACACGGTGTCACCGGAGTACAGAGTGTCCCCGTGCAGCACGCTGATCGAGTCCGCGGTGTGCCCCGGGGTGGCGATGAGTTCGACGGTGTCGCCGCGACCGGGTCCGAACCGCACCTGCTGTCCGTCGGTCACCGGCGCGGTGTGCCGGGCGAAACGCCGCAGCCCCGCGTAGACGGGGACATCCGGGGCCCATTGGTCGATGGTGGCCAGCATGTCGGAGTGGTCCCAGTGCTGGTGGGTCAGCACGATGCCGACCAGCTTGCGCCCGCCGATCGCGGCCAGGAAGGCGTCCCTGTGCGCCGGTAGTTCCGGTCCCGGGTCGATCAACAGCGCCGAGGCGTCGTCGTCTGCGAACAGGACGTAGGTATTGGTGCCGTCCAGGGTCATCGGCGTGGGGTTATCGGCAGTGATCCGCATGTGTCCCAGACTACGCCAGGTGACCTGAGCGGTCCGGGATATCAGTCCTCGGAGGTCTGCGAGTTGGCACGGTCCGCGTCGTCGGCCTCGGCCTCCAGTTCCGCGGCCTCATCGTCGGCGAAGGGCTCCTCCTCGTCGAACTCATCGCCGCCGGTCAGGGTCGCGGCGTCATCGTCCTCCTCGGCTCCCGTACCGGTGGGGTCAACCGGCTCGAAGGAGCGCAGTGCCCCGCGGTCGCTGGGGTCGGCCGGCGGGTCCAGAGTGATGAGCCACTCGCTGCCGCGGTGCACCAGCCCGGGTCGCACCGGAGTCAGATCGCGCACGCGCAGCATCGCCGATCCCACTGTTCGGGTGTCCAACAGGGATTCGCAGATCAGTCGGGTCGGCAGGGAGATGAACTCGTTGGGTCCGGCGCCGGCCTCCTGGGCGGCGGCATCTGCCCGGGCCAGGACCTCGGCCGGGGACAGCCACCCGCCCCACGCATCGCCCACGGGTCGGAAGCGGACGCGCTGGCCATGGGGCAGGGCCAGGGTGAAGTAGACGGTGTCCATCCGCCGCAACTGCCATTCGGTGTTGACCCAGCGCAGCCAGGGGTGCAGCATGTCCAGCCGCAGTGTCATCGACTGGCTGCGCAGCAGGCCGATGAACTTCTGCCTGCGGTCCTCCACTGCCGTCCGGCCCCGTTCCAACCAGGGGAAGTCCTCCGCGGTCGCCAGGCGGCCACTGGGCAGGGCCGCCAACAGAACGCCCATGCGCATGAGCAGGACGCGGGCCGCCGCGGTGAAGTAGCTCAGTGCTCTGGCCTGGTTGTCCACCCGCAGGGCGCGCGCACAGTCGGCGGCGTTCCAAGCGGACAGGGGCGCGCGCACGGCGTCGCCTGCCCTGGTGGGGGCGACGGGGAAGGACCAGCGCCCCGGATCGGCGATACCGGGGTCGGTCTGCGTCCGAGTCACGAAGACCTCGAGCCCATCCGGGGTGTCGCGCAGCAGCACGGCGCCGGCATAGGGCTTGGGGGTGTCGGGGTGCGGACGCGCGCCGGCCCGGGAGAACAGATCGACCACCTGTCGTAGTTCGGTGGAGATCGGGAACTCCCGGGCCGGCATGGTCGCCTCAGCGCCTCAGTGTGGACCGCGAACGGTTCAGCGCGTCGCCGACATACGGAAACGCGCCTGGATCTCGACCTCGACACAGGAGCCCAACGGCAGGGCGGCCACGCCCACGGCCGAACGCGCGTGGTCGCCGGCGGGTTTGCCGAACAGTTCGCCGATGATCTCCGAGGCACCGTTGATGACGGCGGGCTGTTCGGTGAAACCGGGAGCGCTGGCGACGAAGCCGGTGACCTTGACGATGTCCTCGATCCGGTCGAAGTCGCCGATCACGGACTTCAGGGCGGCCAGGGCGTTCAGCGCGCACTGGCGGGCGGCCTCGTAGCCCTGTTCCACCGTCACATCGGCTCCGAGCACGCCCGGGTGCAGCAGCTTGCCGTCTGCGAAGGGCAGCTGGCCGGAGGTGTAGACCATCGTGTCCACGCGCTTGGCGGGAACGTAGACGCCGGCGGGTGCGGCGACTTCCGGCAGGGTGATGTCAAGGGCTTTGAGACGTCCTTCGACCAGGCTCATGGGATTCTCCTAGGGTTGGTTGGCTGTGGGTGCGGGACCGAGGCCGCGGCCGGGGGCCGCTGCAGGACCGGAGTTACGACCGGACCGGCTCAGGCCTCTTTGGGCCGCTTGAGGTAGGCGACCAGGCCATTGCCGTCCGGGCCGGGGATGACGGTGACCAGTTCATAGCCCTCGTCGCCCCAGGTGTCCAGGATCTGCTTGGTCGCATGGATCATCAGGGGGACGGTGACGTACTCCCACTTCTGCATGGGCTCTCCTTCGCGTTGTCGGCGGGCGGCCACACGGCGGCACCGGCTGTGCTGGCGGCGTCCAAGGCCAGGGGCCAGACGCCTACACCCGATATCCTAGACCACGCATCGGACACGGAATCGGAGGCCACCTGCTGGGCGACTCCACCCCCCGGCAAGGACCGCCGAACGGCTGTCAGTTGCCGCCCAGGCCGTAGCCGCCCTCGGGCTTCTTGTCCTTGTCCTTCTGATCGGACTTGTCGTCGTCCTGCTTGGCCTTGTCGTCCGGCTTGTCCTGATCGGAATCGTCTTCGTTCTGCTGGTCGTCTGTGTCCTCGTCATCCTGGCCGGAGGAATTATTGGCACCACCGTTCCCGGACGATGCGCTGATGTCTCCGCGGGAGAAACCGGTATTGCCGGACGTGTGTTTGACCGCCTTGCTCATATACGACTTCCACGTCTTACCGGAGATCGTCGCACCGAAGATCTGGCCGGTCACACTGCCCTTAGAGTTCTTGCGCCAGTCCTTGACCCCATCCGGGTTGCCGGTCCACACGGAGGTAGAGATCTTCTTGGTGAAGCCCGACAGCCAGGTCGAACCGACCTCGAAGTTGGTCGTACCGGTCTTGGCACCGGCGGGCACACCGATGCCCAGCCCACGGGTGGTACCACCGCTGAAGCCCTGGGTTAGCGCCCAGGCCACAGACTTGGCGACCTGGGGATCCATCGCCTCGTGGCAGTCGGGGTCCGGCGCGTCGACCTTCTTGCCGTTGACGTCCTTGATGGACACGATCGGCGAGGGCTTGCAGTAGGTGCCGCCGGAGGCGAACACGGCATAAGCGCTGGCCATATCGATCGGGGCGACTTCCGCCACGCCCAGAATCGACGAGGGGCCCATAGCCGGGTATGTATCGACCTTCTTGGCCTTGCCATTGACCATGGCCCACTGCTTCTGAGCGTCCTCCAGCCCATCGCCATTGCCGTACTTGACGCCCAGGTCCTCGGCCGTCTTGAGGATGCCACACATATTGAGCTGATTGCCCATGGCGGCATAGGCGGTATTCACCGAGTGCTTTGTCGCTTCCAGAGCCGACATCGAAGCCCTTGCCTCGCCGTCACCGGCGTTCCTCGGGTTCCACGAGGCCTGCGCCCCGCGGCACCCCTCGTACTTCCAGGAACCGGCGGGGAAATTACGCCGGTTGGCGTTGACTGTACCGCCCAGGCCATGGCCTTCCTTGAGCCATTCACTCAAGACGAAGGGTTTCCAAGTCGAGCCGACCTGGAAACCACTCATGCCGTTGTACTGCTTGGGAACATTGAAGTTCCAGGCCGTCTTCGTGTACTTCTTCCCACCCTCGGTGGCGGTGTACTTGCGGTTCTGGGCCATCGCCAGGACCTTGCCGGTCCCCGGTTCCACGGACACGACCGTATGGCCGGCACCGGACTTGTCACCGGTGGGCACACGGTTTTCAATCGCCTTGACCGCGTCCTTCTGCATCTTCGGGTTGATCGAGGTCTTGACCGTCAGACCACCGCGGGAGAGCACTGTGGCACGTTCCTGTGGAGTCTTGCCGAAGACCGGGTCCTCCTTGAAGATCTCGGAGACGTAGTCACAGAAGAATCCCATCCCGCGTTTGGCGGTGGTGCAGCCATTGGGAGTTTCGTGCAGCTTCAGATTCAACTTGGCCTTGACGGCCTTATCGTGTTCCTTCTGGTCGATCTTGCCGTGCTGAAGCATCAGCCCCAACACCACATTGCGCCGGTTGATCGTCCCCTCCGGATTGCGCTCCGGGTTGTACAGGGACGGGTTCTTCACGATGCCGGCCAGGGTCGCGGCCTGCGCCACGTCCAGGTCCTTGGCGTCGATGCCCCAGTACCGGTAGGCGGCGGCCTCCACACCGTAGACGCGCGGGGAACCGGAGTAGTTGTTGATGTTCATATAGCGGTTGAGGATGTCCTCCTTGGGGAACTTCTTCTCAACCGAGATGGCCAGCTTCGCCTCGCGCAGCTTGCGCGCATAGCCGGCCACGCCCTCACCCTCGGTGGCTTCTGCAACGCGTGGGTCATCGGGTCCGAATTCGGCCTCCGCATCCTCCGTCAGCACGTTCTTCACATACTGCTGAGTCAGGGTCGAACCACCCTGCTGATTGGTCGACACCAGGTTGTGCACCAGGGCACGCCCGATGCCCTGCAGGTCGACGCCGCCGTGTTCGAAGAACCGATAGTCCTCGACCGCCACCGTTGCGTCCTGCATGGGCTTGGAGATCTTGTCCAGTGGCACCTCTTCGCGGTTCTTCCAGTAGAACTGCGCGATCGTGGAGCCGTCAGCCGCCTGGATCGTGGACTTCTCCGCCAGCGGGCGGGGGTCCAGTTCGCTGGGCAGGGCGTTGAACACGTCCACCCCGGCCTGGGCACCGGCGGTGCCCACCCCCACGACGGGGATGGCGAGGCCGGCGGACACGACGCCGGCGATCACCGAGACGGCCAGGAACTGCATGAATGCGCGGATCCCACCCTTTTTGGTGTCAGACACAGAAGAAGCCATGGCGCAAGTCTAGCGAAGTCCGGAAAAACCAGCGTGGAGCCCGTGCGCAGCCCACACCCAGGTTCGCGAACGGCAAACGGCCGGTGCCCCGGCCGCGGGCCGGCACGCCTGGTGCCGCGGCCTGACCCGCCTGACCGCCGCGGGCTGGCGCGTCGCGGGCCGACCCCGAGCATCAGCCCGCGGTGGTCAGGGTGATGAGCGAGGCCTCGGGCCGGCAGGCGAAGCGCACCGGGGTCAGTGCGGAGACCCCGGTTCCCCCCGATACCTCCACCCAGCTGTCCAGGCAGCGGAACAGGCCGCGGGCCCGATCGCGCGGCTGATCGCAGTTGGTCGCGGGCGCCCCCCAGAAGGGGATGCAGACCTGGCCGCCGTGGGTGTGCCCGGCCAGGATCAGCTGGGAGCCAACGGCCGAGAGCTTCGCCAGGGCGCGCTGATAGGGGGCATGGGTGACGCCGATGCGGACATCGGCGTCCGGGGCGAAGGCCGGCGCGTGGTCGGCATCCAGGGCGATGTGGGCGTCGCCCAGGCCGGACATGGCGATCCGCGCCCCGTTCGCCATGACCAGGGCTGCGGCATTGTCCAGCCGGTTCCAGCCCGCGTCCCGATAGGCGCCGACGAAGGCCTCAACGGGCAGATCGGGCACAGCCGGATACTTCGACCGCTTGTTCGAGGGACCGTCCAGATACTTCAGCGGATTCTTGAAGTGCGGGGCGAAGTAATCGTTGGACCCCAGCACGAAGGCGCCGGGGCGCTCCAATAGACGGGCGTGGGAGTCCAGCACCATGTCCAGGGTCTGGCCGCCGAAGTTGTCACCCGTATTGACCACCAGGTGCGGGTCGAGCTCATCGGCCAGGCCCAGGATCCAGCGGGGCTTCCAATGCTGCCAGGTGGTCTGGTGCTGATCGGAGATGTGCAGAATGCGGACTGTGCCGGTGCCGTCTGTGCCGGTGAACCCGGCCGGCAGCAGGGGGAGTTCATAGCGACGGATGCGGAACCAGTTCGGTTCGACGAACAGGGACCAGCCGGCCACGGCGGTGCCGGTCAGGGCCAGGGTGCCGGCGGCGGCCAGCAGATTTCGGGTTGTGCTCACCGTCGGGAGTGTACCCGGGCGGGATTCGAAGGCGCTGAATCATTCCCACGGGATTCGGCCCGCGCTCTGCGGCTCTCAAGCCTTCACCCGCCGGCCGGGGTCCTGGCGCATTCCCTCTGCCCATGTTCGAAAACGCCCGCCATCCGAGGTCGGATTGCGGTTGTGCGGGCTGTCGATGAGACTTGGGTCCATGACCGCAATGGAGCACAGCACCTTAAATCCCCTCCCCCGCACGGCTGCCGACGACACCGGGGACGACACCGCGCAAGATGCCGTCCGGGACCATGCCGCCCAGGTGCTCGACCGGCTGTTGACGGAACGTTTCAGCTGCCGGGCGTTCCTCCCCGAACCGGTCCCCCACGAGACGATCTCCCAGATCATCGCCTCCGCCTCGCATGCGCCATCGTGGTGCAATACCCAGCCCTGGCACCTGCACGTGCTCGAAGGGGCCGCGGCCGGGGAACTGCGCGGTGCGGTGTCCACCGCCGCCCGGCAACGGCTGGCCAAGGGCCTGCCGGAGACTCCCGACATCCCCTTCCCCACGTCCTTCGAGGGCGTCTACCGCGAGCGCCGGCGTCCTTCCGGCTGGCAGCTCTACGATGCGGTGGGCGTGCGCAAGGGTGACCGGGAGGCCTCGGGGCGCGAAATGCTGAAGAACTTCGACTTCTTCGCAGCCCCCACGGTGGCGATCCTGACGACCACCGCAACGCTGGGCACCTATGGGGTGTTGGACTGCGGGCTGTTCCTGCAGTCGCTCCTGCTGGCGGCCCAGGCGCGCGGCGTGGCCGGCGTGCCCCAGGCTGCTCCGGCCGGCTACTCCGATGTGATCCGCCGGGAGTTGGGACTCGACGACGATCGCCTGGTGGTGTGCGCGGTGGCCCTGGGCTTCCCCGACTCCGAGGCCCCGGTCAACGGCTACCGGACCGCGCGGCAGGGGCTCGACGAACTGGTGACCTGGGTGGGTTGAGCGTCGGGTAGGACTTTCGACAGTGTCTGAGCGTTCCTGCGAGTGCCGCATCGGGCACGAACGGCCGATAGGTGTCATGAACTTCCGCCTAACCCGGCGAAAAGCCTGCCTTTTGTGACACCGCCCTACGTTCGCGACCCCGACGAAGGAGCGGGGGCGGGTGGGGTCAGCCCTCAGGAACACCCGACCGCGCTCGGGCCTCCGTTCAGCCGGCCAGGGAGGGGTGGCGGTCCAGGTCGGCCTGGCGGCCCGTCAGTTTGCGGGTGTGGCGGCGCATCCGTACGGCGCCGATCGACCGGCACACCAGGTAGATCAGGAAGCTGATCGTCGTGACGAAGGGGCTGATCGGCACGCTGGGCGCGCCCAGGGCGATCAGGATTCCACCCACGCTGGAGACCAGGGCGAAGGCCATCGACAGCAGTGGCACCACCACAGGATTGGCCGACACCTGGGTGGCGGCGGCGGCAGGCGTGATGAGTAGTGCGAGCACCAGCAGCACACCCACCACCTGGACGCTGAGCGCCACGGCCAGGCCCAACACCAGCATGAAGACGATCGTCAGGGCCCCCACCGGCACGCCCTTGGCGCGGGCGATCTGCGGGTCGATCGAGGAGAACATGAGCGGGCGCCAGATGACCAGCAGGACCACCAGCACGATGACCGCGCAGATCACCAGGACCCGCACCTGATCCGGGGTGATCGCCACGATCTGCCCGGTCAGCAGGCCGAACTTGTTCGCCGCGCGGCCATCGTAGAGGGCCAGGAACAGGATGCCCAGGCCCAGGCCGAAGGGCATGAGCACACCGACGATCGAGTTCTTCTCCGAGGAACGCACGCCCAGCACGCCGATCAGCAGGGCCGCCAGCATCGAGCCGACCATGGAGCCGTAGACCACATCGGCGCCCACCAGCAGGGCGAAGGAGGCGCCGGCGAAGGACAGTTCCGAGATGCCGTGGACTGCGAAGGCGATATCGCGGGTGACCACGAAGACGCTGACCAGTCCGCCCACGATCCCCAGCAGGGCGGCGGCGAACAGCGAGTTGCGCAGCAGGTGGACCAGTTCGCCGTAGTCGTCGAAGGTGAAGGAGGCGAAGAAGGTGGATAGGAAGTCGATCATCGCGCACCACCCGTGCCGGTGGCCGTGGCCGAGGTCCCGGCGGCCACCGCGGCCCCGCCGGCGGGTGCCCCGTCCTCGCCGCCGACGATGATGAGCCGCCCGGCCGCGCGCACGACCTCGACGGGTGATTGGAACAGGTCCGACAGTGCTTCTGTGGTGATGACGTCCTCCGGTTTTCCGACCAGGAAGTGGCCGCCGGCGATGTAAAGCACGCGGTCGACATAGGGCAGGATCGGGTTGATCTCGTGCGTGACGAACAGGACCGAGGTCCCCCGCTGCCTGCGCTGTTCGTTCAGCAGGTGGGCGACCAGGCGCTGATGTGGGATGTCGAGGCTGAGCAGCGGCTCATCGCACAGCAGGATCTTCGGATCGCTGGCCAGCGCCTGGGCCAGGCGCAGACGCTGTAGTTCCCCGCCGGACAGTGTGCCCACCGGTTCGTTCGCATAGTCCTGGGCACCCACGGCCACCAGCAGTTCGTCCACCTGGCGGCGCTTGGAGCGGCTGGGCCAGCCGGTGCCCCAGCGGTGTCCGTCGATGCCCATACCCACCAGGTCGCGGGCGCGCATCGGGGTATCCCGGTCGACTCCCCGCTGCTGGGGCACATAGCCCACGTCCGGATCCCCGCGATGGACTTCGTGTCCGTTCAATTCGACGGTGCCCGAATGCAGCCTGTACTGGCCCAGCAGGGTCTTCAGCAGCGAGGTCTTGCCCGAACCGTTGGGGCCCAGGATCGCGATGAACTCCCCCGGGTGGACGTCGATGTTCAGGCCGTGCCACAGGACGCGTTCGCCGAAGCGCAGTTGCGCGTCGTGCAGTTGCAGAATAGGGGGTTGGTTTCCACTCACCTGATCACTGTACCCAAGCGTTGTCACGGACGTAGTCCCAGTGGACGTGGCGGATCAGCCCAGGGCCTTGTCGATGGCGTCGATGTTGCCGCCCATCCAGGTCACGTAATCTGTGTCGGCCGGCATCGTTTCACGCAGGTCGACGACGGGCACGTTCGACTTCTCGGCGGAGTCCTTGAGAGCGTCGGCCTGGGAGTTGGAGGCCTGTGTGTTGTAGGCCAGCAGTTTGACCTGCTTCTTCGAGATCTGGTCCTGAGCCGACTTGAGCACCAGCGGCGGCACGTCGTCGCCCTCTTCGACGGCTTCGAGGAAGTCCTCGCTCGTGGCGTTGTGCAGGCCCATATCACCGAACAGCCACAGCGGCACGGGTTCGGTGGCGGCGGCCTTGGCACCGTTGTGGTCCTTCTTGACCGTGGCCGCCTTGTCCTCCAGCCCCTGCAGCTTGGACTTGTAGGCATCGGCGTTCTTGGTGAAGGCAGCGGCGTTGTCCGGGGATTTCTCCCCCAGCGCCTTGGCCACCGCGTCGGTCACCTTCACCATTGTCGGCACCGAGTACCAGACGTGCTCGTTGAACTCGCCGTGCTCGTGGCCTTCCTCGCCGTGCTCGTCGCCGTGCTCGTGGGCCTCCTCATCATGGCCCTCGTCACCGTGGTCGTGGCCCTCATTGCCCACGCCGTCGGAGCCCGGCAGGCCGGAGACCGAAACGGCGTCCACCACGATCGGGTCGACGTTCGCGGCCTTGATCATGGAGGTCATGAACGCGTCGTAGCCACCGCCATTCTCAACCACCAGGTCGGCCTTGGACACCTTGAGCTGGTCGGCGCTGGTCGCCTCGTAGTCGTGCGGATCCTTGTTCGGATCGTCGATGACGGCCGTGATGTCGGCATCGTCGCCCGCGACGTTCTTCACGATGTCCGCATAGACGTTCGTCGAGGTCACGACCGTGAGCTTCCCGGAGTCCGCCGAACCGCCGGACGCGGAGCCCGCCTGGGCGGAACCGCAGGCCGCCAAGAGCAGAGCGGATGCACTGAGGGCTCCGATGGCCGCGAACCGGGCTGGTTTGCGCAGTCGGATGGATGCACTGGATGAGGCCTTCATGGAACCTGCTTTCTCATATGTCTGCCGGCTTATGGGTCCGGCTGAATGCAGACGGCCCGCCACCGCGCGCATTCACTGCGCATGGTGGCGGGCCGTCGTTCGACGTTGGTTCCACCGTACTCATGTAGGTGCATATGCACTAATCAAAATATGCACATCCGCGCATACCGTGATCGACCATAAAATAGAGGCCCGCTAAATGATGATCGAGGCCGCCGTGGAGGCACGATCATCATTTAGCGGGCCCCTGAAGTCCGGAATGCGGATCCCGTCAGCGCTGGGCCAGCAGGGCCGCGATCTGCACGGTGTTCAGCGCCGCGCCCTTGCGCAGATTGTCATTGGCGATGAAGAGCACCAGGCCCTTCTTGCCCTCGGCCGACTGGTCCTGGCGGATCCGGCCCACGAAGCTGGGGTCCGCACCGGCGGCCTTGAGCGGAGTGGGGACCTCGTCGAGCACCACGCCGGGCGCCTGGGCCAGGACCTCGCGGGCCCTCTCCGGGGTGATGTCCCGGTCGAATTCCGCATGGACGGACAGTGCGTGGCCGGTGAACACGGGTACCCGCACGCAGGTGCCGGCCACGCGCAGCTCCGGGATCCCCAGGATCTTCCGGCTCTCATTGCGCAGCTTCTTCTCCTCGTCCGTCTCATTCAGGCCGTCGTCGACCAGATTGCCGGCGAAGGCCAGGACGTTGAACGCGATCGGCTCGACGTAGACCTGCGGGGCGGGCAGCGTGACGGCTCCACCGTCGTGCACCAGGCCGCGGGCATCGGGCAGTCCGGCTTCCAGCTGGCCGTACAGTTCGTCCACACCGGCCAGTCCGGAACCGGAAACGGCCTGGTAGGTGCTGACCATCAGCCTGTTCAACCCGGCTTCCCGGTGCAGGGCCGCCATCACCGGCATGGCCGCCATGGTCGTGCAGTTCGGGTTGGCGACGATCCCCTTGGGGATGTCGTCCAGAGCGCCCGGGTTGACCTCGCTGACGACCAGAGGGACCTCCGGGTCCTGGCGCCAGGCGCTGGAGTTGTCGACCACGGTCACGCCGGCCGCGGCGAAGCGCGGGGCCTGCGCCTTCGAGGTGGCTCCGCCGGCGGAGAACAGGGCCACGTCCAGCCCGCTCGGGTCCGCGGTGGCCGCGTCCTCGACCGTGATCGGGGTGCCCTTGAAGTCCAGCTGCTTGCCGGCCGAACGGGCCGAGGCGAAGAAGCGGATCTGCTCGATGTCGAATCCGGGATCGTTCGCCAGCAGGGTGCGCATCACGGCACCCACCTGGCCGGTGGCGCCGACGACGCCGATCTTCAGTGAGCTCATCGTCCGGTACCTCCGTATACGATCGCTTCGACCTCTTCGGCATCAAGACCGTAGGCGGAATGGGCCACGCGCACCGCTTCGTCCAGCAGGTCCGCGCGGGTGACCACGGAGATGCGGATCTCCGAGGTCGAGATCATGTCGATGTTGATGTGGGCGTCCGACAGCGCCTCGAACAGCTTGGCGGTGACACCGGGGTGGCTGCGCATGCCCGCGCCGATCACCGACAGCTTGCCGATCTGATCGTCGTAGCGCATATGGTCGAAGCCGATTTCGGACTTCGCGTCCTCCAGGGCCCTCGTCGCCTTGGCTCCGTCGGAGGCGGGCAGGGTGAAGGAGATGTCCGTGCGGCCCGGGTCGCGGGTGGAGATGTTCTGCACGATCATGTCGATGTTGATTTCGGTCTTGGCCATGATCGTGAAGATCTGCGCGGCCTTGCCGGGAATGTCCGGGACGCCGACGATGGTCAGCTTGGCTTCGGAGCGGTCGTGCGCGACGCCGGAGATGATTGCCTGTTCCATAGTGGTGTCCGTTTCTTCTGTGTCGGTACCTTCCGGGGTGAGTGCGCCCGGTTTGCGGCGGGGACGGAATTCCGCCGGGATCGGATCGTCTGTCACCCAGGTTCCCTGGTTGTGCGAGAAGCTGGAGCGGCAGTGGATCGGCACATTGTAGCGGCGGGCGTATTCGACCGCGCGCAGGTGCAGCACCTTTGCGCCCGAGGCCGCCATCTCCAGCATCTCCTCGAAGGTGATCGTCTCGATCCGGCTGGCCGCCGGTACGATCCGCGGGTCGGCGGTGAACACGCCGTCGACGTCCGTGTAGATCTCACACACATCGGCGTTCAGCGCCGCTGCGAGGGCGACTGCGGTCGTGTCCGAACCACCGCGGCCCAGGGTGGTGATGTTCTTCGTCGTCTGGGACACGCCCTGGAAGCCCGCCACGATCGCGATATTGCCCGTGTCCAGGGCCGAACGGATGCGTCCGGGGGTGACGTCGATGATGCGGGCGCGGCCGAAGGACTCGTCGGTGATCATGCCGGCCTGCGAACCGGTGAAGGACTTCGCGTTGAAGCCCAGATTGGCGATCGCCATGGCCAGCACAGCCATCGAGATGCGCTCACCGGCGGTCAGCAACATGTCCAGTTCGCGGGCAGGCGGCATGGGGGAAACCTGCTGGGCCAGATCGATCAGATCGTCGGTTGTGTCACCCATTGCGGATACCACCACGACGACCTCGTGCCCGGCCTTGCGGTATTCGACGATGCGCTGGGCGACGCGCTTGATGCTGGCAGCATCCGCCACCGACGATCCGCCGAACTTCTGAACGACTAGGCTCATGCGTTCACTTTCCTAGGTGGGAGCGGGGAACCGGGGGTGAGGACCCGGACCCGTGCGGAATGGCTCCGTGGTCCATTCCATCGTCCATTGTATGAGGGCACCCCGCCGGGGCCGAGGTGGCCGTCCGCGCCTCGAACCGCGGCAGGAAATTTTCCTGCCGGGTGGCCGCGAGACGGGATCGGCAGCCGGCGGTACCGCCGACGGCGCGGCTGGCACTACCGCCCGCAGGCGGCGCGGCCCTCCGGCTCAGCCGACCGCGGTCCGGCCCTGCAGCGCCCGACCCAGGGTGACCTCGTCGGCGTATTCCAGATCGCCGCCCACCGGCAGGCCGCTGGCCAGCTTGGACACCTTGATGCCCAGCGTGCCCAGGAGCCGGATCAGGTAGGTGGCGGTGGCCTCGCCCTCGAGGTTCGGATCGGTGGCGATCACGCATTCGGTGACGGTGCCGTCGGACAGGCGCGGCAGCAGTTCCTTGATCCGCAGATCATCGGGGCCCTTGCCGCGCATCGGATCGATCGACCCGCCGAGCACGTGGTACAGGCCCCGGTATTCGCGGGTGCGTTCCAGGGCCACGACGTCCTTGGACTCCTCCACGATGCAGATCATGGTCTGATCGCGACGGGGATCCTGACAGATCAGGCAGGTGTCCCCTTCGGCCACATTGCCGCAGATGGTGCAGAAACTGACCCGCTGCTTCACCGCAGTCAGCGCGTGGGCCAGGGCTGCGACCTCGGCCGAATCGCTCTGCAGGATGTGGAAGGCCAGGCGCTGGGCGGACTTGGGCCCGATCCCCGGCAGCTTGCCGAATTCCTCGACCAGGTCCGCCAGCGCACCCTCGTACGCCATGCTCATTCTCTAATCTCCTCAATCACCACTCCGCCCAGCAGCCGTTCAACCACCGGGACCCCGAATTCCCCGGTCTCGCTGATGTCCAGGTCGTTCTCCGGGTCGACGTTCATATATTCCTCGTCGGGGCTGATGTAGCCCGCGCCGGGTGCCTCCTGGCCGGGGCCCGGCCCCACGGGGGTACCCGGATATCCGGAGTCCCCCGTGTAGCCGGGGTCGCCCGGGTACTGACCCTGCGAGCCGCCCTGCTGCCCACCGGAGCGCTTGCCCTTGGCGTGCCGGGCGGCGAGGTCTGCGAATGGATTCGCGTTTTGCTGCCCGGGCCCCCCGGAGCCCGCATGATCGTGCCGATAGGCGTACGAGCTGCCCGGCCCCGGTCCCCGGCCGTGGGCGAACCCTGCGGCACCTGAACCGTTGTCGCGGCCGTATTCGGACTCATCCTCCGCTTGTCCCGGAAGGTCGCCCGCAGGAGTCCCCTGGGGGTAAGCGCCACCTGTGCCCTGGGTATTCCCCCGGCCGCCGCCGGCCCCGGGGCCTGTGCCCGGCCCGGTCGCGAAACCGTTGTCGGCCCGGTCCCACCCGGCCGTGCCCCCATCCGGCTGATACCCCGTGAAGCTGATCGAGGTGTCGGCATATGCGCCCAGGAAGTCCAGATCGTCCGCCGGGGGAACTGCCGACGCTGCAGGCGCGCTCTGGTCTCCGGGGGTCTCCGCAGGCCGTTCGTTGGCAGGTTCGCCCGCGGGAGCATCCGGATAGGCCGCGTCCGCATAGTCTTCATCCCACGGTTCGAAGTCCACGTCCGCCGGCGGTGGCACTACCAGAGCCGGCACGTCGACTGCTCCGGAACCGGCCGAGGTCTGGGGCTCGTCGAAGGTGCCTGCAGTCGGCTCGTTGGAGGGCTCGGTGGTCGGCTCGTTGAAAGTTCCGACCGGGGTGTCCTCGACCTCGCCGAAAACCTCGAAGTCATCGGCGAAGGGGGCAGTTACGGGCTGTACCTCCGCCCGGCTTCCCGGTCCCGCAGGCGTGCTGGCCGGCCCGGCTGGGTCCGCCTCCTGATCGGAGCCCTCGGGCTCGGCACGGTGTGGTCCGGGCTGCCGCTCTTCGCGCTGTGGCGCCTGCGGTCCGCCGGGCTGCTGGGGCCGCTGATCCCGCCGGCCGGCGGGGGCTGGACTCGGGTCCACTGTGCCGGGACCGGAGGCGGGAGCCCAGGGCCCATCCTGGGGTGGGGTCTGCCAGAACTTCTCGTGGTCGACGGGTTCACGGTCCATGGCGCGCGGCCCGACGACCGCATCGATCTCGTCCTGGCTGGGCCGATGCTGGCCTGCCGTGGGCGCGCTGCCGGGTGCGGATTCCCCCGCCCGGCCCGCGAAGCCCGCGCCGGGGCCGAATTCCTGCCCACCGCGCGGCCGGTTCTGGCCCGCACCGGAGCCGGTGTTCTGCCCGCCGGCGGAGGCCTGCGCACGCTGTGCGTCGAGGTCGATGCCCACCTGGCCGACGGCTACGCTCACCCTCATGCCCAGTTCGTCGAAGATGGCCTCCGCCAGTCGCTGGTCATTGCCGTTGCGATCGAAGCTGTGGGCCGATCCCTCATTGTTGAAGCCCAGCTGCAGGGTTCCGGATGCGACGGCCAAGGGCACGGCGTTACTGCTCAGGATCGCGCGGGCCAGACGGCTGCGCCGACCCAGGGCGTCCAGGATATTGGGCCAGTTGCGCCGGATCGCGTCGATCTCATTGCCACCGGGAATGCCGGGCGCAGCTGCTTGTGCGGGTGCAGCCGACGCTGTGGATACTGCGGCTTCTGCTGCAGGCGCGGCGGGCGCTGCCGGCCGTCCAGCCGGTGCGGCGGTGGGCGCCGATCCCTGCGGATGCGAGGGGTCCACCCGCGGCGGTTCTGGCTGCCGCTGCGGCTCCTGCTGGGCAGCCTGCTGTGTGGGCTGCTGCCCTGGCTGCGGCGCCGAACGCTGGTACGGAGGCTGCTGCGCAGCACGCCCTTCGGACTGGTGCAGGGACTGGCGGGTGGAGTCCCGCTGCTCGCCTCGTTCCTGCGGTCGGGATTGCGCGGGCTGCCGGCCCGGCTGCGCCTCTTGTTGTCCGGGTGCACGTCCTGCCGGTGCCTGTGCCGTTTTGGCCGGGCCCTGTTCCTGCGGCCGGCCCTGCTCCGGTGCCGGAGCCGGCGCGGACCCGCCGAGGTCCTCGGTCGCGAAGGACTGCGCCATGGCGGCGAAGTCGGCGATGTCGTCCAGCGAATCGTAGTGCCGGCCCTCGTGTGAGGGAGCCGGACCGGCTACTCCGCCCTGCGCACCGCGCGGCCGTGCCTGATCGGACTGGACCGGGCCGTTCTGCGCCGGTCCGCTCTGCGCCGCCTGCTGTGCCGGCTGGGCCCGTCCCGCTTGCTGTGCGGACCCGGTCCCACCGGTCATCGAGGAGCCACCGGCCACCGCAGCGCCGCCGGGCACGCCAGCCGCCGCACCGCCCGGCACACCGGTTGCGGCGCCCGGCACGTTTCCGGCCGCGCCCATGCCGATGCGCCGTTCCATCCGGTCCAGGCGCGACAGCAGGGCCCCGCGCGTCTTCTCACCGCCGGGCAACAGCACGCGTGCGCACATGAGTTCGAGTTGCAGCCGTGGGCTGGTCGCCCCCGTCATCTCCGACAGGCCCACGTTGAGCAGGTCCGCGGCCCGTGAGAGTTCGGCCATCCCATAGGCCTGGGCTTGGGCTACCAGGCGCTCCAAGCGATCCGCCGGCGCATCCGGCAGCATCGCCGTCGCCTGATCGGGAGCCGTGGCCAGCACGATGAGGTCGCGGAAGCGCTCCAGCAGGTCTTCGACGAACCGGCGCGGGTCCTGCCCGGATTCCACCACCCGGTCGATGACCCTGAACACGGCGGCTCCATCGCCTGCGGCGAAGGCGTCCACGATGTCGCCCAACAGGGATTCCGGCGTATAGCCCAGCAGGGCCACCGCCGTGTGATAGTCGATCCCGTCTGGACCGGAGCCGGCCATCAGCTGGTCGAGCACGGACAGCGAGTCGCGCACCGAACCGCCGCCGGCGCGCACCACCAGGGGCAGCACGCCCTTGCCAACCGGGACGTTCTCCCGTGCGCAGAGCTCACCCAGATAGTTCGCCATGATCTCCGGCGGGACCAGCCGGAAGGGGTAGTGGTGGGTGCGCGAGCGAATGGTGCCGATGACCTTTTCGGGTTCGGTGGTCGCGAAGATGAACTTCACATGCGCTGGGGGTTCCTCCACCAGTTTCAGCAGGGCGTTGAAACCCTGGGGAGTGACCATGTGCGCCTCGTCGAGGATGAACACCTTGTAGCGGTCGCGGGCCGGCGCGTAGACCGCGCGTTCGCGTAGGTCGCGGGCATCGTCGACGCCGTTGTGGCTGGCCGCGTCGATCTCCACCACGTCCAGCGAACCGGGGCCGCCGGTGGCCAGGTCGCGGCAGCTGGCGCATTCCCCACACGGGGTGGGCGCAGGGCCCTTGGCACAGTTGAGACAGCGGGCCAGGATGCGCGCGGACGTCGTCTTGCCACAGCCGCGCGGGCCGGAGAACAGGTACGCGTGATTGACGCGCCCGTTGGCCAGGGCCATCTGCAGCGGACGGGTCACGTGTTCCTGCCCGATGACCTCTTCGAAGGTTTCGGGACGGTATCTGCGGTAAAGAGCTGTGGACACGGTACTAGGCTACCGGGCTGGGCTGACACGGGTCGGACACGGCACAATGGGACCATGTCCTCGAACCCGGAACCGCCCGTTTCCCGCGATCCCCGCAGGCTGCGCATCGGCTATGCCGAACGCGATGCGGTGATCGAAACCCTGCGCGAGGCCGCCGGCCAGGGACGTATCACCACCGATGAACTCGAGGAGAGGATCGAAGCCGCGGACGCAGCGCGGACATATCTGGAGCTCGATCCGATCGTCGCCGATCTGCCCACCCCACCGCCCTCAGCACAGGTCGCCGGACAACAGCTCCAACCCTCCATCCCCGCCCAGCGGATTCCCGGGCAGGTCCCAATGCCCGGCCAGGCCGGAGCCCCCGGCTACTCCGCCGCGGACCCGCTGGTTCTGAACGCGGGTTGGAACGACCAAGAGCTCACGGGCGACTGGAAGACGGTCCCCTTCATGCGCATCAAACTCAGCGCCTCAACGGTGCACCTGGACTTCACCCGGGTCCGCAACACGCTGGGCCGCATCGACATCGAGGTCGAGGGCGCAGCGGGCACTGGCGTCATCGTGGTGCCCGAGGGCTGGGGCGTCGACGTCGATGCCGTCGCCAAGAGCTGGGGCTCGAAAAAGAGCACGGTGAACCGGCAGCCAGAACCTGGACAGCCTGCCATCGTCGTCACCGGTTCACTGGGAATGTCGAGTCTGCGGGTCCGTCATCCCAACCGCTGGGAGCGCAGGAAACTCGGGTAGCCGGATGGCCCAACCACCGGGGCCACGGCCTCGGCGAAACAACCCAGCGGGGAAATACGGCTAGGCCTTGACCGGTTTGACCAGGGCGACCGACTGCCGGCCGAAGTAGTACAGCAGCAGTTCGCTGTTGGGACCCTCGACCTCGGCATAACCCGGCTTGCCGACCATCCGGCGGCGCAGCAGGCCGACCATCCGCCCCAGCTGTTCCTCCTCATCGGCGGGTAGCGCCCGGGGCACCCATTCGTCCGCGGCCCGGCGGATGTCCTCGTGGTGGACGAAGTACTCCGCGGTGTTCATCAGGCGATCGACAGGGCCCCAGGCCGCGAGGCTGCGGCGTTTCGGACCGGCGGCGACCATCCCCACCAGCTGATCCCAGGGCAGCGCCTTGAGCTCGGCCTCGCGGGCGGCTGCACGGCGTTCCAGCAGCGGCACCCGCGCGGCAAGTTCCGGTGCGGCGTTGCCGGGCAATGCGCTGGGATAGCGGTCGCGGACCACCAGGTGCACCGCCAGATCCGAGGCATCCCAACCCTCACACAGAGTCGGGGCGTCGGGTCCCGTACGGCGCAGCGCAGCCGCCAGGGCCAATCGTTCAGCACGGGCGTAGTTGACCATGCACCCAGGCTATAGCGTGAACGCCGTCTTGGCACGCCCCGGTGCACCTGTGATCGCCGCAGCCCAGGCGCTCAGGAACGCCGAGGCCCGGCTCACCGATCGGTAGTCCGCCAGCGCGTCAGCACGGGTCGGCCCGTCCGTGACGATGACCACGGGCTTGCCATCCCGAGCGGCGGCACGTACCAGCCGCAGGCCGCTCATCACCGCCAACGAGGTTCCAACGGCTACCAGCCCACCGGCCTCATCGACGGCCAGGGTGGCCGCCTGGGCACGTGGTTTGGGCACCGACTCCCCGAAGAAGACGACATCGGGCTTCAACGGCCCTCCGCACACCGGGCAGGGCAGGGGCTCGAAACCGGCTGTGTCCTCGAGTTCGACGTCCCCGTCCGGGGCGATGTCGAGTTCCTCGGCTGCGCAGGCGGCTGCGAACCCCGGATTGCGCAGGGTCAGCTCGTCCTGCACCCAGTCGCGGTCGTAGAGCCCGCCGCAGTCCAGGCAGACCACCCGGTCCAAACGCCCGTGCAGATCGATCGTCCGGTGCGAACCGGCGGCCTCGTGCAGTCCGTCGACATTCTGGGTGATGAGCGCTCCGGGCCGGATAGCGGCGAGCGCCCGGTGCCCGGCATTCGGCCGGGACCCCCGCATCGCGGGCCAGCCCACATAGCTGCGGGCCCAGTATCTGGCGCGCGCCGCGGCGGAACCGACGAAGGTCTGGAACTCCATCGGATTGCGCGGCGGCGCGTCAGGGCCCCGATAGTCGGGAATCCCGGAATCCGTGCTCAACCCGGCCCCGGTCACCACGACCCAGTCGTGGGCCGGGCGCGCGGTCAGGGCCGCGATGATCTCCTCATCGGGATGGCTGGGGGCGGCGGCCGGGATGCCCGCCAGCGGATCCTTGACGATGGGCACCGCGGGCTTCGCCTCAGGCCAGGCCGGCCAGGCCGGCGATACCGGTCAGCAGGGAGTCGTACTGTGAATAGCCGTCGGAGGATCTACTCACCGAGGCGATGATGATGATGAAGATGATGTAGGCGATGATGAGGACGATCCCGATTGCCAGGAACACGATCCCCAGGATGAAGCCCCACTTACCCAGGTTGTTGTCCGGCAGGCCGACCTCGCGCGACTTCTTCCGGGCGATGACACCGCAGATGATGCCGACGATCGGGCCCACGCCGATGCCGACCAGCGCCACGAGCGAGGCGACCAGCGAGATGATGCCCAGCGTCTGGCCCGGATCGACCGGCGCGGCGGGCACCGTATAGGGCTGGCCGTATCCGTAGGGGTCCTGGCCATAGGCCGGCTGCCCGTAGGGATCCTGGCCGTAGCCCGGCTGGCCATACGCCTGCTGCGAGCCATAGTCGGGCTGCTGGCCATAGGCCGGCTGCTCACCGTACTGGGGCTGGCCGTACTGGGGCTGCGAGCCGTAGGTATTGTTCTGTGAGCCGTAAGCGGCATTCGGATCGCCCTGCGAGCCGTAGTTCTGGGAGTCGTAGTTCTGCGAACCGAACTGCTGCGGCCCGGAGGCGGCACCATTCGAATCCGTTGCAGAACCGTAGTTTCCACCCGAATAATCGCCGCCCGAATAGTTGCCGGAGCCGGCACCGGAATCGTTGTATCCCTGGTTGCCCTGATTCGGATCCTGTGGAGTGGACATTGCTGTCTCCTTCGGTCGGTTCGGCATCGAAACCCCGACCGCAGTCGGGCCGGACTTCGACATATACGGAAAGTCTAACGGTCTGCCCTGAGGAGAGCCCGGCTCACCTGTTCACAGGCCCTGGCCGACGGAGTCCCACTGTGCACGTACCCGGGTTTTCCACCGCTGTGTCCACAACTGTGCATAGTAAAGTCGCCGGATCGTGCCGGTTGTCCACAGGCGCGGCCGTGCCCATCGTGCACACCGGTGGAAAAGGTGGAGCGCCCTGTGCCCGCGCGACGGTCAGTCCAGTCCCAGCAGGGACCTCGGCGTCGTCCACAGCACCCCGCGCAGCCAGTCGGCGCCCAGATCCGGGCGCTGAAGGGCCTGCAGCTGGTGGCTGTAGGGATACGGAATCGTCGGGAAATCACTGCCCAACACCACCCGGCCCGCCAGGCCGGCGAGGACGCGCGGATAGTCCGCGGGCAGCGGCGCCAGGGCATTCATATAGTCGGTGCCGACCATCGTCGTATCCAGGTAGACGTGCGGATGTTCCGCGGCCAGCCGGGCGAACTCCAGGTAGTCGGGTAGGCCGGCATGGGCGATCACCAGCACCAGTTCGGGGAACCGGACCAACAGCCGGCGGATCGGCTCGGCGCCGGTGAAGCGGCCGGCGTGCGGACCGTTCCCGCAGTGGATGACGACGGGGGTCGCCGTCTGCTGCAGCAGGTCCCAGGCCTCGTCCAGGAGCGGATCGGCCGGGTCGAAATCGCCCACCTGCACGTGGACTTTGAAGACCTGCGCCCCCGCTTCCAGTGCCGAGGCGACACTGGCCCGGGCACTGACCGGCGCTTTGCCGCCGGGCCGGGTGGGGTCCGGCCGGGTGGCGCCGGGCGGTTCGGGATAGAAGGTGCCGGAGTGGATGGCGTCGGGGTGGGCGGCTGCGAATTCGGTTGAGAAGTCGTTGAGCCAATCGGCCATGCCCGGTCGGTGTGCGTAGTTCAGCGTCGTATAGGCGGTGACGCCCATATCCCGGAGGATCTGCACGCGCTGCTGGGCGGGATGGCGGTAGGCGATGGGCCAGGGCGGGGCACCGGGATCGTGCTCGGAGACGTGATCGAAGAAGTCCCAGACCTTCGCCTGAACGCGCTCGGGCATGAAATGCACGTGCAGATCGACGATTCCCGGTATCCCCCGTTCGTGGAGCCAGGCCGGGATGTCCGCGTCGGAAATGGGCGGACTCTGGGGGTCCGCCGATGCGCCTTCCGGTTTGTGCTCCTCGTTGTTCCGGGTGTTGCTCGAATCCGCCATCGCATTCCTTTCCTTTTCCACAGAAGCCTGCTGCGAGCTTAGCGAGTGTGGGTGGCGAATACGTCAGGGGCGGCGACATTGTTAGCAGCGGATTTCCGCAAACCACGTTATTCACAATCCTGGATCGACCCCGGGAAATAGCGCCTCGGAGCACCTGTTCGCAACGTGTCCGGGCGCGTCGTCCACCGTGCTTCCACCCTCTGTCCACAGCGCTATCCACCGCTGTGCATAACGCTGGGGCCTCAGCAGGGGAGTTTTCCACAGGGGTGGATGAAGTGGTGGATGTACGTCCACAACCCGGGTGTCGATGTGCAGTCACCTGCAGCGGGGAACTTCAACCGAAAAGGAGAAACGCCTCGGGTGAAACATGCCGGACGCCGGGGAATGCCAGAGGTCGTAACGTGCCCGTAAATGTGAGGACTCCGGGAATACATCCGGAGTTCGATCCAGGTGGCATTCAGCCGGAGCTCTACGCATTTTCTACCCCCGGTCCCTTAACACCCCCGTAGACGGGCCCGATAAGGGACTGGGGGTAGAAAATGCGGAGGATCGCCAAATAAAAATGACCCGACATCTGCCGGGCCATTCCTGTCCGTGCGCGAGGGGGGGTGTCCCTATGTTCTTTGTCAAGCGATTCGGTAGATTTTTCCCGGAATCCGCTTGACTCAGTTTGGGGCGTGCTGGGGTGACCGGTTGACCGTGTAGTTCGTCGTCACGGTGCCACCAGTTG
>NZ_JANIJY010000012.1:0-87983 GCF_024580695.1 Brevibacterium sp. 91QC2O2 | reverse complement strand
CACCCGCCGCCTGTCTGCCTCACCGATCCGCGAAGCGTACGCCCGATCCGTTTGATGAACAGGGTCAGCCACTGCGGGCCGGGGCCTGTGCCGGTAGTGCCACGTCGACCGGGACACCCCGGTCATGTCCAGTGCTTTCCGTTGGGAGCCCAGAATCGTTGTCAGTCCGGTGACGAGTTCGTTCTCCGTCCGGATGAATCCTTCGGCTCGTCCGTCCGGGCGGGTTCGGGCTCTTGCGCGTTCCACTGATGCAAGAGCCCGATAGCTTTTCCCAACGCGTCGTTCGCTCCCTCGAGCTGCTCGATACGAGCGTGGAGGCGTTGGATTTCAGCGGACTGCTCGGCTTCCTTCTTCGCCCGTGCCCGCTCGTAGGCGGTACGTCCGTAACTATGTGCAACCATCACACTATGATCCCTGGGTGCGAGTCCCCGGTCCAGATCCCCAGCGTACAAAGCGATCCGCCATCGTCGGAGTTTGTCACGGCTAAACGGTTTGTCCTTGACCCACTGGCCTTTCGAACCATAGGGCTGACGCTCGTACTCGCGAACGAACTCACGGACCTCTTCGACGGTGAATCCCACAACGCTGACCATGCGAGATCACTCTCCTTTGCTTGATCGTGACTGACTCACAACCAGCTTGGCAAAGAGGGCACATGCGTGTATATGCGCATGTGTTGCAGGTAAGCGCATGCGATGTGGGCCCGACGCCGAGGCGCCCGCGGGACCGTGCCCGGCCTCGGCCCCGGCGACGACGGGCCCCAGGACCGCAGGGCTCCGGAAACAGCAGGGGCAACCCCGCCGGAAAACGCCCCGGAAACGACTCAGGGCCCCGGTCTCCCTCGTGGGGAGGCCGGGGCCCTGAGCCCTAGCGATCGGATCGGTGTGATCCGCTCAGATCACTTGTTGGGGGTGCCAGCGGCTGCCTTGAGCTTGGAACCTGCCGACAGCTTCACGGAGTAGCCGGCGGCGATCTGGATTTCCTCACCGGTCTGCGGGTTGCGGCCCTTGCGAGCGGCACGCTCGGTGCGCTCGACGGACAGCCAGCCCGGGATCGTGAGCTTCTCGCCGGCGGCGACGACCTTCGAGAAGGAGTCGAAGACGCCATCGAGAACGTCGGAGACCTGCTTCTGGGTCAGACCGGTGTTCTCGGCAACTTCGGCAACGAGTTCGCTGCGGTTCTTAGCCATAGGTTGTCCTCCTTTAGGACATAGGGTCCTGGACTGCTAGCACAGCCCTGATATGCGTCTTAGAGACTACCAGCTCGACTTGGTGATGCCTGGGAGTTCGCCATTGTGCGCCATTTCGCGGAAGCGAACGCGCGACAGACCGAACTTGCGCAGGTAGCCGCGGGGGCGGCCATCGACCTGGTCGCGGTTGCGCAGGCGAACCGGCGAAGCATTGCGGGGCAGCTTCTGCAGGGCCAGACGGGCCTCTTCGCGCTGCTCGTCGGTGCTCTCCGGTGCGATGAGCTGCTTCTTCAGCTCCAGGCGCTTTTCGGCGTAGCGCTCGACGATGACGCGACGCTGCTTATCACGTGCGATCTTGGACTTCTTTGCCATATGTGCTCAGCGCTCCTCTCGGAAATCGACGTGCTTGCGGATCTTCGGATCGTACTTCTTCAGCACGATGCGATCCGGGTTGTTGCGGCGGTTCTTGCGGGTCACGTAGGTGTACCCGGTGCCGGCGGTCGACTTCAGCTTGATGATCGGGCGTACTTCCTGGGACTTCGCCATCAGAACTTCACACCCTTCGCGATGAGGTCGGTGACGACAGCGTCGATTCCGCGCTGATCGATGATCTTGATGCCCTTGGTGGACACGTTCAGGGTGATCGAACGACGCAGCGAGGGCACGAAGTAGCGCTTACGCTGGATGTTCGGGTTGAACCGACGCTTGTTGCGACGGTGCGAGTGGGACACACTGTGTCCGAAACCGGGAACCTGCCCGGTTACCTGGCATACCGATGCCATTTCTCTCCTCCAGTTCACTTCTGCCGGTGTATCGCGGAAACGCGGGGCGCCGCCACGACTCACCGGAGACATCTACACATGTTCTTCACCGGGCGATTCCACACGGAGGACCGGTCTTATGTCCCGACGGACAGCCAGAGCATCTCCTCATACCGCAGGCCTTCGCAGCAGGGCCTGAACCCCGCTGCATCCGACCGCAGCACTGGAACACTACGGTGTTGTATTCGTACCCGGTGATGGGTTGTGTTCGCGCGCACCGCACCAGACGGCACACGCGAGATGTCTCACCAGCGCGGAAGCCGAAGGCCGGTGAGAGACGGCCAAGCTGTGTGCTGCGCGGGGTGAGCACATACGCCTTACGGCGCACTAACTCCCCTAGTCTAGGCGATTCACCGGCCCCACGCCAAGCGGCGGCCGCAACCCGGGATTGTGATCTCGAGTACTTCCGCCATCGTGGTCCCTTGCCCGAGTAGGGCCCGCATGAGATTCTGAAGGGGTGAGCAGCGAACATCCCCGGCCCGATTCCGGCGGATCCCAGCAGGATCCCGCCGACCCCAGACGACCCGTGAGGATCCGCAGGGCAACCCCCGCCGCAGACCAGTACTCCACCCAGAGCCCGAACGCCACGGGAAATCCCCCCGGTACCCCGCCCCAGCCCAACACCCACCCCACCCCGGGCGCGCAGCCGCAGCCGGGCGCACAGCCCCAGCCGGGTTCTCAACCCCAGCAGGCGGCGCCGGCCTGGGGCCAGGGCCCGCAGGGCGGTCTGCCGAACTGGCAGGACGCGGCCCGGCCCGATGTATACGCCGGCCCAGGCTCGCCTTTCACCGCGCCAGGGCGGGAACAGGGCCCCTGGTCCCAGGGGGATCCACAGCTTTCATCCCAGCCGAACCCCCAGGCGGGCCCGCAACCGAATCCCCCGGCCAAACCCAAACGCAGGGGGCTGTTGATCGGCCTGATCGCCGGGGCCTCGGTCCTGGTGCTAGCAGCGGCCGGCGGCCTGGCCTATGTCCTCCTGGGCAGGGACGACCCGAGCACCGTCACAGCCGCCCCGCCCAGCCCGCAGGCCAGCGCCGCACCCGGCGATGACACCCCGGGAGGGGCCTCGAACCCGGCGGGCGAACCGGCACCGGCCGATAACCCCTCGAACGGCGCTCCGGCAGGAGGAGCCGGGGACGACGGCCAGGATGCGAATGCCGACGGCGGAGCCACCGACGCCTTCTCCCAACTGGAGCGTTCGGCCAAGGAGGGCACAGCGCAGGCCAAGGACCGGCTCGAGGGCAAATGGGTCGCGCAGATCTCCAGTAAGAAGAACAAGCTCTACGCCGACGGCAAGACCTGGGAATACGCGGACATCCTGGACGAGTACCAGGAGCTCCAACGCACCTACGGCAATGTGCTGATGATGGACTCCGACGACTTCAGCACCTTCAAGCTCAAGGGCTACTACGTGGTCGTCATCAACGAGCCCTACGATTCGGCCTCCGGCGCACTGGACAAGTGCGATGCGCTGGGGCTGGACAAGGACCACTGCTTCGCCAAGCTCATCTCCACCACCCATGGGGAGAAGGGCGCCACGAAGATGAACGGCTGAGCCCGGAAACCGACCCCGGAAAGCATCGCAAGCGCAGAATCACAACGCACGCGGGTATACCCGCGTGCGTTGTGATTCTGCGCTTGCGATGCTGGAGGTCTACCAGCCCGGTGGGCGGCCCGAACCGGGATAGCCCTGGCCGCCGGCGCTCCCCGGCGCATTGGGCCCCGAGCCCACCTGCGGCGGCGGGCTGGGCCACTGCCCGCCCGGCGCCGCGGCCGGGCCTCCCGGGAATCCGCCGCCGGGCTGCGAACCGGGATAGCCGCCGGGGAACCCACCGGGCTGCCCGCCTGAGCCACCACCCGGGTAACCACCGGGCTGGGAGCCCGCGCCGGGGAACCCGCCGGGCTGCGACCCTGTGCCCGGATAACCAGAGCCCGGATAGGCGCTCCCGGCGGAACCGGGATAGGCCGTGCCGGCGCTCCCGAGGTCCGCCCCGGCTCCGGCATCCGCGCCGGACCCGCCACGACCACTGCGTCCGGCGCCACGGGCCGAATTCCCGCCCCTGGCGCCGGTGGCCCCGGCTGCCGAGCCCAGGAGGAAGACGACGACGAAGGCCCACACATAGGCCAGGGCGCCGAGGATCAGCACAACCCACCAGCCCGCGCCCAGGCTCATCCCCTGCAGATGGGCGGTGAGCTGTTCGGTGTCGGGCAGCTGAATGCCCGAGCCCCCGGCGGCTGTGCCGGACCCTGCACCGCCCCCGGTGGAGGAGCCTCCGGCCGCGGCCTGATCCGCTACCTGGTCGATTGCGCCCTGTGCGTTCTCCAGCACCGAGCGCAACAGTTCACTCGCGCGCTCCACATTGCCCTTGATCACCGAAACGGCGACCAGCAGGACCAGCACTGGCCCCAGCAGCAGGCCGGAGGCCCACAGGGTGAGGACATTGCCCCAGCGCGCGGACCCCGACAGGGTCACCACCAGCCCCACCAGGGCGCAGAACACCGCCAGAGCGAGCGCTCCCCGCAGGCCCAGATCCGCGGCCCCCAGCTCCAGAGGTTCGGGATCCCATGGCAATTTCAGCCAGGTCAGGAACAGGCCGAGGACTCCCCCGGCCAGCGCGGGCAGCGCACCCAGACCCGCCATCACCTTGCCGGCCACGTCCTTGGCGGCCCGTCCCGGATCGCCGGTCCCGGCCGGCCGCATCTGGAGTTCGGCGCCCACCCGTTTGATCGACTGGACCAGGGCCAGGACCCCGACGATGACCACTCCCAGCACCGGCACCACGATCGCCAGGACCAAGTTGAGCACCCGACTGCCCCCTGCCAGGCGGTCCAGCTGCAGACCGACGGGGACCGCCATCAGCAGGTGCACCAGGAGCAGCACCATGATCAGTTTGCCCAGCGCATCGCCGGCGATGTCGAAGACGATCGGACTCATTCCCCTGCCCTCTTCCTCAGTTGCCCGACATGGCGTAGATCAGCGGATCGAGCACCCGGAAGGGCGAGATCCCGCGTTTGGAGACATTGCCGCCCTGCGGGGAGTCCCCCAGTGCGGACACGACGAAGTACCGATAGGGCATGGCCATCCCACCGTGGGGATGTTCGACCTTGTTGACGATCGCCTCGGCGCCCATATGGTCCAACAGGCTGCGCGCCTCGATCGTCAGCAGGTTCCCGTCGCGCAGATCGTACTGCCCGCCCGGGTGCGAGGTCTCGCGCATGAAACCGGCCCCGGCGTTCGACATCATCCGGCTCCAACCGCGGTCGTTGACCCCGGCCAGCTGTTGGAGCACATCGAACTTCGACAGGGCGATGCCCAGCCGGGGCGGATAGGCCCTGGCCGCGCCCGTGTGCTCCCCGCCGATCATCATGAGCAGGTTGTCCAACACCCGTTCGGGGTTGCCGGGTTTGGCCTTGCGCGGGGGCACCAGTCCGCGCAGCCGGCGTTCGATCGCATCGACCGACAGCGGATCGAACATGAACAGGACCGTATCCGCGTGCGCCATGAAGCGCAGGTGGGTGGTGTCCTCCGGCAGGAACTCCATCTCCTCGCCCGCGACATCGCGCAGCACCAGGAACCGGGGGCGCGGGTCGCCAGGGGCGCTGATGGAGAAGATCAGCGGATCCAGCTGGTACAGCGAGCTGCCGTCACCGCCGGCGTCGGAGCGCCGGGTCGCCTGCATCAGGCCCATCTCCTTGAACAGCGGCTTCTCATAGCGGTCGCCGTAGTTCTTCGCCGTCACCCCGTCGGCCGGGCGCAGGCTGCCGCCCTGCTCCGCCAACCAGGTCTTGAGCGTTTTGATCACGGTGGCGATGTAGAGGCTCTTGCCCGAGGCCGGCGCCCCGCACAGCGCGACGATGCGCACATCGGCCTCGCGCCAGCCGCGCGGCAGCGGATAGTGGCAGTGGGGGCAGACCTCGACGCCGGGTGCCACCCCGGCGGGGACCTCCGGGTTCGATTCGACCATCGAGCGCACGTGCGGGCTCGGATCGGCGCCCCCGGGTCCTGCGGCCACGGGGAACAACCCGGCGTAGGAGCGCTCGCGCCCGTAGTACGAGGTCAGCACCGGGTCGACGACCGACTCCAGGCCGGGGCCTGTCAGGGTCCACATGTACTGGGACTGCGGCACCTCGGTGCAGCACAGTGGGCATTTCGACATCAGTGTGCTCCTCTTCTCGTGCCCTCACCGGGGCCGGTTGTCTGTTCGGCCATGCCATCCCATCGGCCGGACCCTCCGTCCGGCCCTCCGGCGGCCGAAGTACCGCCGGCCGCCGGGCCTGCTGCGGGGGGACGGCCCACCGCGCGGACCGCGTCGAGCAGGGAGCCGACGATCTCGCGCAGCATCTGTGCGCGCCCGGACTCGGCCTGGGCGTCGTAGTCGGGCAGGTCGACGACGGTGGCGCCGTCGGGCAGATCCAGCCCCTGGCTCTCCACCGCCCAGGACCGTGGGGCCTCGAGCACCACCGGATGCCGCACGATCCCGTCGGCCCGGCGGGCTGCCGCCAGTTCCGCGTGGTCGGCCGGCGGGGCATCGGAGACGATGTAGACCACGCCGGCGGCAGCCCCCGGCAGGCTCGCGGCCACCGCCGGCTCGGCGGCGAAGATCGAGTGGGGCGCCTGGGCCCGCCGGGCGGCGAGCACATCGGCCGGCAGCGCCGCCAGATCGGTCACGGGCACGGCATCGACCCGGCCCGAGGCCAGGGCCGCCTGGACGGGCCGACCGTCGGAGACCACGCTGGCCACCCCGGAGAGGATCTCGAGGACCCGGTCGAGGCCGGGGACTGCTGCGAAGGATTCGGAACCGTCGACGACGATCGCCACCTGGCAGGGATCCACCGGGGCGTCCTGCGACTGGGCGCGGACCTCGGCCCTGGCGCGGGAGGCCAGATCGGTCAGCGTCCCGTGGCTGACCGGCACGGCGGCCAGCGAGACCACGAGCTCGGCGCCGATGAGTTCTGCTGTGATCAGGTCTGCACTCGTCACCCCGCTGACGTCGATCGCCTCGGCGAGGTGGATGGAGTCGCCGCCCGCGCCGTCGGGTTCGCTCTCCAATTTCAGGTGCACCCGTGAGCCCACGGGGAACTCCCCGGCCGGATCGACCAGTCCGACCCGCAGGCCGCCGGTCACTTCGGGCAGCACGACCACTCCGGGGGTCGGCGCGTGCATCTGCACCGGAGCTCCCGCGGGGTCGGTCACCCGCAGCTGTGCTGCGGGGGTGGGCAGCCCGGCCGTCAGGGTCAACCGGCCGGCCCTGATCCTGACCTGGTTGCCCCTCTCGAGCATGAAAACGGTCATGGCATGGGCCTTTCTACGGGACGGGGTGGTGCAACGGCGGCAGCCTGCCTGGCACCGGAGGTCTCCAACAGCGAGCGCACCGTCTTGACCGCCTGGTCCGTGTCCTTGCGGCGGATGGTGCGGCGTTCCTTCTTGGCCGCCTTGATCGCGTCCTTCGCGGCTTCCTGCCGCGTATAGGCGATATCGTCGGCGGCCTGGGCGATGGCGGTGAAGCTGTCGTCGAGCGTAGCGGCGGGCACGCTGGCGGCCAGTGCCGCCAGGGCCCGTCCGATGGGGTCGCCCGGAGCGTGGAGCAGCGCGTATTCGGTGCTGCTGAGCAGGCCGGGGTCGAGGTCTGTGGCCAGCAGCCCCAGGGCCGAGAGGATTCCGAGACCCTCCACGTGGGCGGCGGCGCTCTGGTATCCCAGGGTCTCGATGATCCGGGCGGATCCCCCATCGGCCGGACCGGCGGGCAGTGCCGCCGCCAGGGTGGTCAGGGCCTCGTCCGAAAGCTGCGGGAAGCGCCCGTGCAGGAGGTTCCGGGCGGCATCGGCATCGTCGGCCGAGGCGATCCGGCCCAGTTCCGCACTCAGCCGCCCGCAGGCCGCCGAGGCCAGCCAGGCCGCCAGCTCAGGTGCCAGGGCCGCCGTGTGGGCACTGGTGTGGGGCGGGGTCACCAGGCCGTGGACCTCGGCCAGGATGGGCAACGACCAACGCGGGTCGAAGCCGGGGGCAGGGTGTCCGTAGGCGGTCAGCAGCAGGCGGGCGAAGACCGCTGCGCGCGACTGCAGGCGGGTCCGGCAGACCAGGGTGCAGACCCCGGCCAGGGCCTCGTCGAACGGCAGCCGGTTGAGCCGGGCCAGCAGCACCTCGGTGGGCAGCCAGCCTGGGGCCTCGGATTCGCAGCGGGCCAGGGCCGCGGCGTCGATGTCCAGCCGGGCCACCCGATCGCGCACCCAGGTGGGCAGCAGAGGGTAGACGGAGCGGCGCTCATCGGGCAGGCCCGAGACCGCCCGCCCGCGCAGGGCCAGACGGACCAGGAAGTCACCGATCAGCTCGGTGGACATTCCGCGGTCCAGGGCCAGGATGGCCAGGTTCGCCGAGACCGGGTCGAATTCGTCCGCGGGCCCGGTGATCGCGGCCTCGGCGGCGGCGGGCAGACCGTGGGACAGCAGGCGCTCGGTCATGGCCGGCGCCACCTGGGCGACGACCCCGCCGGGCACGGCGATTCCGGCCTCGGCCGAGGCGGTCTGCAGGTGGTGGGACACGAAATCGCTCAGCGCGGCGGTCACGAAGTTCGCCAGGCGGGCGGAGAACGGCGCCAGGTGCTGCAGGTCCACGGCGCCGGAGCCCGCGGTCCGCACCGCCTGGGGCATGCTCAACAGGTAGACGAGTTGCCCCTGCAGCGCATCGACGGCCTCGGCAGTCGCGTCCGGTGTCTCCGGCAGTGGGGCGCCGTCCGGATCCGCCACAGCGCACAGGCCGGCCACGCCGGAGTCGACGATGAGGCCGGCCAGGCGGAACACGCCGGCGGCGGCATCCCGGCCGCCTGCCATGGTCTCCACCGTCTCGGCGAGCCTTTGGATCGCCTCGAGGGCGGCCTGCAGCAGCCCGGTCTCCAGGCTGCGCCAGGCGTCGAAGCCCAGGGCGGGCGCCTCGTGGGCGAACAGCCACAGCGGATCGTCGAGGATCCGCTCGAGCAGCACTTCGTCGCGCACCGTGCACAGTCCCGGATCCGCGGTCGGCGGGGCGGACTGTGCCTCGGCGATGGTGCTCCCACAGCTCGTGCGCACGGCGGCCAGGTGGACCGTGTGCAGGCGCGGGACGTGCACGGCTCCGGCGGGCACGGCCGCGGACAGCACCCGGGTGACCGGGGCCGAGGCCGCACCGGCCTGGTGTTCGGCCAGCAGCACGGCCAGTCCCCAGGCCGGCGCGGGCGCGGCACCGGCCGGGACCTCGTGGCCCAGGTCGGTGAGCCCGCCGAGCAGGCCCCGCAGTTGGCCTGGCTCGGCGGCCAGGGCCTGTTCCAGCAGCGCGGAGTAGGCGGTCGCGGGGATGGGCGGCAGGCCGCTGGAAAGGTGTTCGCCGGCGGGGCCGCGCTGGGGCAGGACCCCGTCGCCGAGCACCAGCACATCGGAGCGTTCGGCCAGAGCCGGCAGGTCGGCTTCGGGCAGCGTGACGATGTCGACTCCGCGTAGTCCGTCGCCGTCGAGCTCATGGGCCCTGGCGTACAGGCTGAAGGAGATCTGCGCCGCGGCGGCGGGCACCATCGTATAGCTCAGCGCGGCGATGATCGTGGCGGCCCAGTCCTGCCGGTCGGTCACCAGGACCAGCCGGGTGCCGCCGGCGGAGGCCCCGGTTGCCCCGCTTGAACCGGCCGCACTATCTCCGGCCGTGGCATCGGCGCGAACCCGGGCCAGGGCGTCGGCCGCGGCCAGCAGTTGTTCCCGGTAGCCCTCGGCGGACAGGGCCCCGGCCGCCAGGGCATAGCCGTCGGCGCCCAGACCGGGCGCGGGCTCAACCGGTGCCGGGGTGCTCAGGATCGCCTCGATCCCGAAGGGCCGGGCGAAACAGCCGGAGAACCACATGTCGATCGGGCGCAGATCCCCGCCGCCGGTCCGGTCGACGATCACATGACTGTAGACGTTCTCGGGGCGCCCGTAGGGGTCGGCCCCGGCGTGCGAGCCATAGGCCCAGATGGCCGGCGCCGCATCGGTGGCGGCCCGGTAGCGCAGCCGCGCGGGGATCGCCGCGGCGTCCGCCGCGGTGCGCGGCAGCACCGCGTGGTAATCGAGGCCGTCGACGACATTGCGCTGCATCAGGCGCAGTTCGGCCTCCTCGGGCGAGCCCGCTGTGTCCTTGATCCGCTGGCCGCCACCGGTCCCATCCGTCCGGGGCAGGGAGGCATAGGTGATCTGGGCGAAGCGGCTCATCTGTAGCCCCCGTTGCCCGGGCCCATGGGACCGCCGGGTGCGCTACCGGGGCCCGTGCCCATCCCGGGGCCGCCGGGACCCGGAGCACCGGGGCCGCCCTGCTGCTGCCGGAACAGGTTCATCCCGGCCACGTAGAGGTCGAGGTCCATCACATCGGGGTCGAGCAGAGCCACCGACTGCAGGTCCTCGGCCGGCAGATCGGCGAACAGCCGGATGAACCCGCCGGGCGCCTGGGTGAAGGCCGGCGTGGAGAACCAGCAGTACGGTATGTGTGCGGAGCCCGGGGCCGGGATCCGGTTCAGGTGCAGCCGGCCGGTGGGCTGATTGCCCTCGTCCGGGTTGAACAGCGTCACCTGCACACCGTCGTCGATGTGCAGCGGCATCCTGTCCTCGTTGTAGACCACCGCGAAGCGCAGGGACCGGGCGATCTCCACCTGTGCCAGTACCCGCACAAACACCTGCCAGGCACCCGAGGCGCTCAGCCCCGTGTGCGAGACCTCGTAGCCCAGCACGGTCACCGGCGGGCACTCCAGGGCCACGGGCGCCGAGCAGATGACCTCGCCGCCGGAGAACACCCCGGAGACCAGGTAGTAGGTCAGCGCGGCCTGCCCGGCATAGCCCTCGATCGTCAGGGAACCACGATCCAGGTACTGGGACTTGTCGATCTCGATCTTCGCCGGCTGCGCCAGCACGTTCTCCACCGGGGTGCCGGAAAGGGCCTCGTAGACGCGCACCACGTCGGCGCCCTCGGGCCAGGCGAAGCCGATGTGGCGCCTGCCCACCCGCTCCACCAACCGGGTGTCGGTCACCGGGTCGACGCTCACGCCGCCGATCACCCTGCCCACCCTGGCCTGGCCGCCGTGCAGGGCGACCGGGGTGAAGTAGGCGCGGGTCCAGCCGGCGGGCCAGGGCACCGAGCGCATCACATGGCGTCCGTCGGGCAGTTCCTCGACGGGATAGGACAGCCGGTCCTCCGGCTGCAGTCCCCCGCCGGCGGCCAGCCGGCCCTCATCGATCGAGGCGTCGGTGAAGCCCTCCACCGGTTCGTCGAGCGTGCGGTAGATCTCCACCCGGCCGAAGCGCGGCGGGGTCCACAGCAGATCGAAGGACCGACCGCCGGATTCCGCGGCCTGGTACTCCAGGTCGGTCACCGGGGACAACGTCACCGGCATCTCGATGTCCACGCGCAGCGGATCGGACATGACGGACTGTCCGTCGGCGGTCACCTGGGCCATGATCTGGTAGACGTAGCGTTCGCCCGGGGTGGTGTCCGCGTCGTTGAAGCCGCCGCGATTGGCACCGGCACCGGCGATCCGGTAGCGCGGATCACCGGCCGCGCTCGCGGCCCGGTCCGGGCGCGAACGGTAGACGTGGACGCCCACCGTGCCGGGCAGGACGGTCCAGCGGCCCACCACATTGGGCGCATCGACGTCGAGGTGGGCGTCGCGCACGCCGACGACCTGCCTGGCCTGAGCGTGGAGCACCGGTTGGGCGGTGCAGATCTGGTCCGCGGTGGCGCCGGGGTAGAACCACACTTGGAAGTAGCGCACGGCGGCCCTGGGCTCTTCGGCGTCGACGGCCGCGGCCGAGGCGGTCCGGGCCACCTGGGCGAAGTCCTCGGGATTGTGCGGCCTCGTCCCGTCCCCGCGCACCACCCGGTAGAGCCCGGGTTCCCCACGCAGCGGCCAGTGCAGCTGCGTCGCCCCGGCGGCGTCGACCGTGACCGAGGCCGCGGCCGGTTCGCCCTCGGACTCGCCGTAGCGGTAGACCGACAGGGCCAGCCCGGCCAGTTGCGCGTCCGGCAGAGCGCCCTGTGGGGTGGGAGCGTCAGAGCTCGGTCCGGCAGAGCCGGAATCCGCCGTCGGGGTCCCGGAATCGGTGGTCGTGGAGCCGGCGGCCGAAGTCCCGCCGCCTGGGCCCGCCGGTGGCATGGCCGGGGGCAGGACCGGGAAGGCCGGGGCGCGCGGCACCGGCGGTTGCGCTGCCGGTGTTTCCGAGTCCTCGGATTCGGCCGCTGCCTGCGACTGTGCCGAGGGCTGCGGGGCGGCCGGGGCTGCGGGACCACCGGGCTCGGACTCATCCGACCGGCCCTGGTTCGCGGGCGCCATGGGGCGCAGCGGCGGGGGCAGGAACGGGGCGCCGGGGTTCTGGTCTTCGTTGGTCATCTGGCTTGAGTCCTCACGCTTCGGCTGGCGACGGATTTCACGGGGTGCTGGCTGTCCACGCTAGAAGGGCATGTCCCCGAACGGGTTGTCGTACTCCCCACCGCCGGGGGCCAGGGGCCCGGCTGGAGGTGCGGCGGGCGGCTCCGCGGGGGCATCGGGCGCGGCCGCAGGGCTCACCGGCGGGGCCGCGGGACGGCCCTGTGCCACTTCCGGGTAGTCGCCCACATGGCTGCCGGGATCGCCCAGCGGGTTGAGCGCCCAGGCGCTGTCAGCGGCCCACTCGGGCATGTCCTCGATGTGCTGGGCGAAGCGCAGATCGTCGGGCCCCAGCGGCTGCGAGAGCTGCGTGTGCACGACGACGCGACCCAGTCCGGTGACCACGCTGCGCATGAATTCGCCGTCCTCGGCCAGCCGGTGCAGGTCCGCGCTGGCCCCGGCGTCCGTCAGCACGGAATCGTCGAGCATCTCCGGCCGGCTGTAGTCGGAGCCGGTGGGCGTGCCGACGGCGCCGATAAAGTCCTCGGTGGGCTGCCGGCCCAGGTTCCCGCTCAGGGACACGGTGCGCAGCAGGGTGGACCTGACCTGGTCCAGGCGCGGATTCGCCAGGCGCTGTCCGGCGTTGGCCCACCAGCCGGCGCTGAGCACCGGATCGGTGTCCTCGGTCAGCGCGCACTGCGCGACCCGCCCCAGGCTGCTGACCTCGGAATAGGAGGTCTCGTGGAACAACCGGCCCGCGTCCTCGGCGAGTACCGGATCGCCCAGGCCCGCGCGTTCGACGGTGCGCCCCAGGAAGGTCCGCCACTGGGCGTCCAACCACCCGACGGGGAACATCTCCGCGCGCAGGGTGGCGACGGCGGATTCGACGGCGGGGCGGTCGACCACGAAGGAGGCCACCCCCGCGTTCAGCGGCAGATCGTCGAAGCCGCCCTCGACCTTGGCGGTCCGGGGCCGGGCGGGACCGAAGGGGCGGTGGACGAAGGCGCCCACCAGATCGGCCCAGCGCAGATATTGGCCGTAGGCGTCGCCCAGGCGCGACAGGTCCCCCAGGGCCGCGGCCAGGTTCTGCCGATCCGCCTCCGCCTGGGCATCGGCTTGGGAGTTCCGGTGCATGATCGCGAACAGGGCGCGGCGGGTGTTCAGGAACTGTATGAGCGCCCCGCCCAGCCAGCCCAGGACGCTCAGGGCGAACAGGATCGCGAAGAGCCACCAGGCGAAGACCCCGATGAAGGACAGCAGCCCGAACAGCAGTGCGACGGATGTCATCACCCCGGTCAGGATGCGCATCTTGACCCGGGCGATGCGGTTCGTCTCCCCCAGTTCCCAGGCGCCGCCGTCGTCATCGGAGGCGGGCCGGCGGAAGGAGCGCAGGCGTTCGGCGACCTCGGCCTTGACCTCGTCCAAGGCGGTGGCCAGCGGTTCGCCCACCCGGTTGGTGAAGCTAGCCCGGTTCGTGTTGAACCACTCGGTCATATCGCTGAACTGCCCGGCCGCATCCGAGGACACCCCGGAGCCCAGCGCCAGCTGCTGGATCTGATTGCCCAGCTCATTGGCCTGCAGGATGTCGGCCGGCTGAACCGTCCGGGCGCCCAGCAGTCCGGCGGTCGCGCCCTGCAGGCGGAAGGGCTGCGCCGGGTCGCCGGCCAGTGCGCTGGGACCGCGCACCACGGCGGTCCTGGTGCCCGCGTAGAGCGGCTGCAGGTCCTGCCCGCGGGTCTGGGCGTCGAGCATGGTGAAGGTGGTGTTGGTGTAACCGCGCCACAGCTCCGAGAGGTCCCGGTGCTGGGTCTGGCCGTTGCCGGTCAGCCGCTGTTCGAGGTTCTCCGCCGCCTGCACGGCGTCCTGCCAGTGAGCGGGATTGCCATTGGCGTCGATCCCGTCGACGACCACCGAATAGGCGGAGTCCCCGCCGCCGAACACCGCGCGCTGAACCGTTTGGGCGACGGCCGCCTTGCCCGAGCGCAGCAGGGCCTTGGCCCAGTTCGCCGGTGCCCCGCGCAGGGCCGCGAACAGGAATTGGAAGAAGTACTTCAGTGCCGCGCCCGCGGTGATCTTCTCCTGGGCCGGCACCTGGGGGGCCACCCGGTTGCGTGCGAGCACCCAGGAGTGTTTGCGCCACAGCGCGCTCGACGCCTGGTCCACGGCGGCCTGTTCGTTCTCCACCGCGACGCTTAGGTTCCCGCTCTCATTGGGCAGCGGGTAGCCCTCGGAGACGTCGAACAGGCGATCGTGCAGGCCGTCCTCAACGGCGGTGGCATCCACTCCGCGGTAGAAGGAGCGCGACAGCCGGGCCCGGTAGCCGGTGGCGGCCGCGGGGACCTCGTCCAGGGCCGAGGCCTCCACCCCCGTGTACAGGGCCGCGAGCGCGGCGAGCTGGCTGGCCAGGTGCGGATAGACCTCCCGCGGCGCCGCGGCGTCCACAGGGCCCGCGCCGATCCCGGGCCCGCGGGAGTCGCTGGCTGCGACGATCGCGTCGACCCAGCCGCTGGAGGACCCCAGGTCGACGGATTCCTCGGCTGCCTCCTCGGCGTAGAGCACGCGCAGGGCCTCGACGGCGGTCCCGCCGAATTCCTGGGCCGCCAGCCAGCGCAGTTCGTCGCCGACCCGGGTGACCAGGGAGAACTCCCCGTCCACGGCGCGGGTCAGGGCCACCACGCGAATGGTCCGGTACTGGCGCAGGCCGGCCAGGCGGGACACCTGCACCAGGTCCTTGCGCCCGGCGCTGATCCCGAAGGCCGGCCACTGGCCGTTCTGCGCCTCGGCCGGAACCCAGACGAAGTCGGAGACCAGACCGCCGGCGGACCAGTCGCGCAGGGTCTCGCGCACCCCCAGCAGGGCGGCGGGTGCGACGATGAGTGTCAGATCGTTGTCGGTGCTCATCAGAACGGCCCCTCGAGTCCTTCGGGCATGTTCCAGGCGCCGCCCGGCTGGGAACCGGATTCGGCGGCCTCGGCATCGGCCTTGGCCTCCTCAAGGACCCCCAACAGCCCCTGGGTGACCTGAACGATGTCCGGGACCAGATCGCAGAAGATCGGCGTGAGCGCGCCCTGTGCCCGATTGGCCACGGCCACCACGGCGCCGCCCGGATGGCCCTGGTCCAGTTTGCCCGCGGCGAATCCCTGCACGGTCTCCAGGAACTGCCCGGCATTGCGGTAGCGCTCCTCCAGGGTGGGGGCCTGTGCCCGGCTGGGCATCCCCGAGGGGGTCTCGCCGGTGCGCAGCCAGTCCGCCAGCTGGTCGCGGGCGGCCAGTGTCAACAGGCCCGAGCGCGGCTCCTCCGGGGTGTTGTCGAAGATCCCGCGCAACACCCGGTAGGGCTTCAGGGAGGACAGCACCGGGGTCTGATGGGCGTTGCTGATCGCCAACAGCACCGATTCCAACACCGCGGGCAGCCAGTCGAAGCTCTGGCCGACGAACTCCGCCGGTGGGGTCAGCAGCGGATTGGGGAAGGACAACCACTGGCCGGTCTCCCGGTCGTAGATCTGCACGGGCCGGTTGAGATTGCGCTGATCGGGGATCTGCAGCTGTCCGGTCAGCTGGGCCACATACCAGCCGGCGATCATCGCACACCGCTCGGCGTCCGCCATCGGCAGGGACGCCGGCAGCGGTCGGGCCCTTCTGAACTCCCAGAACTCGCGACGCAGGCCGGGCGAGCTGGCCTGGGACCAGGCGGTGGACACCGGTTGCAGGATCCCGTCGAAGACCAGCGGGGACAGATTGCCGAAGCTGCCGAACACGTCGATGTGGGTGATGCCGCTGGCGTCCTGCCCGGAGGCCACCGCATTGGAGAAGATCTCCTCGGTCTCCCTGGACACCGATGACTTGTCCGCCAGCGCCTTCTGCAGGTCGTCGGCCAGCGCCTGGTCGGAGCCGAAGGGCACAGCGGAGAAGGTGTAGCGGTAGTCCACGCTCTTATCCGTGTGGACCTGGGAGACGACGTCCGGATGCACGCTGCCCAGTGGCAGGGCACGGGTGAGCGTCTGCCGGAACTTCGAGCGCAGATCGGACCGGCGCCGGTCGACCTCGACCGGGGACACGCTGTCGTTGCCCAGCACGTAGTTCTCCAGCGACAGTGAGCAGTAGTCGTCGAAGACCTCATTGGGCCGGTTGATGAACTTCAGGGCGCGCTGGCGCAGCTCCGCGGGCCCGATGTGCAGTTCATAGGCGGGCACCTTGGGCGTCAGGCGTTCCCCCGTATGTGGGTTCAGCGGGAGCACCGCCGGCTGCCAGTCGCTGGAGACCCCCAGCAGGCCGCCGGGTGCCTTGGCGCCCTCGGCGGTCTTCCACCGTCCGGAGATGACATAGCCCGCGGTCAGGGTCTTCGCATTCTCCAGGGCCACCACCTGGCCCTGCGGCACGTCCGGGATGGATCGGGGAAGATGTTCGGTGTAGAGACCGTCGAACTCCGCTGCCGGGGTCAACAGGACCTCGTTGTGGGCGGTGGCGAAGCGTTCGGGGACCTGCTTGTCGTCATCCGATGGCCAGGCTGCGTAGATATCGGTCTCCACCGTGGACATGCCGACCTTCTGAGCGGATTCGCGCACTCCCACGTCCAGCGACTCGATCGCGCGTTCGACCGCGCGGCCCAGGTGGCTGAGCACCTCATTGGGCACTGCGGCCAGGATCTGCTGCAGATAGCCGCTGGCCACGATCTCTCCCAACTGCGCCACCCCGGCGTGGACGATGCGCACCAGGTTCTGTTCGATCAGGCCATTGGTGTTCAGCGTCTGCGAACCCATCGCGCCGACCTGCTGGTTGATCTGCTGGGGCAGGGTGTTCAGGGTGGGCCTAGGCGCCTGGGACAGGCTGCTCAGCTGCGGAACCACGGTGCCGGAGAGATACGATTCGAGCTGGCGGAGCAGTTCACGGGCATAGGGCAGGCCGAAGGTCGACACCGAGGTCTCCACCGCACCGGCCAGGCGGCGCTCGAAGGTGTGCGCCCAGTCGAAGGCCCAGCGGTAGACCACGCGGTCGGTCCGCTGGCCCATATCCGGGCCGGTGCGCTGCATGTGTCCGGCCATCACGGCCAGCCACTGGTTGCCCGGCATCCCGGTTGCCGGTGCCATATTCGCCTCGAAGCCGGAGGTCTGCACGACCTCCTGGGACCAGGCGTTCGTCTGCACCTGGCCGATCGAGGAACGCAGCCACGTCACCAGCCCGGCCGGGGTGGTCGCCTGTTGGCGGTCCGGCAGGCCCATTTCACGCAGGAAGTAATCCCACTGGGATTCCACCAGGGCGCGCAGCTGTTCGGTGCTGCCCTGCTGATTGCCGGCCTGCAGATGTCCTTCGCGCAGGCGGTCCACCGCGGTCCGGGCTATCCGCTGAGCGGCGTAGTGCCGGTAGCGATCGCGGCCCAGGGACAGCCGGCCGAAGCCGAATGTGCCCCAGGACAGATCCTGCCGGTTCTTCGCGCCCCAACCCAGATAGGTGCCGTTGGCCGCGGTGTCCGAAGACGGATTGCCCAGGTAGAAGGCCTGGAAGTTCCCCGAAGCCCGGCCGGAGACCATGAGTGCCGCCAGGCCGCGGGCCAGGCCGCGGTACAGTCCGGTCTGCGAGCCGTCGCCGAACCTCGCCCGTTCCAGGCCCTGGTACTTACTCACGGGGAAGACGCGTGCGAAGGGCGGCTGGCCCGTGGAGTTCACGTGCTGGCCCAGGGCCTCGAGCGTGCGCACGTCGTGCGGTTCGGCAGCGGTGGTCTGGGCCGCGACGATCTCGCCCAACATGCCCAGGGCGTTGGGCTTCACCCCGCTCAGGTTGTCCGGGAAGATATCCGAGGTGTACATGAAGACGCCGGTTTGGCTGGAGAGCACGCCGTTGGTCTGGGCCAGCAAGCGGCATACGTCCAGGGCCATCGAGGCGCCGGCGCCGCCGGCCATGGACGATACGACGAAGACCATGGTGGGCGAGGCGGGGTCGAAGCTGCCCGCACCCGGCAGCTTGGCCGCGACCTCCTGCATCTGCGAGGTGGCCTCATCGGTGTTGAGCTGGTCGATCGCGTACTGCAGGCCCTTGAACACCTCCTGCGACCGGTTGAGCGTGATGATCCGGCCCACTGCGCGCATCTGGCCTGCGCCGGTGACCAGTGGGACGGTTACCTTGCGTGGATCGCGCGGGGCCCAGGTGACGAAGTCCGCCAGGTCCCCGGTGCGCATGAGCTTCTGGGTCACCGCGTTGTCCAGGACCGGATAGGAACCGGACGATGGCGCGGTTCCGATGTAGCGGCCGCCCTGATCGGCGACATTGCCGATCCCCTTGATCTTGGTATCGGCGGCCACCGGCACGTCCACGTGGACGAACTGCCAGCCGGCGGGCAGGCTGTCGAAGCCATAGGGCAGGAGTTCGGACTTCAGGTGGTCCATCAGCCGGGCCAGGGTCTCTCCACCCGAACCACCGCAGCCGACAACGAGGAACTTGAACATCTCTAGCCTTTCGGATCCGGGTGGATAACGTCGAGGTGCACCCCGGGGTGCGTCTTAGGGGCCGCGTGTGGGCGCGGGGTGGGCATCACCATGAGGCGTCTCCCCACGGGTTCTGCTGCCCGGGTTGATTGCCCGGTTGCGGAGGCGTGCCGGGCTGTGGAGGCGTGCCCGGCTGCGGCGGGTTGCCGGGCTGCGGCGGGTTGCCGGGAGCCTGTGGCGGGCGCGCGGGCGGTTTTGGGGGCGCGGGCGGCTGCGGCGGTGCGCTCGGCTGTCCGGGCGGAGTGCCCTGACCCGGCTGTGGCCCCGGTGTGCCCTGGGTACCGGGCCCGCTGGGCGCGCCGAACGGATTTCCGCCCTGCGATCCCGGCGGAGTGCCCTGACCCGGCTGTGGCCAGGGCGCCGCACCGCCGGATACGGCGGTCTGCGCGAACGAGTCGGTCTGCGCGAACGGATTGTCCTGCGGGCCCGCCGGCCCACCCTGGGCCCAGGGGTTGTTCGGATCGGTGCCACCACCGGAGGCGGCCTGCGCCTCGGCGGGCAGGGAGGCGTAGAGGTCGTGGGCCTCGCGATTGATCTGGGTCTCCAGCTCCTGCCGCTTGGCATCGGGCCAGCTCGCCGGCAGCAGCACCAGCAGCTCGGCGGTGTCCGCCGGCGCACCCGCCGTGCGCAGCAGCAGCCACTGACCGTGCACCGCCAGGGGCAGGCGTGCGGGCGACTTGCCCGGCGCCGAGGCCGCCACGGTGTACGTGCCCTCTGGGACCTCGACCGCGGTGTAGCCCACGCCCAGCGGCGAGGCGCCGATCCGGGTCCGCAGGGTCACGCCGGCCGCGTCGAGCTGCCTGGCCCCCTGCGGGTCCACGGGCACGGTGCCGCGCAGATCCGCGGCGCTGAAGGCGAAGCGGGAGCCCTCGCGCTGGACCTCGGTTTCGGTGATCTGCACGGGCGCGCGCACCACCACCAGGGGCTGTGCCGGGATCCGGGCGCCCAGCCACTTGATGAGGTACATGAGCGCCAGCGGGATGCCGGGGCCCAGGACCAAGGCGCACACGAGCACCAGCCAGAAGTTCACCAGGTTCAGCGGCTTGCTGATGCCGGCGCTGAAGGAGACCTCGACCGGGGTCGGATCGCCCTTGCCGTCAGCCGGTGCCAGCATCACGGTGAAGGTGCCGGAGACCGTGCCGTTGCCGGTCTGATCCGACTTCAGGTCCACGGGGAGTTCGTTCCCACCGGAGACGCAGGAGTCCTTGCCGTCGGCCTGGGCGCCGACCTGCGCGCCGGTGAGTTCCTCGGGTGCCGCGGCGATGTTCGTCTTGCCCGGTTCGACCCAGGCACAGCCCTCGCCGGTCACCGGCAGGGCCGCGTGCAGATCGACGCTGCCCTCGGCCTGGCCGAAGTCCACCTTGGTGGGCACCGACGGGTAGTTCGCCGGGGCCTGCACGTTGACATCCTGGGTCACCGCGACCACGCCCAGCTTGGTGCCGGCCACGGTCTTGCCCTTGTTCGCGGGATCGGGGGCCGAAGCCGTGGTCAGGGCCAGGGACATCTGCAGGTGGCCCGCACCGGTCGGCGCGTCCTGCATCGGCCAGGTATAGGTCTTCGAGCCCAGGTCTGCGAACTTCGCGGTCTGTGCCAGGGTGTGGGGCACCGACTTGGCATCGGTGAACACGGCGGAGAAGGTACCGGTCCCGCGGATGTCGGAGGCGGATACGGGCTTGCCGTCGCGGTCGGAGAACCCGAAGCTCACATCGGACAGGTCCTGGCCGGAACGGAATTCCGCTTTGGCCGGGTCGGGGTACTTCTTCGAGTGCCAGACCGGCTTGAGCGCCGGTTCGATGTGCAGGTTCGAATGGCTCTGTGCGTTATTGGCCGAATCGTCCTCGGCCACGAAGGCGAAGCGCCACACGCCCACCTGTTTGCCATCCGCGCCGTCGAGCTTGAACGACAGGCTGGTGCCCTCGGAGGTGTCCCACTCGTAGTGCAGGCGGTTGCCGCTGACGGTGATGTCTTTGGCAGAATCGGCCTGGTCGAGCTTCACGTTCTTGCCGTCGGGGCCCATGATGATGGCGCCCACGTGGTCGTTGTCCACGGTGGCGAAGGCGTCGACCTGCGGGGTGCTGGCGTCGAGCACGAACTGGTGGGACTGCTTGGTGCAGAACTTGCCGTCGGCGCACACGCCCTTGTCCTGGCGGACCACGGTGGAGCCCAGGCCGGAGATTTTGTCGAAGGCCAGTAGTAGGTCGTCGATGTCATCGGCCAGGTAGAAGTCGCCCGGTCGGGGGTCGACGAGTTTGCCGCAGGTCTGTCCGCCTGAGTCCTTGCCCTCGACGATCGAGCGCATCAAATCGAAGGTCTTGCCGTCCTTGCCCAGGCCGACGCCGAACATCGCGATCTTGGCCGAGCGCACCTGGTCGGCCAGGCCGCCGGAACGGCAGATGTCCTTCTGCGCGGCTGCTTCCGCCGCCTTGACGCCCTTGTCGGTCTTGAGGTCGGCGTCCTTGGCGTAGGCCTTGCGCTTGCCGTATTTGGAGGCGGTGGCAGCGTCGCGCTGCTGGATGTCCATTTCGCCGTCGGAGAGCCAGACGATCGCCTGGCAGTGCGCGTTCTTGCCGCCGGCCGAGTTGTCCGAGCTGTCCTTGCCTGCGTCCTTCTCATCCGCCGAGGCCCGTTCGGCCAGCTGCTTGTGCGCCGAGTCCAGGGCGGTCCAGTAGTCGGTGTCGATGCCGTCGGTGCGCTTGTCCAGGTCCTGCACGGAGTTGCTCATCGATTCCGCGTCGGCCCGGCCGTTGATCCGGGTCCAGTCGCGTTCCCGCTGGTAGTCGTGGGCGAAGGTGCTCAGCGCGACGTTGAGTTCCGTTTTCGGGTCGTCGGCCAGCCGGTCGAGCAGCTTCAGGGTGGCCTTGACGCGCGTGTTCTTCGGGTCGGTGTCGCGCAGGCTGCCCGATGAGTCCATCAGCAGCAGCAGATCGGCCTTGCCGCCGCCGGCCACGCAGGCGCCGAACTGTTCGGGCAGGGGCAGGGCGTCCTTGTCATCGGTCGCGCTGTCCGCCGCCGAGGTGCCGGATGCACCGTCGACCGAGGTGTTCATCGGCTGGGCGGGGGCGGCGTTCGCGGGGACGGGGTTGGCCGGTGTCGCCGGGGATGCGGCGGGGGCGGCGGCCTCCGGTGCGCTTGCGGGGGCGGCGTTCGCGGCCGTGCCCAGACTGCTCAGGCCCAGCAGCAGTGCCGAGGCCGCCAGCAGCCGGGTGGTCTTGCCCGCCAGGGTGCTCAGGCGTCTGCCCATGACTGGTCTTCCCATCACATCCGTCCGATCCAGAAGGCGGTGAACAGCGCCGTCACGATGATTCCCACAACCGCGATCCCCGCGGCAGTCCAGTACAGGGGACCCGCCAGGGACTTGAAGGCGTAGAGGCCCGAGGCCCGGTTGCGCGTGTCCACCGCGCTGAACCGGCCCAGGGTCAGCAGGGCGCCGGGCCCGGCCAGCAACCAGCCGATGGGCGCCAACCAATTCCAGGGCAGCAGCGCCAGGACGATCCCGACGACGGCCAGGCCCGCGGAGATGTAGAGGAGGACCAGTGGGGGCCCGGCGAAGCTGAAGTCCTGGTCGAAAGCGCCGCCCTGGGGATGCTGGGCGGAGAAGGGGGAATCGGGGGTCTGCGGGGTAGCGCCCTGTTGGGTAGAGCCCTGTTGGCCGAAGGGGTTCTGCCCTGCGGGTACTTGACCGGCAGGGCTCTGGGCTCCTGGGCTCTGCGCTCCTGGGCCCTGGCCGGCGGATCCGGGGCCGGGGCCGAAGGGCGATTGGCCCGGTGCCGCAGGATTACCGGCGCTCTGTCCGAAGGGCGCGGCGGCTCCCGGCCAGCTCCCCTGCGAGCCGCGCTGATTGTGGTCGAACGGAGATGTCACGCCGCATCATCCTTCCATTGTGAACACTCTCACTCACCCTACTCAGCGCTTATCCAGCTCTGCAAATTCTTTCCATCCCGTAATTCAGGGATACCTACTCATGTCGAGTACCCTGCGATTCTCCGCCCGGCGCTGCCGTGACACACACTTCTTGGGGTCATCTGTTTCAGATTCCACTGTTTGAACGGTGACATCTGAAACAGATGACCCAAGTCTTCAGTAGCTCAGATCCGGACGCCGACGCTGCGCAATTTGGCCCGCAGTCCCCCGCCACGGTGTCCCGCACTGCTCCGTACTGCGCTGCTCCGTCCCGGCTGCCGCACTGCATCTTGTCCGGCAGCCGAGCCCACGACGTCGGCCCATTCGACGCGGACCACACGGTAGTAGCGCTGCAGATAGTCCTGCCGGTACTTCTCCCTGCGGAGGTCGTCCTGATCTGCGTACTTGGACCAGCCATCGGCCTCGATGATGACCCCCAGGGATTCGATGAGGAAATCCACCCGATAGTGATTCCACCCGTTGTCGGTCACGAAGACGATCTGCTGCGTGAAGTCGTGAATGCCCAGCCGGTGCAGGGCCAGCGCGGTCAGACTCTCCAAAGGCGATTCCGCCAGGCCGGTGGCCCAGTCCGCCAGCCGGCGCGCCCGCTTCATTCCATAGGCGCCGGCCAGATCCTCCAACATGCCGAGGACCTCGTGCAGCCGGGCCCGACGAACCGCGAAGTCCTCGTAGTACCGGGCCCGCACCCCCGGATACCCGATCCCCACCTGGGGCACCGCCACGGGCGGACGCCAGTTCGCGAAGCGCTGCGGGTACCGGTGCAGGACGCCTGCATCCACATCGGAGCGCCCGCCGATATAGGCGTCCGCAGCGATGAAGCCCTGCAGCGGATCCGCGTCTCGCAGCAGGTCGGCCACTGTCCAGATGGGGTTGCTCATCGGGATGCCGGGCAGGTCGATGCAGGAACTGTGCACGAAGGCCTCCGGGATCTCGCGCTTACGCCGCTGCAGACGAGTCGTCCTCACAGCTGGGCGCAGTGGGTCCGATATGGAGAATCGGTCCAAGTGGCTGTCCATCAGGGGTATCCGCTGGGCGGCGGCAGCGCTGTGGTGGCTGAGCACCTGCCCTTCGAGCAGGCCGTACTCAGCGAGGTGGCCCAGATGGTGCTTGGTCCTCTGCTCGTAGACCAACGCCTTGGCCGCTTGCTCGCCGTGCTCGGGGTTCTCCAGGAGCTCCGGGGAATCGATCCAATCCCGGAAGGGGATGTGGCGCGGATCAGCACAGATCCTCACGACTGCGAACATCCCGCTCGCCACGGTCCGCATGCAGCAGCCCACCGCAGAGTAGATGTCCCGCACTCCGAACTGCGCATTGATAAGCGTTTGACGCGATACGACGTTATACATGTCATGATCGTGACAACAATGGACGATCATTGGAAGAGGACGGTGTTCTCCTGTGTATAACACCATTTCGCTCCACAGGCGATTGACCTGCGGTGCCCCCACCTCAAGTCTTGTGGCCATCTGTTTCAGATTTCACTGTTCAAACAGTGAAATCTGAAACAGATGGCCACAAGTCGCAAGCAGTCCGAACCGGCCCAGCCCTACAGCAGCATGATGCGCGGGTCCTCGACGGCCCGGCCCAGATCGGCCAGGAACTTCGAAATGACCTCGCCGTCGACCAACCGGTGATCCGCCGACACCGCAAGGGTGGTGACCTCGCGGACGGCCAACTGCCCATCGACCACCCAGGGCTTCTGTTTGATCGCCCCGAAGGCCACGATCGCGGCCTCACCGGGGTTGATGATCGGGGTGCCCGTGTCCACGCCGAACACGCCCACATTGGTGATCGTGATCGTGCCGCCGGCCTGCGCCGCAGGAGTCGTCCTGCCCTCACGCGCCGTGTTCGTCAGCGCGCGCAGCTCGCGGGCCAGGTCCTCCAGGCCCAGTGCGTCCGCGCGCTTGATGTTCGGCACGATCAGCCCGCGCGGGGTCGCCGCGGCGATGCCCAGGTTGATGTAGTGCTTGATGAGGATGTCATCGCCGTCGAAGCACGAGTTGATCCGCGGATTGCGCAGCGCCGCCCAGATGACGGCGCGTGCGACGACCAGCAGCGGCGTGACTTTGACGCCCTCGCCTAGGACCTTGCCGGCCTTGAGCGTGCGGACGAAGTCCATCGTGCCCGTGGCATCGACCTCGAGGAATTCCGTGACGTGGGGCGCGGTGAACGCCGAGGTCGCCATCGCCTGCGCCATGAACTTCGTGACGCCCTTGAACGGCATGCGCTCCTGCAGCTCGGCCGGGTTCGCATCGCGCGCGGCGCTCTGGCCCGTGGGCAGTCCGCTCACCGTGGCCGAGGCCCCAGCCGCTCCCGCTGTTCCTGCGCCCGCCGCGGCAACCGGCCCGGAGGTCGCGCCCGCAGCGCCGCCTGCCAGGAAGGCTTCGAAATCGGCGCGGGTGACCTCGCCGTGGACACCGGTCGGGGTGATCAGCGACAGGTCGACGCCCGCGTCCTTGGCGGCCTTGCGCACCGGCGGCTTGGCCAGCGGCCGAGCCCCGATGGACCCTGCGGCCGTGGCCGAGGTCCCCGCCGGGCTCTGCGCGGGTGCCTGGCTCTGCGCGCCGGCAGCCGGTACAGCCGCGGCGACCGGAGTGGCAGCAGCAGGTGCGGCTGCGCCGGCCGACACCGCGGTCGCAGCACCAGCGACAGGGGCGCCCGCCTTGCGGGGCCTGCGCTTCTTGGACCCGGCCTTGGAGCCGTAGCCCACCAGATTGGGGCCGTCTCCGGATTCGGCCGGCGCCACTGCCGCCGCTCCGGCTGCAGTGCCGGGCGCCGCACCAGCGGCTGCCCCGACCACGGCGGCGGCCGTGGCTGCAGCGGAACCGGCGGGGGCCTCGGCGCCGCTAGCGCCTGCAGTACCGGATCCACCGGGAGCCGCACCGGTGCCGCCGTCGAATTCGACGATGGGGGTGCCGACCTCGACGGTCTGGCCCTCGTCCACCAGCAGCCCGGTGATCACGCCCGCTTGCGGGCTGGGCAGTTCGACCAGCGATTTGGCCGTCTCGATTTCAACCAGCACCTGGTTGACCGTCACGGTGTCGCCCGGGGCGACCTTCCATGCGACGATGTCGGCTTCGGTCAGTCCCTCGCCCACATCGGGCAGCGCGAAAAGAGTACTCATATTCCCTCTACCCTCCGAATCAGTAGGCCAGTGCCCGGTCGACGCCGTGCAGGACCCGGTCCAGGTCGGGCAGGTAGTCCTCCTCCAGCTTGGATCCCGGGTAGGGCGTGTGGAAGCCGCCCACGCGGATGACGGGGGCCTCCAGGTGGTAGAAGCAGCGTTCGGTGATGCGCGCGGCGATCTCCGAGCCCAGTCCTAAGAACACAGCGCCCTCGTGCAGGACCACCAGGCGGCCCGTCTTCTTCACGGAGGCCTCGATGGTGGCGAAGTCGATGGGGTTGAGGCTGCGCAGGTCGATCAGTTCGACGCTGGTGCCCTCTTCGCGCGCGGCGGCCACGGCGTCCTGCGCCTGCGGCATGGTGGGTCCGTAGGCCACCAGGGTGACGTCGGTGCCGGGGCTGACCACCTGGGCGTGCCAGCCGTCCAGACCGCGGTTGGCCCGGTCGACATCGCCCTTGAGCCAGTAACGGCGCTTGGGTTCGAAGAACATGACCGGGTCGGGGCTGGCGACGGCCTCCTGGATCATCCAGTAGGCGTCGTGGGCGTTCGACGGGCTGATGATCTTCAGTCCGGCGTGGTGGGCGAAGACGGTTTCCGGGGATTCCGAGTGGTGTTCGGGGGATCCGATGCCGCCGCCGAAGGGCACGCGGATGACCACCGGCATCTTCTCCGCGCCGCGGGTGCGGTTGTGCAGTTTGGCCAGCTGGGTGACGATCTGGCTGTAGGCGGGGTAGATGAACGCGTCGAACTGGATTTCGATGACGGGCTTGTAGCCGCGGACCGCCATGCCGATCGAGGTTCCGACGATGCCGGCCTCCGCCAGCGGGGAGTCGATGACGCGATGCTCACCGAAGTCCTTCTGCAGGCCCTCCGTCACACGGAACACGCCGCCCAGCTTGCCGATGTCCTCGCCGATCAGCAGGACCTTGGGGTCGTTCTCCAGTGCCTTGCGCAGGCCGGCGGTGATGCCCTTGGACAGGGGCATCGTGGTGATGTCGGGCTCGTGGCCATTGGCCCTGGCCGCGATCTCCAGAGCCGAGGCCCCCGCCGGGTTGACTGCCGCTGGTTCCGTTCCAGCAGAATTCGTCGCAGCCGAGTTCGTTGCGGTGGTGGTCATCGGGCGTCAGCCTCCAGGTCCTCGGCGAAGCCGTCGAGGTAGGCCATGTACTCCCGCTTCTCCTCTTCGATCAGTGGGTGGGGTTCTTCGAACACGTAGTCGAAGATGTCGCTCACAGGTGGTTTCGGCATGGCCATAACGGCCTCGCGGATGTGGGCGGCCAGGGCGTCGGCCTCGCGTTCGACCGAGGCGAAGAAGTCTGCAAGTTCGGCTGCGGCGGCCGGGGACCGGTGGGCCGCCTCGGTCTCCAGGTAGGTCTTGAAGCGCACGATCGGGTCCTTGGCGGCCCACGATTCCGTCAGCGCGTCCGACCGGTACTTGGTCGGGTCGTCGGCGGTGGTGTGGGCGCCCATCCGGTAGGTGAAGGCCTCCAGCAGGCGGGGGCCATTGCCCGCACGGATGTCGTCCAGGTTCGCTTTGGCCACGGCGTACATCGCCAGGATGTCGTTGCCGTCCACGCGGGTGCCAGGCACGCCGAACCCGGTGCCGCGGGTGAACAGGGGCGCGTTCATCTCCACCGAGTTCGGTTCGGAGATGGCCCACTGGTTGTTCTGGATGAAGAACAAGGTGGGGGCGTGGAAGGTCGAGGCGAAGTTCAGGGCCTCGGACACCTCGCCCTGACTGGTGGCACCGTCGCCACAGCAGGCGATGGCCACCGCGTCGCGGTCCGGGTCGCCGGTGCCCACGTCCCCGTCCAGCGAGATGCCCATGGCGTAGCCGGTGGCCTGCAGCATCTGGGCGCCGATGACGATCGTGTAGGTGTGGAAATTGTAGGCCTGTGGGTCCCAGCCGGCGTGGTTCTGCCCGCGGTACATCTCGAAGATCGTCTCCGGGCGCAGCCCGCGGCACCAGGCCAGGCCGTGTTCACGGTAGGTGGGGAAGACGAAGTCCTGCTTGCGCATCGCGTGGCCCAGGCCGATCTGGGCGGCCTCCTGGCCCAGCAGTGGCGCCCAGAGGCCCAGCTGACCCTGGCGCTGCAGGGCGTTGCCCTCCGCGTCGACCCGGCGGATCAGCGCCATATCGCGGTAGAGTCCGCGCAGGTCCGCGTCCGTTAAGTCCGCGACGTAGCGTTCGTATGAACCGCCGTCGACTCGCTGACCTTCCGGGGTGAGCATCTGAACCATCGTCGGGTCGTGATCCAATATGGACTCCTTCGTCCCGATCATGTTCGATGTCATACCGTTCTCCTCACGTAGGGATGGCGTCTGGTTTGCAGCCACCATCGGATGGGGTGGGCGCCGTAGCCTGTGGGCCGACGTCCTGGTTATGCATGTCACATATTGATACAGATTAACGCACCAGGCCCCTCGGCGGCCACCGGTGGGCGATAGTTCCCCACACCGTCCGATTACCGGGTTCTACCCTACTTTTGTAGGACGTTGGATTATTTTTCCGAACAGCCGGGAAGTGGCCCCTTTGTGAGCCCGAACAATCGTTCGGGAAAACCCCCGGAAAACGGTTCTGACCAGGGCGCGCGAGTACCAACCGGGGTACCGTCGCGGGTACCGTTTCGGACGCGGACCACCCCGATTTCCCGGGCCCGAGGCCACCGCCGGCTGGGCGCCCACCTCACCCCAGCCGGCGGTCGCGCGCGACCTGTGCCACAACAGCCAAGCGGATGTACTCCGACAGGCTCATACCCCGTCCCCTCGCAACATCGTGCACTGCTTCATCCAACGCTTCCGGCGCCCGCACCTTCCACGTCTTCGTGGTCGCCGCCTTACTGCCCGCCGAAAGCCTTGGACGCCCCATCGACACCCAGACCGCATCTTCGACACTCAGCTCAGGGGCAATACGAGAGCCGTCACGATGGACCGCATCCCCTAAGGGCTTGAGTTCGCCCGCTTGGGCCGCATCAGCCAGAGCGCCGAAAAACTCATCCTCGTTCTCTACCATCGGCCGTTGCCTTCCTTTCCTACAGAGCGTCGGACGTCTCATCTGTCCGAGCACCTCTACGTCAAATGTCGATAGAGGTCCGATAGTTCCATGACATGGAATATGACTATGTCAGCACCCAAGACACTGGCTATTACTTCTATGTACCGCTCGGTTTGCAAATGCGGGTGCCCGACGAACACTCGGGTAGGCAGGCTCTTTGCACTCGCAACGGACTCTGTCCCGGTGCTGTGAATCATCGCGTAAATCGCATCCTCATGAGCGATCCCATGGCGGTCAGCACTCGTGGTGAATCGGATGCCCATTGGCACTCCTCGCTCGTCCTCAGTCTCTCAAAAGCAGGGCCACAAAACAAGGCCTACAGTTTTCAGCTACCGCCTCACCCCGGGGTGCGGACGGCTTCGTAGTCGCGGGTGGCCACACATTCTCCGGTGAAGAAGTCGCCCATGTCCTCCTCCCAGTCGGCCAGATCCTGTTGCCCCGCTTCCCGCAGGCGTTCCAGCGAGCGCTCGTACTCGTCCCGGCTGTGTGAGCTCCCGGGGTCCCCGGCGGCCTCCCCGTCGCGCTCGACTGTCAGTGTCGTCCAGTTCGCCGCGTCCGGGTTCTGATCCCCGTCCAGGTTCGGCACGATGTCATCGGTGTGTTCGACGGCCAGCACCTTGGCATCGGCCGGTGCGAAGTCCGAGGTAGGCGATCCGGCCGTGAGCACCCCGCGCACGTCGTAGTCGCCGGCGAACTCCGGATCCGAGGCCAGGGACTGCGCGATGATCCCGCCTTGGGAGAAGCCGGTGAGCAGGATCTGGTCGTCGCGGCCGGCGCCCGAATCCCGCAGCGCGGTGCGCACCGCCTTGTGCATCGCGGTGTCGCGGCCCAGGACTCCCTGCGCGTTCGTCTTCAGGTCGGAGCCGGCCCGAGCCGGGCGCGCGCTCCATTCCGTGGTGCCCGGCAGGTAGACGATGAAGCGCTTGCGGCCGTCGGCCCCGCGGTACTCCTCGACGCGCACGCGCCCGTTGTCCACGCCTTCGGGGTTCGTCGCACGGGACCGGTTGAATAGTTCCCGCGCGTTCCCCGGTGCCCGGGTCCCGCCGGCGCCCGTTGCCCCGCCGGCTCCCCCGGCCGAGGCCGGACCTGCACCCGCCGTCCGGCCGACTCCGCTCCCACCGGCTACCGCGCCCGCCGCGATGCCCGCAGCCGCACCAACCCCCGCGGCATCCACCATGGCCCCAGCGCGGCTGTCCTCGTAGACCTTGTCGACCCGGACCCCGGTGTCTCCCAGCAGACCCATCCGGCGCGCGGTGGCCACTGCGAGCGCTGTCAGTGTGCGCGAGTCGTGTGGCAGGATCCCGCCGGGGCCTCCATCGGGCCCCAGTTCCACGCCCGGCGGCAGTCCCACGAAGCCGTTGACGAAGCCCGGCAGGAGGTTCTCGATGAGGGTCCGAGTAGCGCCAGAATGCCGGGCCGCGGTGTCGCGCAGCCAGATCCCGACAACGCCTCCGACGGGTTCCAGACCCTTGCCCGCAGCCCCGGCAACAGCTCCCACGCCCTTTGCCCCTACACGGATCAGGGACTTCGCCACCTCCGGCTCGAACGTCCCGCCCACGAACGACAGTCCGGTGATGACGGCCCCTGCAGCCATCCCGATGCCGATCCCGCCGACCACCAACGGCACCGCCAGGTTGATCCCCACCACCGGCAGGACGACTCGGGCGGCGTGCCCGGCCAGATTCCCCAGACCCCGCAGCGCCCGGTCGATCAGGCCGTCGACCAGGGACTCCGCGTCCCGATAGGCTCGAGCGGTCAGGCGCAGGGAGCCGGCCAGGGAAACGAAATCCGCCGCCAGGCCGGCACTGTGCGCGGTGAAGGTGGCCTTGGCCGCCTGGACCCTGGCGAAGGTGCCCGGCGAGGCGATCGCGCTGAGGTCCTCCAAAGGGTTCAGGTCGGCCCAGGCGGCGCGCTTGGCCAGGCCGGACAGTTCTGATGCCACATCGCCCAGGAGGTCCGCCACGGCGTCCAGGTCATCGAGCCGGGCGCTGACCGATCCGGCGCCGCCCCTGACCTGTACCCAGCTCATCGCCACGCACTCCCCGGCCCCGGTTCGTCCCATGTGGCGGACCGCCCACCGGCTGCACTCCCCCGCTGACCGGCCCGGCCACTCTGCTCCACTCTCCGTCCCCGCCAGTGGGCGAAGCGCGTGAGGTCCTCGGAGAGCTGCCTGCGCAGCTCTCCGGCGAAGGCGGAACCGGACGGGATGAACTCGACGGCCAATGACAGTCCGTGAGGACAGTCATCGCAGCCGTGGACGATCAGCGGCTCCAGTTCGAAGTCGGCGGCCAGGACCGAGGCTGCGGACCCGCCCACAGGCCGCTGTCCCCACTGCGGTGCGGCCCTGGCCGGTTCCTCCCAGGGTGGGTCGTCGCAGAAGGCCAACGGGTCCAGGGCCGCGACACGTTCCGGGTCAGCGTCCGGTTCGATGACCACCAGGCAGCCGCTGAGGGTGGCACTGGCCGCGCCCCTGCCCAGTTCGTCGATCAGCCCGGTCAGTACTGCGGGCAGTTCGCCCAGGCCGCAACTGCGCAACACCACCATGCTGTGCTGGGCCAGGTCTTCGCGTTCGGACGCCGAGGCGACGGCGGCCGGGACCCGATCGATCGTGCCGTGGATCCCGGCTTGGTTGCCGCGGATCCCGATCGTCAGCTCCAACCAGTCCGCATCCGTCATCAGCCGCAACGGGATGAGAGCCTCCGGTTCGGACATGCAGTGGCCCACTGCGGCCAGCTCATCGGCGAACTCCGCTGTGTCCCGGCGGAGCTGCTCCATATCGAGGCCCGTTTCCCCGGATTCCCCGTAGTCTTCGTATTCCTCATGCCGTTCCGTGCTCATATCCGTTTCGTCTCCCTTCCGGTCCCGGCACCCGGGCCTTCCGGGACACCGCATGCGCTAGACACCGAACCCACCCGGCTCTTCCGGGCCTCCGAACCCACCCGGCACTCCGGGCCCTGGTATTCCCGGCGCCATCACCGTCAAAGGCCCCGCCGCCGCAACCGCGGCGATGTGCGCGTCGTAGGCGGCTGCGACCTCGGAGGCGGCGTCGGCCAGGCGGTGCAATCGCTCCAGACGAGCGCCCACAGATTCCCGGTAGTGCTCGGCGGCGCGTGAGCGCCATTGCACGTGCCCGGCGCTCAGGGCCCGGCCCGCCAGGTCGTGCGCCTGGATCACCAGCGAGCGCCAGTTGTCCCTGGCGGCTTCCAGATGTGTCGTGTCCATGCACCCACTGAAGCCCGCCGACCTCGGCCGCGGAAGCCCCAAGAACTCGCCTGTGGACAACCGCGCGGCGTCCACAGGCGACGGACGCGGCACTCGCCCGGCCGCGCACAGGCAGATGACGCGCCGGTCGCCTACCGGCCCCGGCATGAGAACATAGAGCCATGACTCGTGTGACTCTTGCCCAGTTGGAACCCGCCATCGCCCTCGGCCCCCTGGATGGCCGCTACCGCAAGGACGCTGCTCCCCTGGTGGACTATCTGTCCGAGGCGGCGCTCAACCGCGACCGCATCCATGTGGAGGTCGAATGGTTCATCCACCTGAATGAACAGGGTGTTGTACCGGGGGTGCGCGCGCTGCTCGACGATGAGAAGCAGCAGCTGCGCGACTGGGCCGAGGCCTTCGACGCGGAGACGATCGCCCAGCTGGCGACCTTTGAGGCGGTCACCGTCCACGACGTCAAGGCCGTCGAATACGCGATCAAGGAAGCGCTGAGCCAGATCGGCGCGGACGACCTGAGCGAACTGGTGCACTTCTGCTGCACCTCCGAGGACATCAACAACCTGTCCTACGCCCTGGGCATCAAGGGCGCGGTGCAGGACGTCTGGCTGCCGGCGGCGGCCAAGCTGATCGACCAGCTGGCGTCGATGGCCGATGAGCTGGCCGAAACCCCCATGCTGGCGCACACGCACGGGCAGCCGGCCACGCCCACCACGATGGGCAAGGAGATCGCGGTGACGCTGCGCCGCCTGGCGCGCCAGCATGCGCGCATCGCCGGGACCGAATTCCTGGGCAAGATCAACGGCGCCACCGGCACCTACGCCGCACACGTGGTGGCGGCCCCCGGCGTGGACTGGCCTGCGGTGGCGGAGTCCTTCGTCGAGGACAAGCTGGGCCTGACCTTCAACCTGCTGACCACGCAGATCGAGTCTCACGACTGGCAGGCGGAGCTGTACGCGGATGTGGCCCGGTTCAACCGGATCGCCCACAACCTGGCCACGGACATGTGGACCTACATCTCCATGAACTACTTCAAGCAGATCCCGGTCGAGGGCGCCACCGGCTCCTCGACGATGCCGCACAAGGTCAACCCGATCCGCTTCGAGAACGCCGAGGCGAACCTGGAGATCAGCTGCTCGCTGCTGGACACGCTGGGCGAGACCCTGGTGACCAGCCGGATGCAGCGCGACCTGACCGATTCGACCACGCAGCGCAACATCGGCGTGGCCTTCGGGCATTCGCTGCTGGCTTTGAACAACCTGGTCAAGGGCTTGGTGCGCCTGGACATCAACACGGCCGCGCTGGATGCGGACCTGGACCACAACTGGGAGGTGCTGGCCGAGGCGATTCAGTCGGTCATGCGTGCGGCATTCCTCAAGGGCGTGCCCGGAATGGACAATCCCTACGAGAAGCTCAAGGAGCTCACGCGCGGCCACCGGGTCGATCAGGCGGAGCTGCAGTCCTTCGTGGCGGGCCTGGGCCTGCCGGACGAGGACGCAGCGCGGCTGGCCGCTCTCACGCCGGCCACCTACATCGGGGTCGCCGCCGACCTTGCCAGGGCCGAGGTCGCGGCTTGGAGGGCGCGCGCCTGACACAGGGTACGACTCGGGTCCGGCGGACCGACCGAGTGCCCAATACCCGCGCCAGACGGCGCGGGTATCTGTGCGTGGTGGCGCTGCTGGCCGTGTGCTGCCTGGTGGTTGACTCGTTCATCCCCCGGGTGGCTCATTCGCGCCAGTACGCACTGTTCGGCAACTGGCTGTTCCACGCGAACACGCAGGAGAAGGTCATTGCGCTGACCCTGGACGACGGCCCCAGTGAGGATCCGGGACCGGTGCTGTCGATGCTCAACCGGCACGGGGTGCGCGCGACATTCTTCGTCAATGGCATGTGGATGGAGAAGTACCCGACGGTGGTGCCCCGGCTGATCGCCGATGGGCACCAGATCGCCAACCACACTTGGGACCACCGGCACATGATCGGGGTGGCACCGTGGAGCATGCACCAGGAGATCGCGGGGACCGACCGGCTGATCCGGCAGGCCGGATATACGGGACGGATCGCCTTCCGCGCACCCTATGGGGACAAGTTCATCGGCCTGCCGGCCTATATGACGGCGACCAACCGGCTGGGCGTGATGTGGGACGTGTCCCCGGAGAACTTCCGGCCGGAGCAGACCGCCCAGCAGATGGTGGAGCGCGGGATGAAGCAGGTGCATCCGGGTGCGATCATCGTGGTGCATCCCTGGTGGGACCGGGAGAAGACCCGGCTGGCCACGGGCATCATGATCGATCTGCTCAAGGCCCGAGGCTACCGTTTCGTCACGATCGACCAGCTGGCCGCGATGAACGGGCAGGGGTAGCAAATAGTGTAGGGCCTACATGAAGGATTAGGCGGGCTTACCTTTGTTCACTTCGTCAACAATTGAAGTGTCCCGAATGTGGGCGGCGAGTTCAGGAAGCAGCATCTCAGCGACCTCAATGATCGCAGCTTGTGCCTTGATGACCTCTGCCTGGCGGCGGGGATCGAACATCTGTTCGTGATGCGAGGCGCGGTTTCGCACGTTGTTGATGAGCGTGAGTTTGCGCTCGACCTGCTTGCGGTCCACCCGGTGTGGGAATGCCCAACTCAGGATCGGGATCCACAGCACTTTCTCGTGGGCTGCGTCCGTGAGGTGTCGCCAGAACCCGAACGGCAATTCGGCAATCACCTGCCCCATGGCGGGCGAGGAGGAACGCACTCGTCGGGTCGCTTCCGAGATGCTCGTACGGTTCCTGGAGTTCAGGTCGACTGTGCGACCTCCGCGGCTTCGCAAGAGAGGTGCGTTTACAGGTGACAAGGCGTCGAAGAGCCAGTGTTCATCGCCTTGCCAGCGGTATGAGAGGGTCTCGTCGTAGACGTTGCGAATCCCCACCTCAATATGGGCGACGTCGTGCATCACCGCACCTGAGAGATTCACGCTCCACTCGTAGAGTGCCAGCGCCTGACCCGCGTCACCAGCACAGTGATCAAGGTACCTCTGCCAGCGCCCAGGCGATAGCCATGCTTGAACCCAGTCCTTGGGTTCATCTGCGCTGGACACGTATGGCTCCTCGAGATATTGGGGAACGTCAATGCCCCGGCGAGAATACCTCATCAGTTGATGACTGACAGATAGCGCTCCACCGGGGCTTCATCGACAATGATAGCACGCACCACGCGGTGCGGAGCTTGAACTCGGGCTTACTCTACGCTGCTCTCGTCGACACATAGGCATCATGATCGATCTGCTCAAGGCCCGAGGCTACCGTTTCGTCACGATCGACCAGCTGGCCGCAATGAACGGGCAGGGGTAGTAAGTTAGTCCCGGGTGGCCCGCCGGGCACGGGCCGCTATCGGAGACATCCCCGCCTTGCCCGCAGTCATGGAATCGAAGGTATAACCGCATATGAGCACGCCCTCCCCTCAATCGCGCCGCCAGCAGCAGTCTCCGACTTCGGGAGAGTCGGCGTCCAACCGTGGCGGCTGCGGTTGCCTTATCGCCATCGTCGTCGTGATTCTCCTGGTCATCGCCGTGCTGGTCGGCATCTTCCATGGCGACGACGATTCGGACGATTCTCCTGAGCAGAGCACGGGCGAGATGCCCACGCCCGCGACCACCTCTCCCACACCCACGCCGGTCGAAACGTCGGTCGAGCCCGTCGACGCCTACGAGTACGACGATGATGACTCCATCGATGACGAAGACGCCGACGACTCGGAGGATCACAAGGACTACTTCGTCCACCACGAGGGTCCTGCTGAGCGCAAGCTCAAGAAGTACTTGGACGAGTACGACTCGGATGACGATGACTACGACACGTACTCCGACGACGATTTCACCGATGAAGAGGACGAGGACTCGAACGAAATCGAGGACACGGATGAGGACGAGGACTCGGACGACGGCGGTTCGGCCTACTACGCCAACTGCAGTGCGGTGAGGGCGGCCGGCGCGGCGCCCATCTATGCAGGCGACCCCGGATACAGCAGGAAGCTGGATCGGGACGGCGACGGAGTCGGGTGCGAGTAGGGCGGGGTCTACAACAGCTGAATATCTAAAGTTCCCGTACTACTCCAGGGGCTCATCCAGAATCTCGTACGCAGATGCCAAGGAAGTACTTACCACGTCCAGCTTGATCATCTCAGCGACAACCTCACGAAGTTCACGACGGTCAAGACGCTCGACGTCCATGACACCGCCAGGTCCGAACAATGCCAGCGCGCGACCTTTGTCCGGCGAATAGCGGGGCTGGTACCAGATTCCAGTAAAGCCCGCCGCCCGAAAGCTCTTCGCCCAGCCCTGGGTAAGCTCGTAGTCAGCCGTGGAGCTGATCTCGTTGGAAAGCCGGAACTTGAACGCATCCTTGTCCGTGGTCTTTGCACAGTTCGCTTCCGTCGGAAGGATGATCTGGGAGACGACTCTATCGTCGAGAAAACTGTCAGATACGATGCCCTGTTCGATGAAGTCTGGACCTATCAGCTCCCGGGCTGCCACCTCAGCCGTATTGGCCACATAGCAGGTGCCGTCTGGGGCAGGTAGGTCAAACCGTCCCTCCATGCCAGATGCGTAGAACCATGCACCCAGCGTTCTGCGGTGCGCCCTATGCCAACGAGTGCCCTTACGGACATACTTGGAGGGGAAACCATCGAGACTGACCGATGGTACTTGCAGCGTGACTCTATCCCTACCCATGCGACTTATGCTGCCCAATTCCGGGCAGTACGCCGGGCAGCCGCCAGCGCATCTTCCAAATGACCATTGTCAAGGAGCCCCAGAGGAGTCCGTTTCTGCTCATCTCCGGCGAGCGGAGTCATGATCCATAGGGCGATTGTCGCAGGGTCCACTACCTCACGGAAGACATTCGCCACAGCCAAGACATCCGACCGAACACTATCACCGCTGAACTGGAACAGAGGAAAAAGGTTATCCCCCTCAACTTTGATCGCAAACAGCTGGTGCTTCTTCGCCTTCTTGCTCACCGCTTCACGCGAAATGTCCCACATGCTTGTGAGGGCCTTCGTCGAGTAGACCGGGCCGATTAAAGCGCTGAAGGCCCCCGGTGCCTGTGGAAGCATCCGCGCTATCCGATCACCCAGCAACGCGGGGTCATCAAGATCTTCAAATCGCTTATCCGGCATGGAGTCAAGCGCTGCACGCACACCAGCAACGATCTCGTCGCGAGTCTTTTGCGCAGATCCAGTCGCCATTGTCGACCTCCTTGTACTCGATCCCTTTCACCGTACGATTCACTGTCAACCTTGTCAACCTTTGGCACATGGCTTGCCAACGTTTGCCACTGTTGCCCCTACCGCGACCTGCAGCAGTCCCCGCTCACATCACACAGTTTCGTCCCAGCTCCTTCCGTATACTTACTCCTCGGGAGTATGCCGTACGACTCCCGTACCCTCGGGAGGAACCATCGTGTCTCAGGCACCCCAACCCCTACAGAACCCCGGTCAGTACCCCAGTGACCCGGGCGGGCAGCTGCGTGAGCGCCCGCGCAAGAAGAAGATGTCCAAGGGCAAGCGCAACACCCTGATCATCCTGTCGATCCTGCTGGTCATCATCCTGCTGATCGTCGGCGCGGTCGCCTGGTACGGCGGGGCGCTGGCCAAGAAGTACGACGAGGGCACGAACAAGCTGACGCAGGAACAGATCTTCGGCAAGGGCAACGACGTCGCGGATTCCAACGGCACCAATGTGATGCTGCTGGGTTCGGACGCCCGCGGATATGAGAACGTCGAGGACTACGACAAGTTCACCGGCGTGCGCTCGGACACCCTGATGATCGCCCACTTCCCCGCGACCAAGGGCAAGGGCGTGCAGGTCGTGTCGATCCCGCGTGACACCTTCTGGCAGATCCCCGGCAAGTCCAAAGCGAAGATCAACGCGGCGATGTCCTGGGGCGGCATTCCGCTGACCATCAAGACCGTGCAGGACTACCTGAAGATCAAGATCGACCATGTGGCCGTCATCGACTTCGAGGGCTTCAAGGACCTGACCGACGCCCTGGGTGGCGTGGACGTCGAGTCCCAAAAGGCCTTCAGCAGCCACGGCCAGACCTACACCAAGGGCACCAATCACCTCAACGGTGAGCAGGCCCTGTGGTTCGTGCGCGAACGCCATGCCTTCGCCGACGGCGACATGCAGCGCCAGCGCAATCAGCAGGCCTTCCTCAAGGCCGTGGTGAAGAAGACGGTCTCAAAGGACACCCTGACCAGCCCCAGCAAGGTGTCGAACCTGGTGGGCGAATTCGCCCCCTATCTGACCGTGGACGAGGACTTGAGCGCCTCGCGGATCGCCAAGCTGGGTCTGGGGATCGGTTCGATGACGGCTTCCGACATCACCTTCGCCACCGCTCCGATCAGTGGCGACGGGCGCGAGGCCGGTGGCCAGTTGGTCCTGTACCCGGACATGGATCGCCTCAAGGACCTGCGCAAGGCCTTCGACGATGACACGATCGCCGAATACGCAGAAGAGAACGGCGACGAACACTACAAGTGACTCCCCCACTACTCAGCCGCTGAGCCGGCAAGACCACCTCAGCGAACAAGATCCCCCGATCCCCCGATCGGGGGATCTTTGTGTAGATCCTGGGGAAATTAGGTACTACGGATGTGAAAAACGGGGAGACACGCGGTACGCTGCTAGATGGAACCAGCAAAACACCCTGGTATCATCCAGCTGGATCACCACATGTGAAGGCTAGATCGATGGTCAGGAACCTAGCACCGCTGAGGAGCTACCGCGATGCCACCGATCACCCGACACGCCCGCAAGATCAGATCACTGCTGAAGAACTCAGCGGGTATGACCTGGCGCGACTACTGCTGGCACCTTCCCATCGTGAAGAACAAGGTGTTCCTTGAGTCCTATGGTGGTAATGGCCTGACCTGCTCCCCCGAGGCCATCTTCCGTTACCTCGCAGCAGAGGACAGCACCGACTACACCTTCGTCTGGGTCGTGGACAATCCCGCTGTCTTCGCCGATGACATCGCCCGTTTGCAGAAGCTTGCCCCCTTCACAGTGGTCAAGCGTGGTACCACTGACTACCACCGGCACCTCTATACCAGCCAGTATCTGGTCAACAACATGAGCTTCTCGTCTGATTTCGTGAAGAAGCCGGGCCAGACATATCTGAACACCTGGCATGGTGTACCGATGAAGAAGATGGGCTATGACGTTCCGGGCCGCATCGAAGACGCCAGGAACATCGAACGCAACTTCCTTGCTTCGGATTACCTGCTGTCCAGTTCACCGGCGATGACCGAGCGCATGTATCTGGGCGCTTTCAAGCTGACAAACGTCTTCAACGGCACCATCCTGGAAGAGGGCGCCCCACGTACCGACCTGCAGGCCGACCCCCAAAAGGCACGTGCCGAGCTGGCCGAACAGTTCCCTAAGCTCCGACTGCGGGAGGATACCCGCAAGGTCGTCGTCTATGCCCCTACCTGGCGCGGTGAGGATTACGGTTCGCCGGCCGACGCAGTCGATCTGGTCATCAACGCAGTTTCCGGCATCGAGGCAGGCCTGGACCTGTCAGAATACCGGGTACTGGTCAAGCTCCACCAGGTCGTGGAAAGTCAGATCAGCACCGACGCAGCGCTGCGCAGCCGCGTGCTGCCACGTGGCGTCAACCCGAACCTGCTCTTGGCGCTGACAGACATCCTGGTCACCGACTACTCCAGCATCTTCTACGATTTCATTAGCTCCGGCCGGCCCTTGGTCCACTATGTGCCGGACATGGAGTCCTACACCAGCTACCGGGATGTCTATGATGCTCCGGCGGAATGGCCTGGCATTGTGGCCCACGACCGTGATTCACTGGCGATGGCGATAAATGCGGCGTCGAAACCTACTTGGGAGCCATCGGCTAAATACCGAAAGTGCGCCCAGGATTTCGCCCCTGTCGATAACGGGAACGTGGTTCGCCGAGTTGTCAGCACGGTCTTCCATGGCAAAGCGTCTAACCGTGCCGTTGTCCGGCCTTCGGATGGCCGGCAGAAGATGCTGATCTACATTGGGCCGCTCAACCGCAACGGGATCACAACGGCCGCGAAGAATCTCCTGTCCAATATCTCGCACGACAAGTTCGACGTCAGTGTCCTGGTACCGTTTTCGAAGACGGACGAGGAGCGCCGGATCGAGTGGAACAACCTGGATCCGAATGTCCGGGTACTCTTCCGTTTCGGAAAATTCACTGGCTCCGCTAAGGCCAACTATGAACGAATTCTGCGGCTGAAGTCCCTCCGCTTCCAAGTGGGCGGCGCGACGAAGCATCAGTCTGAACTTTGGCATCGTGAGTGGACTCGACTCTTCGGCGATGCCCAGTTCGATCATCTGGTCGACTTCACCGGCTACTCACCCTTCTGGGGCTCCTTGTTCCTGGGCGCTCCTTCCGGAAGCAAGACAATCTGGCAGCACAATGACCTGACGGCCGATGCCAACCGGACAGTGCATGGTGAAAAACCGCTGTACAACAACCTGACCAAGGTATTCTCCCTGTACGACAAGTTCGACAAGATCGTCTCCGTCTCCGAGCAGCTCATGCAGGTCAACCGTGAAGCACTGGCGACGCCTGAAACGAAGAGTCGCTTCGATTGGTCACCCAACAGCATCGACATCGAGGGAATGCTGCGCAAGGCCAGCGCCAAGGGGCGCGATTCCAAGGAATCATCATCGACGTTCACCTTCGTCAATGTGGGACGCTTGTCCCCGGAGAAGAACCAACAGCGCCTCATAAATGCATTCGCCGAGGCACAGAGGACGAACCCCAACATCCGTCTACTGCTCATCGGTGATGGTCCGTGCCGTGCCGATCTCGAAGCCCAAGTGCATCAGCTCGAGCTCAGCAGCAAGGTGCGGTTTGCAGGGTCAGTCGACAATCCTTACCCGGCAATGTGCGAAGCTGACTGCATGGTAGTTTCCAGCAACTACGAAGGCCAGCCCATGGTCATCCTCGAAGCGCTCACGCTAGGGCTGCCGGTCATCACCACGCCCTTCAAGTCCGTCGAAGGCGCCTTTCCCGACGGAGGCGGCGTAGTTGTCCCGGCAAGTTGCAGGGCACTCGCGAAAGCAATGGTCTCGGCAGCAGCGACGGGAATCGACCAGCCAGCTTTCGACCCCTATAACTACAACACCGAAATCATGAAAAAATTCGAAGGGCTGTTTCAGCCGAAAAGCGCATCTAAAAGTAAGCCTGCCGAGCCCGACAATTCCTATCGCCGCTCCAGCATAAACACCTACGCTTAGACTTATAACAAACCAAGAAAAGGTCAAAATTGAGTACGATCGCCATCCTCAAAGCACGTGGATTTGCAAAGCAGGGGAACTACAAGAAAGCCTTTGCAGCGATATCTGCAGCGTCAATAGCAATCGACACAATGAGCGCACGGGATAGCTACTTTTCCGGCATATGCTTATATCAGCTGAACAAATTCGCCGAAGCCGTCCCGTACTTTCAACATGCAGTAGATCTCCAACCCACTAACATCAGCTGGCGCCGCAAACTCGCGACGACCTTCGAACGTATAAAGCGGCCGGTCGAAGCTATTGAACAGTGGGATGCGCTAATTAGTATCGACCCACTTAATTCCGATTGGCCATACAGGCGCGGCGTCTATTTAGTCGGGCGAAATCGGATAGCCGAGGCAATTTCTGACCTTAAACATGCCGACTCACTGAACCGTCACAACCCAGAAATACGAAAAGCCCTCATCAAGGCACTGAAGTCGCAAAAACTTGATTGGGAGATCATTCAGTACTACACCGATAACCCTCCCACCGATACATCTGACCATCTAGCACTGATGCGTTCACTCCTCGCGATGAATCGCTACTCAGAAGCAATAGGTCACTATACAGAAGTCAAAAACACATCGGCGCTCGACCGTAGCGATGTCATCGCCTTCGCATCTGCACAAATACAGTCCGGAGATATACACGCAGGTATATCCACCATTACAGATTCAAAGCTGACAAATCCAAAAGGGTCCCGCAGCCCATATGCAGCAATTGACATCTTAACAAATGCAAACCAAATCATAAGCGCCAAGCACCTACTACAGGCGCTTGTAATCGAAACCCCAAGTGACGCAAGCGCATGGGGTAGGCTAGCAAAAATACAAGACACCTTACAAGATCATGCGACTGCGGCCCACTCATTCAAACAGGCCGCTTCCTTGGCACCAGCGCACGTACCATGGCACACTAGCCTAGGTAAGAGCTTACTCAACGAAAGCAAATACAGTGAGGCACTAGGCCCTCTTCTATATGGAGCATTACAAAAGAACAGCCCCGACATCTCATATCTCGCAGGCATTGCAGCATTAAAAGACGAGAAATATGATGTATCCGTCCAACAATTCTTATCAGCAATTGGTCGAACAGCCGACCAATTACAGACTGACTATATACTCCGACCTGATGCACCGCCCGCCGACGATGCCATCGACCAGGTGGGTGTCGACCACGCATGGACCTATGCAATTGAGTATATTTCCGGCAATACAATCGACACTGGTCACGCACCGCCCAAATGGAGAAGCGACTGGTACGACTTCAATGCAAAACGTTTCGCTGCAGTCCGAGACTACGACTCTGAAATTTGGTTCCGTCGACTCGACTACCTTTCGAGCAAAACCCATGACCCTGAACAGGTCCTGAAGCTTGCAGCCGCGTATCTTCATAAAGGCGACTATCGATCATCAGCCGAGACACTCGCCGAGTTGCGAATTTTCCGCACAGACTCTCCCGAAGAAATTGCTGAATATACTTCCACCAAATCTAAACGCGACATTGCGGAGTACGCCGCGATGCTTGACTCCCTGGATATAGAAAATGATGTCATCGTCTGGCAGTCGAATTCTGGGGACTCCATCGGCTGTCATCCACTAGGTCTTTTTCGGGAACTGTGCAAGCGTCCAGAGTTTTCTCAATTCATACATGTGTGGGCCTTAAATAAGGGTGACTACAACATGATTCCAGACGACATCTGGAAACTGCCAAACGTCATATTTGTACCGAAACATTCATACGGTTATCGACGAGCGCTAGCGACTGCGCATTACTTGGTCAATAATGCGACGTTCCCCGGGTATTTCATCCGACGCGAGGGGCAACGCTACCTGAACACCTGGCACGGAACTCCGTACAAGACCTTGGGCCGAGACATGCTGGGGGAACCGCTGAAGCATGGCGCATTCGTTCACGACATGCTCCAAGCAACCCATCTCATGTCTCCTAACGACCACACGACTAGGGTCCTACTGGACTCTCACGACATACGCGGTCTTTTCACCGGAAAGCTCACACAGGCAGGCTCCCCACGTGTCGATGTGACAATAAATTCCACACCGGCCGAAGTGGAACAACTGAAACGACGTCTGGGCCTGGACCCTAATTCTCCCGTCGTACTATATGCACCAACATGGCGCGGTAGTTCCAACAACGCTGAGGTCGACATAGAACAAATCTCTCAGCGAATTGCGGCGATCACACGCTCCGGTGCTCAGGTATTGTTCAGGGCACATAGACTCGAAGAGCGCGCTTTGGCCAACGCAAATCTCGATGTAACAGTGGTCCCCCGAGATATCGATACAAACAATCTGCTCAGTATCGTTGATGTCCTTATCACAGACTATTCAAGTATCTTCTACGATTTTCTTCCGCTAGATCGCCCAATCGTATTTTTTATGCCCGACTATGAAGAATACAAGGCGGAACGTGGACTATACTTCTCCAGAGATAATCTGCCTGGGCCAGTCGCAGAGAGCTCAGACCGTCTGACCGAGCTACTTTGCAAAGCAATATCGGACCCAACCGGTGATTCATCTAAACGAAAGTCAGCAGTCCGGGAGTTTTGCCCAAACGAAGATGGAAATGCGGCGTCTCGAATCCTGGAATTCTGGCTTCGAGACGAAATTGACGATCATTACCTAGTAGATGCTTCGGATGACCGCGAGGTAATCGTCTTCCAGCAAAGCCTCATACCGACAGGAATGTCTGCATCTTTCCTCAATCTGGTTAATTCTATGGATTATACTAGGTACCGCCCGGTCGTCCTTGTAGCATCCAACTTAGTTCTCAAAGATGAAGGTCGCTTGGAAACCCTTTCCAGGATAGGGAACGATGTCGCGATCATTCCACGAATCGGCGGACGGGTCATGACGCCTCGGGAATCGGCGGTGACTGCCCGGGTGGAAGCTAGGAACCGATTCGGCTCCGAACCTGAGCTGAAAGTTTACATGAGAGGATTTGAACGAGAGTGGGTTCGCATATTTGGACGCGACACCCGGGTATCAGCATCAATTCAGTTCGATGGTTATGTGCCATTTTGGAACTGCCTTATGGCCGCCGCCGGTTCATCCGCCAAAACAACAATATGTTATCTTCACAATGATATGTTGGCAGAACACACTACCCGATGGGCACATTTGGCGCTGACTTTCAGCCTCTACAACAAATTCGATTGGCTGGTGTCAGTCTCTGAAACCATGATGCAATTGAACCGCGACAACATCGCTCGCCAGTTCGGTATTCTTGCCTCGAAGTTCGTTGCATGTGAGAATGTCATTGATCCGGCCGAAATACAGTCCCGATCGACGTGCGAACTAGAAGATGATCTGCGAGAGTGGTTCGAGGGCGATACGATAACCTTTGTTTGCAGTGGACGACTATCAATTGAAAAGGACCAGAAGAAGCTTATTGGCGCGTTTGCAGACTTTATCAAGTTGGAACCGAGGGCAAGGCTGGTCTTGCTTGGTGATGGTCCGCTGAAAGAGGATCTCATCAATCTAACCAGTGACCTAGGGATTTCGTCCTACGTGAAATTGGCTGGACGCCGTCCCAACCCGTACCCGTACGTTGCTTCAGCTGATTGTTTTGTGCTACCTTCCAACCATGAGGGACAACCCATGGTCCTGTTGGAGGCTTTGGCACTAGGAAGGCCAATCATAGCAACGGATATTCCAGGTAGCCGCCATGTTTTGAAAGACGGGCTAGGTTTGCTTGTCGAAAACTCCCAAGCAGGAATCCTATCAGGCCTAAAATCGTATGCAGACGGTGGTTTGACGCCACCGACATTCGACGTCAAAGAATACCAGGAGCACGCTCTCAACGAGTTCTATTCGCTGGTATCTGGACGATAAGCCTGTTTGTATTATTCGGGTCATGGGTACGAATTGTGCTATAGGGAAATACCTCTGCCACACTCATGTCTGCAGAAGTGAGCCTGGTGGAATTTGCATGCTTGCATGTTCCATGGACTTTCATTCTTCAACTATTGCTTCCTTGTTACCCTGCAGTATTGCATTACTTCGTAAATTCCACTGAATTTGATTGTCTGTACAGCAAGGACGAGGAGGCGAATAGGGAGTGGTCGTAACAAGTCCGTCCACTTTCTTGAAGCAGGCGATCCGATCGACACAAGTTGGTACCCAAGATGTTCGCTTTTTCCGACGCCGGGTATTGGCCGACGGCGAGTATGCCAAGCCCATCGGCTCCGGTGAAATTCGTTACATCTGGGGCGGTGAAGGTAAGCTTGAGTATCGGATACCTTACATTGTTGAATCGTCCTATAGACAACTTCGATTCTCACCGTAGGGTCCTCTTCACACCGCTACGGTAATACCTACCCGTGTCGGGTATTTGTCTAAACCCTCAGTCCGGAGGAGTCGCACATCCGGTGTGCGCTCCGTTACGAAAGACGTCAAACCATGCATATCGTGTACGAACCGTCGGCACTCGTCTCCGCTGAGCTGAAGCGGACGCCACCACGGGAGCCTGATCTGATGGAACCGGATTACCTCGACAAGTACGACATGTCGACTGTCTTCTACGATGTCTTCCCTCAGGGCACGGACCTTGTCACGGTCGGCCCGCCTCTGGAGAACTTCGCCTCCGATATCGACTTCTCGGCCGCCCACATCGCGGAGAGTCCTGTCCAGTTCGTGTCCACACGCCTGGACAGGACGGAGGTGGGGGCGTTCGCGGGGGCTCCCGTCCGACCGGATCGAGTGCTGACCCTGCCAGGAATCGGCGACGCGCCATTGAACGAGGTCGACTATCTGAAACTACTCGCAGGTTCTAGAGCACTTATCACCAAGTCGAAGAACAACCGGCTCGAGTGGATCGTCGACTGGGCGAAATACTACGTACGGGTCCATGACATCGACACCGTCATCGTCTACGATAATGGCTCCGACCAGTACGACTGCGACCAGGTCTTGGAGGCACTGTCCACACTCAACCTGGCACACGTCATCGTCGTGAACTGGCCATTCAGATTCGGGCCCCAGGGCCGTTCTGCACCAGGGAAGAACGTCTTGTGGGATTCGGACTACTGCGAATATGGCATCATGGAGCACGCCCGCCGACGTTTCTTGGGAAGCGCGCGGATGGTCATTAACCACGACATAGATGAGTTGCTGGTAATGGAGTCCGAGCTGAGCCTCGACGAGCTGTTGGACCGGTCCCCAGATGGGGTTCTCAGCTACCAGGGCATCTGGGTCCATTCCGGGGGTGATCTGCCGGCCGGCTCCTACTCGTTCACCGATATCCGCATGATCGATCCTACTGAGCGGCCCACCACCCCCAAGTGGGTTATTGACCCAGGCCGAGTGTCCGACGCTCGACAGTGGAAGACCCACCTAATCGACGGGATCGACTACGAACAGACCGTGAGTTGCGGCCACCGGCATTTCCGCCAGATCTCCACCAACTGGAAGTTCGACCGTTCGAAGGAACACCGCAGAGTCCGTCCGCTGGTACGTGACAGACTGCTGGCCGGTTATCTCGACTACGCGTATGCTGATGCCCCCACCCCCTACCTGCAACTGCTCGGCGCACATCTGCGGGAGGGTGCCACGGCCCAGGAGCGTACTGCAGCCATCGTCGACGTGGTGAACATGGAGCGGTTCAGCCGCTATAACCTCACCAAGCACTGGTTCTGGACACCCACGATCAACGTATCCGACTTCTCGCTTGCTAACGGAGTCAGGGTCGGAATCGAAATCATCCTCGTTGGGACCCTACTGTCGTCTGTCTGCGTGGCTAGGGACGACGCGTCCTGGACGATCCTGCAACACGTCGGGCAGGCCACCACCAAGCCGATCTCCAACAGAAACCACCACCGCGAGCTAGGCTGTTGGAACGCCCTGGCACCCATCGAGACGATCACAACCGACCTGGTCTTCTGCATCTCGGAGGTTCTCTCCGGGCTCTCCGCCGTCCCAGCACAAGCCGTCGCACTCCTCACAGAAAGAGCATGAGCATGCATATCGTGTACACGCTCGCTCCCCTGAGCGTCGACGGGACGTCCCTACCGCGGATCCCACCCCGAAGCTGATGAAGTCAGACACCTGACTAACCACGATTCCACAACCGTCTTCTACGACAAGTTTCTCCAGGTGACCTGTATCGTAACAGTGGGCGCCCCCGTTGAACATGCTGCGTTCCGACTTCGACTTCCTCACTGCACGTATCGACGGGGCTCTCACGCAGTTTGAGTCCGAGCGCCTCGACAAGGTAGAGATCGACAGGTTCACGGAGGACGGGTCGTACCCGAGCGGGTCATCGACCGGCCGGGGTAGTAAGTGCTGGGCCCCACAAGCTTGACTTCGTGAAACGCCTGGCAAACACTACTGCCCTCTTCACCAAGTTAACTAACAACAAGATAGTATGGATCGCCGCCTGTGCACTCTTCTACGCCAGGGTCCACATTGTGAACACCGTCGTCATCTCCGACAGCAGCTCCGATCCGTACACGTGCCAGGAACTACTCGAAGCGCTGTCTGTGCTGGATCTGGCCAACGTCATCAGTGTGAACTAACCCTTCAAGCTCGGCACCTAGGGCGGCGAGGCGCCGGTGGAGTTTGGTATCTGGAACTCCGACTACTGCCGATACGGCAGAAAACGCCCCTCGCCGCGTCCAGAGGCGCTGGGTGCAGCGATGTGCACCGCACGAAAGAACGCCGGCCTCACCCAAGGGCAGCTTGCGCATAAAGCCGGCGTCGGTATGCGCTTCATCATCGATATGGAATCAGGCCATGCGCGAGCCGAACTGGGCAAAGTGCTTGTCCTCGCAGAAAATATCGGACTGCAGCTGTCACTCCAACCGATGACAGCAGAGAAGGTCCAAGCTATCGGCCTACCCTCGGAAAGGCCCCAATCAACATACCCCTCCCAGGTATACCATTGACCCATGACAGCACAGCATACGGACGCCACACCGGCCGTCGCCGCGGATGATTCCGCCGCGTCCGCACAGGTCGCGCCTGCACAGGACCACTCCCCCGCCCACGCCCACCCGGGCACTGAAGCGACGGGCCACAGCCAGGCCGGCGGGGACCTCGGCGACGGAAAGAAACCGCACCCAGCCCACGGCTACGACCAAGACGCCATCGCCAAGCGCATGAAGCGCATCGAGGGCCAGGTCCGCGGGATCGGGCGCATGATCGACCAGGACACCTACTGCATCGACGTGCTCACCCAGATATCGGCCGTCACCGCGGCCCTGCACGCCGTGGGCGTCAACCTGCTCGAATCGCATATGAACCACTGCGTCGTCGAAGCCGCCCAGGAATCGCCCGAAGCCGGTGCCGCCAAGATCGCCGAAGCCACCGCAGCCATCCAACGGCTCATCAAGAGCTGAGGGAACGCGGTTCGTCCAGCTCTATGACGGACTTACCGGGAGGTACTGCACCGGTTCACAGGACTCTTCTCCTCGCATCCAATGGCGGCTATAATAGCCATATTGTCACGTTACGGCGAACTTAGCCGCCATAAGAAATGGGAGAACCGGTGGTCGGCTACAGAATCAATCGCCAGCTCGGCGATTTCGGGGCCCACATCCGCGGCTGGCGCATGGTCCTAGGGCTGCCGGCCCAGCAGGTAGCGGAACGCGCCGGAATTACCCGCGACACCCTGCGCAAGATCGAAAAGGGAGATCCCAGCGTTGGATTCGGCAACGTCGCCCAGGTGCTCCGCGCCCTGGGGATACTCGACACTGCAGTCGATGCCGTCGACCCTTTGAACTCCGACATCGGTCGCCTGCGTGCCGACAGATTGACGAGGAAGCGTGCGCAATGACTACGGTCGACGTCGTCAACGATGTGGCAGGGAGTCCCATCCTGGTGGGCCAAGCACACTTCACCCGTGCCCGCGGCCGGGTCAGCACTACTTTCCTCTACGACACCGACTACTTGGCAGGCAACGGCACGACCATCGATCCTGCACTACGCCTGGCTTCTGGAGCTCAGCACCACAGTGGCATGATTCGGGCCTTCGCAGACAGTGCACCTGACCGGTGGGGGCGCAACCTCATCGACAAGGGCGAGCGCACTCGGACCCGGCAAGACAAGCGGGTGCCACGTCGATTGGACGATGTCGATTACCTGCTTGGTGTCAGCGACGACACCCGTCAGGGTTCCCTGCGCTTCGCCCTACACGGGCACGCCGAGTTCTTGGGAGCACCTTCCCGGGTCCCCACCTTGGTTTCGCTCCCGGAGCTGCTTCACGCTGCAGATGATCTGGCCCGGGGTGACGACCCAAAAGAAGCAGTCAAACGCCTCCTGAGTACCGGGACTGCAGGTTTGGGCGGAGCAAGGCCGAAGGCCGCAGTCAAGCTATCGGATGGCTCTTTGGGCATCGCAAAGTTCCCACATGCAGGCGATGACTGGAACGTCACGGCCTGGGAAGCAACCGCCTTGGACCTGCTTGAGCAAGCAGGCATTCACACTCCATACCGCAGGCTCGTGCCCGTCGGGAACCGGAGCGCCTTGGTCCTGCGTCGATTCGATCGCACAACCTCCGGCGAACGCATCGGATACATCAGCGCGATGACGACGACGGAATCGACTGACGGCGAACAACGCGACTATGCCGACATCGCCGATTCGATACGGGACCTGTCCCGATCGCCCAAATCGGACCTCCGGGAACTCTACAGCCGGGTCATCGCCAACATAGCCCTTGGCAATACCGACGATCACCTTCGAAATCATGGGTTCCTTGCCAGTGGTAACTCCTGGACGCTGAGTCCGGTCTTCGATGTCAATCCCAATCCTGACCCTTCACGGCAGCGGTCGACGTCGATCATGGGGGCCGACTCCTTCCCCGAGGAAGTAGACGGATTGCTCGCATTGGCAGAGGAATGCGACCTTGGCATAGAACAGGCTCGACAACAAATCCGGCAGGTCACTTCGGCGCTGAGCAGTTGGCGTGAGCTGGCTCTGCGACACGGTATCTCCCAGCGCGAACTCAGTCTTATGGCAGAATCCCTCGAACCACGTTTGGAGGGACTGCGTGCAGCGGAGTGGCTGTGAGGACGCACTCGCGCACTGGCCCACGCCTATACCCCATGGGGGTATACAATTCCGAGTAGAAGCACGAACCTCTGAGAATGGGAGCACCACCATGACCACCACCAACCTCAACGTCTCCGGCATGACCTGCGGCCACTGCGAAAGCGCAGTCAAGGAAGAGCTGGGCAACATCGCCGGAGTCACCTCGGTCACTGTCGACCTGCACGCCGGCCAGGTCAGCCCCGTGACCGTCGAATCGGAAGCTCCGCTGGATCAGAAGGACATCGCCGCGGCCATCGACGAAGCCGGGTACGAACTGGTGTGAGCGGCGGGGCGCCGACCCTTTCAACTCACGTTGCCGCATGCTACGGTAGAGGAGTCCAATGAAGGAAGGTCGTAACCCTAACTACGACCTTCCCACCGATTTCCGCCGGCTTGCTGGCTCAGTCGGCAGTAAAGAACTCGATGGCTAGATCGAGTACCTTACGAAGGACTACAGTCAGGAAGATGCGGGTTCCCTCTTTGCTAAGGGCCCGCATTTTTCTTGCCCGCTTGTCCTTCCCGGAGCTTTGAGCACCCCACCCCTAGATAGTGGCCAAAGCCCCAGATCAACGGACTCGAGTCACGTCTCACATATACCCCCTAGGGGTATATGATGGGTTCGAATGTCGATTCACGCATAGGAGGCGGCTGACGTGAGCACGTCCGCTCCAGACACTGCGGGCCACACCGCAGACACCCGCCAGGTCACCCTGGACATCACGGGCATGACCTGCGCATCCTGCCAGGCCCGAGTCCAGAAGAAGCTCAACCGCTTAGACGGCGTGCAGGCCACCGTCAGCTTGCCCCTGAACTCGGCCTATGTCGCCGTCACCGGCCCCATCACGGACGCGGACCTCATCGCCACCGTCGACAAGACCGGCTATGGCGCAAGCGTGCGCCCGCCCACCCCGCCGGCAGGTGCGGAAGGCGAGGAGGACACAGACTCTGCTGGGCCCTCGGCGTCGGACCCCGACCACCTGCGCGCCCGCTTCATCACCGGCCTGATCCTGGGCATCCCCGTCATCGCCATCTCCATGGTCATGTCCTGGCACTTCCCCGGCTGGCACTGGCTCATCGCCGTGCTCAGCCTGCCGGTCGTCACCTGGTGCGCCTGGCCATTCCACCGCAACGCCTACAAGGCCGCCCGAGGCTTCAGCTCCACCATGGACACCCTGGTCAGCGTGGGCGTCACCGTGTCCACCGTCTACTCGCTGGCCACCATCGCAATCGCCACCGGCCACGGCCACATCCTCCACCTGCCCCACCATTACCACCTGTGGTTCGAGGGCGCCGTGGCCGTCACCGTCTTCCTGCTGCTGGGCCGCTACATCGAGGACCGCGCCAAGAAATCGGCCACCGCGGCCCTGCGCGCCCTGGTGTCCATGGGAGTCACGACCGCCCACCGCGTTGTGGGCGATGCCAGTGGTGCGGCCGGCTCAGCTGCGGCCGGCAGCACCGGTGAGGGCACCACCGTCGACGTTCCCGTGGCAGCCCTGGCACCCGGGGACACCGTCTTGGTGCGCCCCGGCGAGAAGGTCCCGGCCGATGGCACCGTGCTCACCGGCGCCTCGGCCGTCGACGAATCCCTGCTCACCGGCGAATCCGTCCCCCGCGAGGTCGCCCCGGGCGACCGCGTCACCGGCGCCACCGTCAACGCCAACGGCGCGCTGAGCGTGCGCGTCGAACAGGTCGGCGAGGAATCCACCCTGTCCCAGCTGCAGGCCATGGTCGAACGCGCGCAGGCCGGCCGCCCCGCCGCCCAACGCCTGGCCGACCGCATCTCCGCGGTCTTCGTGCCCGTCGTCTTCGCCATCGCCGCGGCCACCCTCCTGATCTGGGGCCTGGCCACTGGCGACTGGACCTCCGGCCTGCGCGCCGCCGTGACCGTGCTCGTCATCGCCTGCCCCTGCGCCCTGGGCCTGGCCACCCCCGTGGCCACCGCGGTCTCCAGCGGCCGCGGCTCGCAGCTGGGCATCCTGGTCTCCGGGCCCGAGGCCATGGAGACCGCCGGGCGCATCACCACCGTCGTGCTCGACAAGACCGGCACCCTGACCAGCGGGAACATGAGCGTCATCGACTCCGACCTATCGCCGGCCGCGCTGTCGGCCCTGGCCGCTGCCGAGGCCATGTCCGAGCATCCGATCGCCGCCGCCATCGCGCGGGCCGGGACACAGGCCATCGCGCAGGCCGGGGCGGATGCGGCCACAGGGCAGGTGCCGGCTGGGCCTGCGCCCCGGGTCGAGGACTTCAGCGCCATACCCGGCGGGGGTATCCGCGCCACGGTCGACGGCCGCTCTCTCCTGGCCGGCAAACCCGAGCTGCTGGTAGCCCAGGGCATCGCAGTACCTGCCGAGGCCTCGGAGTCGGACGTGCCCGCCACCATTGTGGCCCTGGCCCTGGACGGCGAATACGCGGGCCGGGCGCTGGTCGCCGACACCGTCAAGCCCGGCGCGGCCCAGGCGATCGGCGAGCTGCACGCCGCGGGCATCCGCACTGTGCTGCTGACCGGCGACCGCGACAGCGTGGCCCAGGCCGTCGCAGGGGAGCTGGACATCGACGAGGTCCACGCCCAGGTGGCACCCGGTGACAAGGAGGCGCGGATCGCGCAGCTGCAGGCGGCCGGACAGCGTGTGGCCATGGTCGGCGACGGTGTCAACGATGCGGCCGCCCTGGCCAGGGCGGATCTGGGACTGGCGATGGCCTCGGGCACGGATGTGGCGCGGGCGGCGGGCGATATCACGCTGATGCGCAGTGATCCCGGGCAGATCCCGCAGGCCATCCGGCTGTCCAAGCGGACGCTGCGGATCATCCGCGAGAACTTGTTCTGGGCGTTCTTCTACAATGTCGCGGCGATCCCGCTGGCGGCCCTGGGCTTGCTGGATCCGATGATCGCCGGTGCGGCCATGGCCTTCAGCTCGGTGTGCGTGGTGCTCAACAGCCTGCGGCTCAAGAGGTTCGTGTAAGAGTCGGGCTCAGTGCGAACCTGAGAGCTCAGTGCATGGCTAGGAGCTCAGTGCATGACCGGGCCGTTGGGGTCCTTGACCTCTTCGGACTTGACGACCCAGTTCAGGCCCATGGCCACCAGGGTCACGACGATGAAGGTGACGACTGTGTACAGGCCGCACAGTGCCAGCGGCTTGAGGCCATCCCACGCTGCGGTGAAGATGATCGTCATAACGAACACCAGTGCGGCCGCCACCATGCCCATAGCCGCGCATTCCTTCATCGGAACGGCTCGGGTGGGCCGATTTCCGGACTGCGGGGCAGGCGATGCGGCGTTGTTCTGTGCGGAGCTGCTCATAATGCCCTCAGTCTACGCGGCGTGGGAACAAGCGTCATTTCCCCAGACACCCGTAGGGCATAAACAGCTGGCCTACATGTGTTGCCCACAGGTGCAGGCTATACGGACGGGCACGACGTCTGAGCTGTACGCATCGGCCGCGCGTCTGAGCGCGCGTCTGGGCCGCGTGCAGGGGCTGCGTGTGCAGAGGCGGCCGAACTGGCACACTAATACGAGTGAGACCCACCCCCGGAACAATCCTCGCGGCTGTGGCGTGTATCGCCGTAGCCGCTCTAACAGGCTGCGCGGACCCCTATGCCGTGACCGACCTGGGTCCGGCTCCACAGCTCACCGAATCCTCGTCCGATTCCTCCTCCACCGGGCGAACCTCTGGGCAGTCCGGCGACAAGGTACACCGCTACTCCCGCAAGGACCTCGTCAGCGCGGTGCTCACCGGGCCCTCGGCCACCGGCGGACAGGACGTGCTGGGCGTCCGCCAAGCCCTCCAGGCCTGCCCCGCCTGCCTGCACCGGGGCAAACCGTTCACGGTCGCGGGATTGGTGTTCGCCTCGGCGTCGGTGGTGTGGGATCCGGCCAGGGCAACCGCCGGTGCAACGAACGGGACCGCGGACTCCGCCGGCAAGGCCGGGGACCCGCGCCCCTTCGCCCAGCTCCTCTTCACCACCGACGAGCGAACCCCCGACATCGCCCTGGTGACCACCGGCCGCAACATCACCCTGACCCCCGGCGGCGACCGCACGGTCGTCGCGGAGGAACGGTCGGGCGCGGCCTGGGCGGTACGCGTCTACCGCTATGTGGGCGGCCGCTTCGAAGGCGGTCAGAGAATCGAACACATCCCCTCCCCCACTCCCACGCCCTAGAACCGGGCACTGCGACGGGCTTGGGACTGCGCTGGGGCGGGGCCGGTGGCACTACTCGGCTCCGGTGTCGCGGCTAAGCGGTATCCTTGGAACTTGAACGCTGCGACGAGTTTGCGCGCGCCACATCCGGACGCGCACAGCTTCGGGCCCCACGTGGGAACCGAAGTCCATCCGCCGCGGTCTGCCATGGATCGGAAAGGGATACAGGATTCACGGTGCACATAGTCTTGGTCGAGGACGACGAGGTCATCAGGGAGACCACCCAGCTGACCCTGGAGCGCTTCGGATACACCGTCAGTGTCTTCGCCGACGGCCGCGACGGATTCGAATACGTCATCGAGCACGGTGCCGACGTGGTCCTGCTCGACCTCATGCTGCCCACGATGAACGGCGCCTCCATCTGCCGTGAACTGCGCGAGCGCACCGACGTCCCCATCATCGTCATCTCCGCCAGGTCGGAGCCGATCGACATCGTCCAGGCCCTCGAGGCCGGCGCCGACGACTATCTGACCAAGCCCTTCGACATGCAGGTGCTCAGCGCCCGCATCCGCACGGTGGTGCGCCGCTACGGGGCGAGCACGGCCGGCTTCCCCTCCGGCGACCGTGCCGGAAACCCCGCCGAAACCTCCCGGAACCCGACCGGTTCCCTCCCCACTCCCCCGGCCGACACGCCCAGGACCACGACCCAGGCTGGGCACGCGCGCTACCCGGGCCAGACCTCGGCGACCCCGGAATCCTGGAGCGCTGCAGATCCGCAAACCGACCGACCGGCTCAGCCCGCTCCGCCAGTGCGCACCGCGCGTTCGCGCCAGGGCACCGCAGCCGTCCCACCCCGCGCCGAGGTCCCCGACCGCTGGGCGCGCCCCGCCGGCTCTCCCGCCCGGCAAGCCGATACCACCCGACAGGCCGGCTCCCTGCGGCCCGGCCAGAGCCGGCCGAACACTGCGCCACCCGAGCAGCCCCGCACCCAGCCCCAGTCCAATACGCTGGACCTGGGCGCGCTGCAGATCGACACCTCGCTGCTGCACGTGACCCTGCACGACAAGCCGGTGCATTTGACCCCCACCGAACTGCGACTGCTCCTGCTGCTGGCCGACCGGCCGGGCCACGTCTACTCGCGCGAGGACATCGCGCACATGGTCTGGGGCACGGACTGGGCCGGTGACCTACGGGTCGTCGATGTCCACATCCAGCGCCTGCGCAAGAAGATCGGGACCAGCCGGGTCACGACCACCCGCGGCTTCGGCTACAGCCTCGTCGCCTAGGCCCTGTAGGCTCCCGCACTATGGCACCTTGGCTCCGGTTCACAGGCCCCCGCGGAGCGAACAGCGCCCACGCTACCCGAACCCGCCGAGGCCCCCGCCGGTCACTGCGCCTGCGGATGGTCGCGACGGTCGTCGCCGGGGTCATCGTCGCTGTGCTGGCCTGCGGGCTGACGATGCGCGCTGTCACCCTGCGCTCCCAGGCCGAGCAGGTGCGCGACAAGATCACCGCGCAGTTGACCCAAGCGCGCATCATCTACCGCGACACCGGGGTGCTCACCCTCGACGCCGTCGTCGACGACCCGCAGCTGCCGACCGAGGCCAGGGAGTCCGCCGCCGGAGGCTCCATGGTCACCCAGTTGGGCCGCGCCGACGACGGCCACGACTACCTGTGGGCGGCGTCCCCGCTGACCGTCGGCGGGCACGATGTGGTCATCTCCATCCGCTACTCGCAGGCCGAATACGACAATCTGACCCGCCAGATCGACCGCACCGTGGTCGTCGCGCTGATCGTCACTGCGATCGTCGTCGCCGGTGTCGCGGGCCTGGTCGCCGGACGCACCAGCCGCCGCCTGACCAAGGGAGCTCAGGCCGCCAGGGCGATTGCCGGCGGGGACACCTCGGTCAAGATCACCGCGGTCATCCCGCCGGCCGATGACGAGGTCCAGGACTTCGCCCAGGCGGTCGACACCGCCGTCGAACGCCTGGCCGAGCGGATCAGGGCCGAACAGCACTTCGCCGCCGACCTCGCGCATGAACTGCGCACCCCGCTGACCGGTCTGCTGGGCGCTGCGAACCTGTTGGAGGAGGACAGCCGCGCCTCCCAGCTGGTGCGCGAACGGGCGAACCGCCTGCATCTGCTCATCGAGGACCTCCTGGAGATCGCGCGGACGGATCAGGCCACCGCCGAGGTCGCCTGGCAGGATGCCAATGTGACCGCCGTGGTCGTCTCGCAGCTGAACAATATGGAGGCGGCCGGCTCCATCACCGCCGATCAGGTCACGCTCATCAGCCCCGATCCGCAACCGGTGTGGCGCACCGATGGTCGCAGGCTCTCCCGCATCCTGGGCAATCTGGTCTCCAACGGACTCCGGCACGGCGCGGCCCCCATCGACATCACGGTCGGCCCCGACTCCCTGACGGTCGAGGACCACGGACAGGGCTTCCCCGCGCCGCTGCTGGCCTCGGGGCCCACCCGGTTCAACACCTCGGCGGCCTCGGGGATGGGCCTGGGCCTGGTCATCGCGGTCTCCCAGGCCCGCCTCATCGGCATGGAACTGGTCCTGTCGAACACGCCCACCGGCGCCCGTGCCCGGTTGGTGTTCTCCGACCCCGCACCCCCACCCCGAGTTCCACTACAACCTGAATTGTTGATTGGGAACGATCCCAGCATGGATTTCCGACAATTCGGGGTGTAGTGGAACTCTGAGTGCAGAGCTTTGAGTCCTACTCGAGGAACTCCGGGCGGACGATCGGCAGGGGCTCGGTCTGCGGCCCACCGGTGCGCGCCAGCACATCGTCGAGCAGCCGGGCGCAGCGGATGTAGCCCAGATGCGAATAGGCCTGCGGGGTGTTGCCCAGGTGGGTTTCGGCCACGGGATCGTACTCCTCCGGCAACATCCCGGTGGGCCCCAACAACCCGTGCAGACGCTCGAACAGGTCCAGCGCATCCCCCGTGCGCCCCACCAGGGCGAGCGCCTCGATCAGCCAGCTGGTACAGATGTGGAACCCACCCTCCAGCCCCGGCAGGCCGTCGGCGTAGTGATAGCGGAACACGGTGGGCCCGGCCCGCAGGTCCCGCTCCACTGCGTCCACCGTGGCCACGAAGCGCGGATCGTCGCCCGGCAGCAGGCCGGACAGCCCCACGAACAGGGCCGCGGCGTCCAGATCGTCCTCACCATAGGCCACGGTGAAGGCGCCCACGGCCCGATTGAAGCCCTTGTCGAGCACGTCCGCGGCAATCGCCTCGCGCAGCTCGATCCAGGTCCCCGGCACCGGTTTGCCGAATTCCTCGGCGATCCGTACCGCCCGATCGGCCGTCACCCAACACATGACCTTCGTGTACACATTGTGCTTCGGCGCGCGCCGGGCCTCCCAGATGCCGTGGTCGGGTTCCTCCCAGCGCCGAGACACAGCCAGCACCATCTGACGGGTCAGCTCCCAGTGCTCCGTGCGTAGCTCCCCCAGGGCCCTGGCACACTCCAACAAGAGCTCGGTGACCGGGCCGAACACGTCCAACTGCACCTGGTGCTCGGCAGCATTGCCCACCCGCACCGGCCGCGAACCGGCGTATCCGGGCAGATGGCCCAGCACGGCCTCGGTCGTCAGAGCCGAACCGTCGACCGCGTACAGCGGGTGCAGCTGCTCGGGGCCCTGGGCGCCGGCCAGGATCCCGGTCAGCCAGTCGAGGAAGCCCACCGCCTCCTTCGTCGAACCCAGCTCCAGCAGGGTCCGCACCGTCATCGAACCGTCGCGCAGCCAGCAGTAGCGGTAATCCCAGTTGCGCACCCCGCCCAGGCCCTCGGGCAGGGAACTTGTGGCCGCTGCCAGCACCCCGCCGGTGGGTTCGTGGCACAGTGCGCGCAGTGTCAGCGCCGAACGGACCACCGCCTCCTGGTGCAGATCCGGCAGGTCCAAGGAGGCGACCCAGTCACGCGAGGCCCTGTGCACTTCGTGGCGCAGATGCGCCGGCGGGCCCGAGAACAGTTCGTCGAGCACCCCGCCGGGCTCCTCGTACTCCCCGCCCAGGGCCAGGGCCAGGACCACGCGCTCGCCGGGCTCATTGGCCGGCACCACCGTGGCGACCGCTGTGTCCGAGCCGCCGATCCCGCCGGCGCCGGGCTCCCGTTCGATCCGGAAGCGCACTCCGGGGGCGTACAGCGTGATCGGTTCCGAGGTCGTGAGCACCCGCACGCCGCCGGGGATCAATTCCAGGCGGACCGGGGTCGCGCCGAAGTCCGGGCGTGGGGCGAAGCGGATTTGCGCCGGGGCGTCGCCGGTGAGTTCGCGCACCAGCACCGCGTCGGCGGACTTCGGGGTGCTGGCCGGGGCGAAGTAGTCGTGGCAGTTCAGGCCCGGCCAGCGCGTCTCCAGGACCATCGAGTTCGTCCGATAGCGCTGGGTCAGCGGCCGGGCGCCGTCCGCCGCCTCCAAGCTGAAGTAGCCGGCCTGCCTGCTGCCGAGGATCTCCGAAAAGAGCGCGGCCGAGTGCGGCAGCGGGTAGGGCATCCAGACGATCCGACCGGCCGCGTCCACCAGCGCCAGGGAATGGCCGTTGCCCAGCAGCGAGTGTCGCTCGATCGGGACCGACTTCGAGCCGAACAGCCAGGCCCGGCGCAGCTCGAACAGGCTGGAGAGCACCAGCGCCACGGCCTGCGGATCGGCCACCGTGAACGAGGCCGCGGTTTCGGAGGTGGAGGTCGTCGCGGCGGGCGAGGCGGCGGGCGAAGCGGCAGCGCCGGCGAGGGCGGCCTCGGGCGTGCCGACCCGGATACCCAGGTCGCTGTCACCCAGGGTGGCAAGTGCCGCCTCGTCCGAGGTGTCGTCGCCGATGTAGACGACCGCCGGATCGCGCAGCGAGCCGCGCAGCTGTGCCAGGGCACGCGCTTTCGACGTCGGCACCACGCTCAGGTCCACTACATCCTTGCCGTGCACCGCGGTCACGCCCGCCCAGGACTCGACCTCGGCGACGGCCCGGCGTGCCAGGTCCTCGATGTCGGGGCCCAGGCCGCGCAGGTGCACGGCCACGCCCGTGGGCTTGGCCTCGACCAGCAGCGCGGGGGCCTGGGCCAACAGGGCGTTCATGCGCGCGCGGATGCGGGTGAGCAGGGTGCGGGCGACGGGGCTGAGGAAGTCCTCGGTGTCGGGGCTGTCCTCGATTCCGTGCGAGCCGAGCAGTGTGACCTCGCGCGGGAGCCGGGACATGGCGGCCAGGTCGCGCAGCGCACGGCCGGAGATGACCGCCGAGTCGGTATCGGGCAGCGCCGCCAGCGAGCGCATGCTGGCGACCGAGATCGGCAGGGGGAAGGCGTGGGTGGGGCGGTCCACCAGCGGGGCGATGGTGCCGTCGTAGTCGGTGGCGACCAACAGCGTGGGCGAGTGGGCGAGCTGGACCAGACGGGCCAGCAGGCCCTCGGGCAGTTCACGCGAGGCCTGGGCCAGGTCGCCCAGCGGTCCCACAGTGGGGGTGGCCGGGTCCCAGGTGCCGAGGCCGCTGGGATCGGGGAAGGCGGAGCCGGCCCCATATGCTTCCGTTGGTGTCACCTCGGCGCCCATCCGACCTCCTCGACCCGCCGACCCTCATCGTGGCCGACCTGCGACTTCGACTGTGGTTCCGACTCTAGTCGACGGCGGGAAGCGATATGTGACGAACACGACTGCCCGAGGCGCCAGGGAGGTACCACCCGGGCGGTGGCTCCACACATGCACCGGTGGCAGCACAACTCACGATTTATCGAGCCACTGGAACTGTTGTGGAGCCACACGGCAAGGCGCGGGCATTTTGGCAAGGCGCGGGCACGGCCGGTGCAGGCGCGAAGGTTCAGGCGCGAAGGTTCAGGCGCGGCCGTGCGGTTCGAAGCCCTCTTCGCCATCGGCTTCGTCGCGGCGTTGGATGGCGACGAGCTCCTCGGCGGCCAGGATATCCGTGTCGGCCGCCGCGTCGTCATCGCCCAGGCCCGAGTCGCGCAGCGTCCGCACACGCGAGCGTCGGGTGAACCCACCGATGATGTAGAGGATCGAGGCGATGAGGACCGCCGCTCCCGAAAAGCCCGTGACGCTCAGCGCGTGCATGCTGAAGCCCACCAACAGTGCGATGCCCAGCAGCAGGTGGACACCTCCGGCGATCAGGTAGTCGTTGGCGTTCGGCGTGGCGCGCAGCAGCGCGTAGATCCACAGCTCGATGATGGCGTGCAGCACCGCCCATACGCAGACGGCCGCGCGCAGCTGGCCGGCGGTCGAGGCCAGGAGCAGGAAGACCAGGGCCGGGACCACGACGATCGCCTGGCCCAGGAGGGGCATGCGGATGATCGCGGGGCTGTACTTGACCTGGACGAGGATGAGCACTGCCTGCAGCGCCAGGAAGACCGCGATGATGAGGTCGGCGGTGCGCACGGGGATGCCCAGATTGGTGGGACCCCCCAGCATCTCGCGCGGCCAGAACACAGTCGCCAAGCCGAAGATCACGCCCAAGGCGCCGCGGATCGCCATCCACAGGCCGGTCCCGGCGTACTGCTTGACCGAGATGGTGGCCGCGGGGCGGCCCGCATCGGTCGTGGGTGTCCCTGCTGTCCCCGAATTCCCGGGTGTCCCTGCTGAAGTCACGCCCACCAGTCTAGCGGGGGCGACCCCGAGCTCGCTCCCCCGGCGGCGCGCCCGCATCTCCTCCACATCACATGCGGAAACCTGCAACACATACGTGTATATGCGTATGTGTTGCAGGTTTCCGCATGTAATAGGATCAAACCTCTTCCAATCGTGTCTAACATGTAGCACCATGTGACCATGTACAACGTCTTTTCACGATCATCGCTACCAAATGATATTTCTATCGATAGATTGCTTCAATCATCCCGGGGTTGCTGCACCACGAGGAGACATCGCGGCGTATACGCCGTTGTGCGCGTATGCCAAACGCCTGCACATGCCGTGTTCATGCAGTGGATCGACTCGCCCGAACTCTTGGATCCCGGTCCGGAGCGCAGTGGTTCAGCTGCCGATCAGGGCACCGACCAGAGACACACCGACCATCAACCGAGGAATCGGTCGGCGGAGGGGCGGCCTGCGACAGGCGCATCCCCCGCAACGGTTTTTCAACGCGAAATCGCACATCATCTGGGACACATATCGACCCTCCGACTCGCACCCGGAGAGCACCTCAGCCACCGATCCGCCGCAGCAGCACAGGGGATCCCCCTCCCGACCCCGGACCTCGCCCACATCGAAGTATCCCGTCCCGAACGCCCGTCCTACACGAACAAGACCTTCCGGAAGCGACAGCGATCCGTTCCGGCGGAGCACCTGTACGACACCTGCGCGGCGTTGCCCGGCGTTTTGATGACCGATCCGTTGTGGACCGCTGCGGACCTCCTCCGGGATTGCGATGAGGTGCACGGAATCATCGCCGCAGACGCCTACACAGGCGGTATCTCCGAAATCACTGCAGGCAGGCTTGCGGCATACCCGAACCGGACCAGGACCGGACTCTATCTGCAGTTTCCATCGAACCTGGTGGAAAGGCATGGGCCCGAAGGCGCTCGCGCTCAGTTCGACCCCGCCTATCGGCACACTGCGATGATCGACGCTCTGGCCCGCACCAATGACATGGCGCCCGAAGCGTTCGGCCAGGTGGTCCCTCTTCTGGTGCCGCCAGGCCACGGTCCAGCGCAGCCTGCAAGCAATCCGCCGCCCCCGGTGACGGGTGTCCCGGCAGCTACGCCCCGGTTGGTCCGCCACATCGCTCAGCGGCGAGAGAGGCTGCAACAGACCCTGAACCAACTCGCAGAGCATGCCGCGAGCAGGAACATGAGCAAAGCCAGGCGCTTGCTCGGTTGGTCCACCGGACTCGCCGAGTCACCCTTGGAATCGCTCACGGCATTGGCGCTCCACCGCCTGGGCATCCACGATTTCTGGCAGCAGGTGGCATTCCCCTTCGACGATGCCCTCGCGGGTTTCAGCGATCGGGTCGACTTCTACATTCCCCGCCTCAACCTCATCATCGAGGCCGATGGCTGGAGCAAATACAACGAGTACGGGCCCCGGATGAAGCAGGAGAAGCGCCGCGAGGACAGGCTCGCGCTACGACATGTGGTCATCCGCGTCGAGTGGAGCGATGTCCTGCCGGGACCGCGCGGGTACAGAATCATCGAGAAGTTCCGGGCCAAGGGGTTCAGGATCTGAGCCTCACCGACCCAGGACATGCGCATTGCGCGACCGGCCGCTCACATCGCGCGGCCCAGGCCCCGCATCGCATACGGAAACCTGCAACACATACGTGTATACACGTATGTGTTGCAGGTTTCCGTATGCGATGCGGCGAAGGGCGTGAGGCCAGGAGACCAGGCGGCTGGGACGGCGCGCGCCCCGGTGACGGGCCGGGCCCGAGTGCCTCAGCTCGCGCTGATCTTGAGGGCGGCCCCCGACTTCTCCACCTTGCCCGGCGTCAGACCCTTATTGGCCGGGCCCGCGATCTTCGATCCGTCCTCGGTTGAGAACACCGAGGTGTGGCACGGACACGTGATGTCGTCCTTGGTCACCTGCCGCACCAGGCATCCCTGATGGGGGCAGATCGCCGAGTACGCCTTGAAATCGCCCTTCGTCGGCTGCACGACCACCCAGCTGTTCTTCACGACGCCGGAGCCGACGGGGACCTCTGTTTCGGGGAGTTCAAGCGGTTCGGGCGCCTTCGACTCCGAGCCGCAGGCCGCCAGACCGCCGACCACAGCAACGCCCGTCACGCCCACAGCCGCGGACTTGAGGATGCGCCGCCGGCTGGGGGCCGAGGCACCGGATCCGGCCGCGTTTGAGGCGGCCAAGCTTGAGGCGCCCGCGTTTGCGGCGGCTGCGCCTGCAGCCGTCTCGCCTTCCTCAGCTACGGAGTGATCATGGGTACCGGAAACGCGGAGGACAGAACTCATGGGCCCCACTCTAACCACTGGCCCTGACCATCGCCGCTAAGCCCGGCCTTCGACATCCGGCCGCCCGGACCCTGAGACTCGACGCGAGGACGCTCAGCCGACGATGGCCTCGGCCAGGGCCCTGACCACGGGCCAGGTACGCGCCATCCGCGCCCGGCCGTAGGCGGCGTCCGGCGAGTCGAGGCCGGCGGCCAGCGTGCGGGCGGACCAGGTGCAGGCGTTGAGACACAGCCGGGCCAGCGCACTCACCTCGACCAATTCGAGTTCCCGATCCGTGAGTTCGGCGGGGGTGCCGGCCGAGGCCGCGACGTAGGCGGAGACACAGGCGCGCAGGGCAGCCAGCGGATCGTCCACGCCCAGCATCGTGTACGAGGCGGCGATCGCCAGTTCCACCACGCGCGGAGCTGTGCGGGTGTCGCCGAAGTCGATCAGTCCGGTGATGTGCAGCGCGCCGGGCGTGGCCTCGGCCGTACCCGCGGCGCCCGCGCCGAGCAGGATGTTGAAATCGTTGACGTCCTGATGCACGACCTGGCACGGCAACTCGGGCAGCAATGGCCGCACGCGCGTTTCGAAGGCACGCGCGACTCGCCGGGCCAGAGCGACGTCGGCGGACAGCCGGGTCCCCATGTCCACCGGGACCAGGCCGGCGGATTCGAGCGCTGCAATCCGATCGGCGGCCGAGAGCACATTGCGCCCGGTGGTCTCGAACGACCACGGGTGCAGGATCGGTTCGGGCTCGGCCGGAGCCTGCGCCAGCGCCGCGACCAGCCGGGCCGTCAGTCGGCCGACCTGCTGCGGATAGTCGGCCGGGACCTCGGCGGAGGCCGCGACCTCGCCGGCCAGGTACTCCTGCAGGCGCAGCATCACCCGGGGCCCGGCATCCGCCTGCCCATCGTCCGCCGAGGCCACCGCCGCGGGGCCACCGGCGTTCGCCTCTGTGCCCAACAGCTCTGTGCCCAACGGCGTTGTGCCCGTCGTCTGTGTGCCCGTCGCAGTAGCGCCCGGCAGCGCGGCGTCCTTGGGCACGGCGCCCTGGGGCGGCGCGGTCTGCGGCGCAGCGTCCGCAGGCGCGGGGTCCTTCGCCGTGGTGTCTTTCGTGGTGTCCTGCAATGCGGTGTCGCTCACTGCAGTGCCCTTCGGCGGCACCGCAACGTCCCTCGGCGGCACAGCGACGAGTGCCAGATAGCCCGAGGACTCGCCGGCCGCGGTCGAATACGGGTGCAGTGCGGGCACCTGCCGGGCCACCGGCAAGCCGGCGCGGGCCGCCAGGCCCTGCACGGCGCAGAACCAGTCGGCGTGTTCGACGGGCATCGTGGGACTGGGGTACTCGGCCTTGAGCACATAGCTCTTGGCAACGTCCTCGCCCGAGGCGGTCACCACGATATTGACCGCGATCTCGCCGGCCAGGAAGCGGCCCACCTGCACGTCCAGGCCGAAGTGCGCGCGGCACAGTTCGGCGACCTCGGCTGGGGTCAGAGAATGCAGCGGTCGACTCATGCCCCCAATCCTATGGGAGCACCCCCGACCTTCGTCCACTACGACTCCACTACGACCTTCGTCCACTACATAGCGAAATGTCGATTGGGAGCGCTCCCACCTCCGAAAATCAACATTTCGTCACGTAGTGGAACTGTTATGCGATGGAGCCTATGTAGTGGAACTCCGGCGAGATGAACCCCCGGAACCACGTGAACCGGATGGATCACCGGAACCGATCCGGTCGCCTGCCGCAACCAGGCCCAAGCGCACAGCGGGGGCCACCGCGACCGACCATACGATCGAGCCCAGGACATCGGTGGGATGGTGGACGCCGACGATGAGCACCGTGCACACGATGAGCGCCGGATAGGCCACACACAGTACCGCGGCGATGGGCCGGGCCCGGGTCCTGCGCACCAGGAACCACACCCCCATGGCCAGCGCCACCGCGAACCCCGTGTGCCCACTGGGGAAGGAGGGATCGGCGGGCCACGAGGCAAAGGGCTGGGCCAACAGGGCATGGTCGGGCCGCGGCCGATCCACCAGCTCCTTGATCCCTGTGATCGGCAGCCAGGTCACGGCGACCGTCAGCACGAAGGTCAGCACGGCCCGGGGCGAGCGCGTCCCCCACCAGGCCAGCGCCCCGGCGCCGAGCAGCAGACCGATCGCGCCGGGTACCCGCTGGAATCCATAGACGGCATCCGTCGAGGCCCCGACCCACCCCGGGTGCAGACCGTTGGCCCAGATGACGATCGCCATGTCGATCCCCGGATCCAGCCGCACCACCAGTCCCAGCCCCAGCACCGCGGCCGCGGCGACGATCGCCAGGGCGACCACGGCACGAGGATGGATAGTTGGGGCGAGGATGCCGGCACGGGTGCCCGCATCCCGGGCGACGGGTTCCGGCTGCCGGCCGGCCGCGGGTTCCCGAGGCTGAACCGGGTACTGCTCCGATTCAGGTCCCGGCCGCCCCGGCTGCTCATCGCTATGCATCCCTCCAGTCTCCCATGCACGACTCCGGTGCGGCAGCCGGCGCGGACACCACCCCACCTCGCCCGCACTCATAAGACGCTCAAGGACGCGTCCGGCGTGCCAGACTAGGCGTATGAGCCGTGAAGCGAACCTCCGCCAGGGGTCCAGTCCCGAAGATTCCGAACTGATCCGCCGCCGCAATGCCGTCCTGTCCGACTCCTACCGCCTGTTCTACGAGCACCCGGTGGAGCTGGTCAGGGGCCAGGGCGCGCGCCTCTACGACACGGCCGGCCGCGAGTACATCGACATGTACAACAACGTCCCCAGCATCGGGCACTCACACCCGCTGGTCACCGAATACGTCTCGCGCCAGCTGTCCACCCTCAGCACCCACACGCGCTACATCACCCCCGTCGTGGTGGACTATTCGGAGGCGCTGCTGGCCGAATTCCCGCCGGCCCTGGACCGCGTCACCTACGCCTGCACCGGCTCCGAGGCCGTCGACCTGGCCGTGCGCATGGCCCGCTATTACACGGGCAACCGCGGCATCATCGTCACCTCGCACGCCTACCACGGCACCACCACCGCCTCGGCGGAACTGTCGCCGAGCCTGGGCGACGGCAATGCGCTGAGCCCCTTCGTCGAACTCGTCGAGCTGCCCGACACGGCGGTTTCGGCGGCTTCCCCGGCCGAGGCCTCGGCCGCCTTCGCCGCGGCCGTCGAGTCCGCCGCCGTCCGGTTGCAGGAGATGGGCGCGGGACTGGCCGCGGTGCTCATCGACTCGATCATGTCCTCGGACGGAGTGCGGCCCGATCCGCTGGGGTTGCTGCCGGCGGCTGCCGCCGTCGCGCACCGCTACGGGGGCCTCTACATCGCCGACGAGGTCCAGCCGGGCTTCGGGCGCACCGGCACCATGTGGGGCTTCGCGCGGCATCCGGCCGAAGTCGGCTCAGATGACACAGCGGGCGCGGCGGACACTGCCGGCACTGTCGGCACTGGCGCGGCGGCAACCTCGGCAGGGGGCGGGGCCGGGGCCGAGTCCTTCGTGCCCGATATCGTCGTGCTGGGCAAGCCGATGGGCAATGGCATGCCGATCTCGGCGGTCGTGCATCGGCGCGAGGTCGGCCGGAAGTTCGGCCAGAACGTCCGCTACTTCAACACCTTCGGCGGCAATCCCGTGTCGATCGCGGCCGCCCGCGCGGTGCTCGAGGTGATCCGCTCCGAGGACCTGCCGGCGCACGCGCTGCGCTTGGGCGATCGACTGGCCGACGATCTGAGCCGGCTCACGGCCGACCGGACGCTGAACATGAGCGCCGGCGCCGAACGGGGCGGGGCCTCGGACGCGCAGTCCCCCGCGGCAGGCGCGACGTCCGGCGCTGCAGTCGGCGCAATGCCCACTGCAGCCGGAGCAGCCTACGGCGCGGACCCCCGGTTCGCGCCCGTCCGGCACGCGGGGCTGTTCCTGGGCCTGGACGTACTGGACGAATCCGGTGCCCCCGACCCGGCCTCGGCGAACCGGTTGGTCAACGAACTGCGGGAGGCCGGAGTGCTGATCTCGGCCTCGGGCCAGGCGGGCAATACGCTGAAGGTGCGCCCGCCCCTGGCCATCACCGAGCCGGACGTGGACCGCTTCCTGGACATCTTCGCCACCCTCCTCCCCTGACCCACCCCACACACCGTCCCTGAGTTCCACTACTTGCCGAAATGTTGATATATCGGCGATTTCGAGCAGAAATCGACATTTCGTCAAGTAGTGGAACATCCAGCGCGACTCGCGTCAGCTCACTGTCCGTCGGGACCGCCGCGGAAGACGTCGTCGGTGCGGCTGCGGCGGCGGGTGCGCAGGCCCTGGTAGGACCATTGCCGCATGGGTGATGGCACATGCCATTGCAGCTTCCACGCCGTCATCCGGAAGGCGAACACAAAGGCCGCGATGATCAGCCCGGTCCACAGGTTGAACCAGTCCAGCCGGCACACCGCCGCGGTCAGCGCGCACCCCACCGCCGACGGGATCATGTACAGGTCGGAGCCGTTGAACACCGCCGGCAGCTCATTGGCCACCACATCGCGCAACAGGCCGCCGCCGCAGCAGGTGATCAGCCCCAGCACGATCGCGGCGGGCACATTGACCTCGAAGTCCAGCACCCGCACCACGCTGGTCATGCAGAACAGGCTCAGCCCCAGCGCGTCGAAGACGATGATGAGCGTGCGCAGCGGCAGCACGCGCTGCCCCAGGAAGTACACGAACACGGTGCTGAGCACCGGCGGGATCAGGTACAGCGGATTGGCCAGGGTGACGGGGAAGGTCACGAGGATGACGTCGCGGACGATCCCGCCGCCCAGGCCGGCCAGCGCGCCGAGCACCAGCCCGCCGGTGATGTCGATATTGAGCCGGGCGGCCAGCAGGTTCCCCGACAGTGCGAAGGCGAATACGCCGGCCAGGTCGAGGATGAGCAGGATCGTCTGGGAGTCCACGACAGTCGATTGTATCGGGGCGCGCCTTCCCACTCGCCGTTCCACTCGCCTCCCCACCCACGGCTCCGTCTGCCGCCCCCACCCGCCGCCGCGGGACGTCCCCCTGGGACGCCCGCCCTTGGGCCTGCCATGGCACCGGCCCGGCCACCCCAAGCGCACCCGGCCGCCCCGAGCACACCCGGCGTCCGCGCCCGAGGTCCCGGCCGGAACCTCGGCCCCGGAACCTTTGTGCTGCCGCGCCAGCGCGCCAAAGGCACCCAGGTCGAACCTTTTGGAATGCGGTTGTGCAACGGCGTTGCGCGTAGGCTGGGGCGCGGACCGTCACACTGGACGCGGTTCGGAGCCGGGCCGGACGGCGGCAAGACATGCCGCCGCACCCCGACCGGCGGACGCGGCCACCACGCAGACAACCGAGGAGTTCCCACCCATGTTCAAGCAGTCGGACAAGCTGGCCAATGTGCTCTACGACATTCGCGGCCCGGTCCTGGACGCCGCGGACAGCATGGAGGCAGCCGGCCACCGCATCCTCAAACTCAATATCGGCAATCCGGCACCCTTCGGCTTCGAGGCCCCCGATGCGATCCTCGTCGACATGATCAAGGCTCTGCCCACCGCGCAGGGCTACAGCGATTCGCGCGGCATCCCCTCGGCGCGCCGCGCGATCGTGCAGTACTACGAGACGAAGGGCATCCATAATCTGTCCTCCGACGACGTCTACATCGGCAACGGCGTCTCCGAACTCATCACCCTGAGCCTGCAGGCCCTGTGCAACCACGGCGATGAGATCCTCGTGCCGGCGCCGGACTACCCACTGTGGACGGCCTCGGTCGCACTGGCCGGCGGCACCCCCGTGCACTACACCTGCGATGAGTCCAACGGCTGGATGCCCGATGTCGAGGACATCCGCGCGAAGATCACGCCCAATACCAAGGGCATCGTCGTCATCAACCCGAACAACCCCACGGGTGCGGTCTATTCGGAGGAAACGCTGCGGCAGATCGTGACGCTGGCCGCCGAACACGAACTGCTCATCTTCGCCGACGAGATCTACGAGAAGATCACCTACCACGGCACGCAGATGACCAATATGGCCACGCTGACCGGGGAGGACGTCCTGTGCCTGACGTTCTCCGGGCTGTCCAAGGCCTACCGGGTGGCCGGCTACCGCTCGGGCTGGCTGGCGATCACCGGCCCCAATTGGAAGGCCACCAGCTATATCGAGGGCATCAAACTGCTGGCGAATATGCGGATGTGCGCCAATGTCCCCGCCCAGCACGCGATCGCCACGGCGCTGGGCGGCTATCAGTCGATCGACGCCCTGGTCCTGCCGACCGGCCGGCTGGGCGCGCAGATCGACTTCAGCTGCAAGCGGCTCAACGAAATCGACGGGGTCAGCTGCGAACCCGCCGAGGGCGCGCTCTACCTGTTCCCCAAGCTGGACGTGGAGAAGTTCGGCATCGTCGACGACGAGCGCTTCGCCCTGGACCTGCTCAAGGAGCAGAAGATCCTGGTCAGCCACGGCACCGCCTTCAACTGGACCGCGCCCGACCACTTCCGGCTCGTCACCCTGCCCTCGGTCGAAATGCTGTCCGAGGCCTTGGACCGGCTCGAGGAGTTCCTCGACGGCTACCATCAGCATGCGCAGGGCGGGCCGCGGACCATCACGCTCGGCGGCGCTGCCGCAGGTGCTGCGAGCGCGGATCCGGCGGCCGAGGTGCCCGCGGGTTCCGCGGACGTGGCCACCCCGGCTGCGGCTACCGCCGAGCCCTCCGAGGCCAAGGTGTCCGAGCCGGCCGCCGCTTCATGAGCCAGCACCGCTTCATGAGCGAACACCGTTTCGTGAATGCGTGCAGGGGCCGACGGGTGATCGACCTCGTGGACGACCGCGCGAGTGCTTTCGGAAGCACGCGGTGATTGCCGACGGCCGAGCCCACCCGGCCCGCCGCTTCGCCGAGCTGGCCGGCGCACCCTGGGCCAATGGCGCGGGCACGACGACCGAGTTGATCGGCTACGCGGAATCATCCGAGCTGCCGGGCCCGCCGAGTACGCCGGTGCCCGGCCGGGCAGGCCGTGCCGAGGCGTCTGGCAGGGCCGAGGTCCCGGCTATCCCAGCCGTGGCCTCGGCTGGGGCAGCCCCGCTGCAGTGGCGGCTGAGCGTGGCCGAATTGCTCGCGCCCGCCCCGTTCTCCGCGCTGCCCGGAGTAGCGCGCACCTTCGTGGCAGCCGACGGTCCGGTGGTCCTGAGCATCTCCGGACGCCGGACCGCCGTGGCGCCGGGCCGGGCCGTGCGCTTTTCGGGCTCCGAGCCCGTGGAGCTGCTGGCGCTGGAGCGCCCCTGCCACGCCGTGAACCTCATGGTCCGCAGCGCGTCCGGGCAGGCCTCGGCCCGCGGCGCTTCCGGGCTGGCCACTTCGACCACCGATCCGGGCCGGACCACGGGCCCGATTCAGGCCACTCACCTACCGGTCGCCTCACCCATCGCCCCGGGCCTGGTCGACATGCACGTCGTGGACAATGGTTCCACCCGGCGCGCCGTCGTCACCCTCGCCGGGCACCCCATAGCCGAGGTCTCCCTCGACGGCACCTTCGACCTCTACATTCCAGCGGCCTGAGGCCCGGACCGTCTGCCTCCCCGCATCGCATGCGCAAACCTGCAACACATACGCGTATATGCGTATGTGTTGCAGGTTTGCGCATGTAATGACCCGGGACCAGCCCAATCACCCCAGCAGCGAGTGCAACAACAGGGGTTCGGTGCCGGCCAGCCCCCGCGAGAGGAAGATCCGGTGCCCGGTCGCGGGGACCTTGGCCCGGCCGGTGGCGATCTCGCCCAGAGAGGCGATCGCCAGTCCCGGCAGCGAGCCGGCGCCCTGATCGTACTGGGCGGGCGAATCGGTGTAGAGGAACGCGTCGTGGGCCAGATCGGCCGGCAGCTCCGCCCCGGTGCCCAGGCTGTGCACAATCGCGTCCGGCGTCAACCAGTCGGTTGCCAGCACGGGTTCGTCTGCGGTCGTCGCGCACAGCACGATGTCCGCTCCGGTTACGGCCTCGCGCGCGTCCGAGGCGGCACTCGCCTGCGCCAGATCGAGTTCGCTCCGCGCGCGCTCAGCCAGGGAGTCCCTGTGCTCGGCGTTCGGCGAGTAGATGCGCACCTCGCCGGCGTGCAGGCCGTCGACCCCGGTCAGGGCCCACAGCTGGTGATACGCCTGGATGCCCGAGCCGATCACGGCCACGGTCACCGAACCCGCACCCAGGGAGCCCGCGGCCAGGCTCAGCGCCGCTCCCCCGAGCGCACCCGTGCGCCGCGGCCCCAACAGGGTCCCGACGAACACCGCATCGACGCTGCCGGTCACGGCACTGTGGGCGACGACGACCTCCTGCGGAGCACTGAGCTTGGGGCGCACATAGGCACGGTAGCCCAGCACCTCGGACGTCCCGCCGGTGGTGAAGACCAGACGGTCGGCGCCTACCGGGTCCACGTCGACGTTGATCCGGCTGGGCGCCTCCAGTCCACCGCGGCCGTGTTCGGCCACGGCCTCGAGCATGGTGCGAACCGCATGTGCCGGGGTCAGTTCGGCTGTGATCCTGTCATCATCGAAAAGCTCCATGCCACAAGCCTACTTGCAGCCGGACGGCGTTCCCCCGCGTTTCACCGCGTGGTCGTTTTCGGTCCACGGCTGCAGGGCCGCGGGCACCGGAGTGGCCGCCCGTCTGCAAAGCCACACATCCGCAGATCCACCCGCACCTGGGCTCACACGCAGCGCCGCTGATACGACCGAATGCCTCAGATCACCTCGCGCTCGGGATGCCCTGCACCACCGGCAGCCGGGCCCGCGGCGCCGTCCTCGTCTTCCTCCGGCTTACGCACGAAGAAGGACAGCACGACCGCCGCCACAGCGACCACCGCGGCGATCAGGAAGGCGGCACGTGCACCCGGGGCCCCGGCCTCGGGCACGGACAGGCCGCGCGAGGTCCCCGCAGCCAGGATGCCGGAATAGGTGACCGTCAGCAGGGCGACGCCGGCCGCGCCGGCGACCTGCTGCAGGGTGTTGAGCACCGCGGACCCGTGCGAGTACAGGCGCTTGACCAGCGAACCCAGGGATGCTGAGAACAGCGGGGTGAAGCACATCGCCAGGCCCAGCGACAGGATCGTCTGGGCGATCATCAGCAGCACCCAGGAGGTGTGCTCGGTCAACGTCGCATAGTAGAACAGAACCGCGGTGGCGGCCACGGAACCGGGGACCAGCAGGGTGCGGGGGCCCCGGGCGTCGTAGATCCGACCCATCATCGGGCCCAGCAGGCCCATCAGCAACGAGCCCGGCAGCAGGATCAGGCCGGAGACCAGCGCGGACAGACCTGCGACGTTCTGCAGATACTGCGGCAGCAGGGTCAGGGTGCCGAACATCGCCAGCGCCACGATCGCCATGATGATGACCGCGATCGTGAAGTTCTTGCTGCGGAACACGCGCAGGTCCAGCAGTGCGGCCTCGCGGCGGGTGAGCGCGATCTGGCGCCAGACGAAGAGGGCCAGGGCCACGATGCCGGCGGCCAGCACGGAGCCGGCCAGTTCGACCTGGCCACTACCGAACTGGCTGAGACCGAAGACGATCCCGCCGAAGGCCAGCGCGGACAGCACCACGGACAACACGTCGAAGGGGGCCTTGCGGATCTCGCCGATATTGCTCAGCCACTTGGCGCCCACGAACAGCGCGATGATCGCGATCGGCAGGATGATGCCGAACAGCCAGCGCCAGCTCAGCGCGTTGAGCACGGCGCCGGCCAGGGTCGGGCCGATCGCCGGAGCCAGGGACATGACCAGGCCGACCCGGCCCATCATCCGCCCACGCGATGCGGCGGGCACCATGTTCATGATCGTCGTCATCAGCAAGGGCATCATCACACCGGTGCCCAGCGCCTGGACCACACGACCGGTCATCAGGAGGACGAAGCCGGGGGCCACCAGGCACAGCAGAGTGCCGACGGTGAAGGCCACCATCGCGGCGATGAACACCTGGCGGGTGGTGAAGCGCTCCAGCAGGTAGCCGGTGATCGGGATGACCACGGCCATGGTGAGCATGAAACCGCTGGTCAGCCACTGGCCCAGTTCCGGCGACAGGCCGAGGTCCCGGTTCAGGTGCGGGATCGCGATCCCCATGGTCGTTTCGTTGAGGATCGCCACGAAGGCGGCGATGAGCAGCACCCAGATCACGCCCATATTGAGCGTGGGCGCGGCGTGTGAAGCAGAAGACGCAGAAGATGCGGACGGTGCAGACATAAGAAAACTATTATGCCACTCTTCCACCCCTCACCAGAAGTTCCACTACGTCCCGAATTGTCGAAATCCGGGCCGAAACCCCGATATATCGACATTTCGGGACGTAGTGGAACGACGTAGTGGACCTCAGAAGGGCTCAGTCGAACAGTTCCTGGCCGATGTAGCGACCCTCGGCCGGGCGCGGGGGCAGGCAGAACAGGCCGGTGCCGCGGTAGAACACGTATTCGTTCATCAGATCCCCGAAATCCAGGCGCTGTTGCAGGCGCACATAGTGTTCCGGATCGTTGACATAGGCCAGGAAGTGCAGACCGGCGTCCAACAGCCCGCGTTCGTTCAGGCCGTCGGTGTAGTTGTACGGCCGGCGCAGGATCATCACATCGTCGTTGTTCTCCGGGGCCGACAGCGCGATATGCGAGCGGTGCGCGATCGCGGTGCCGTCATCCTCGCCGGCCGCGGCGAAGTCCGGGGTATCGAATTCCCCGTGCCCGGTCAGCGGTGCGCCGGAGTCCTTGTGCCGACCGAAGATCCGGTTCTGGTCGTCGATCGGGTCCGCGTCCCAGGTCTCCAGGTTCATCTCGATCTTGCGGCTGACCAGGTATGTCCCACCCTGCATCCAATCCACATCGTCGTCGTCGACCCACACCCACTGCTTGAACTGCTCATCGGTCTTGACATTGCGCGTCCCGTCCTTGAACCCGAATAGGTTGCGCGGGGTGTCCTGGCCCGCCTGGGCCGAGGCCCGGCCGAAGCCGATGATCGTCCACTTCGTGGTCGCCTGGGTCCTGGCCATCCGGGTCAGCACGCGGATCGCGTGATAGGCCACCTGCGGATCGTCCGAGCATGCGTGCAGGCATACGTCCCCACCCACATAGTCCTTGTCCAGGGTCGCATCGGAGGAGAACTCCGGCAGGTTCTTGAAGCGCTTGGGCCGTTTGGAGGCCAGATCGAAGCGCTTGTCGAAGATCCCCGGTCCCAACCCCAGCGTCACCGTCAGGTTCGCCGCGGGCAGGCCCTTGGCCTCGCCGGAGTCCAGCGGCTGGGCGTTCGCGCGCTCCGGCTCGATCACCGACAGTGCTTTGCCCTGCATGAGTGTGGCGATCGCCGCCGACCAGCGGGCCAGCAGCACCTGTAGCTCGCGCCCCGTGGCGATGTCCAGGTCGTAGGACATGAAGACCGAGTACTGCGGCGGCGGGGTCTGCACCCCGGCCTGGCCCAGCGGGCCGCCGGCCGTGCGGTAGAAGGGCACGGTGTCCTGGCCCGAGGCCCCCGCCGAGTCACCGCCGACGCTCCGGGTGGTAGCCACGGACACCCCGCTGACCAGGCCGCCAACCACCAGTCCGCCGACCCCTCCGGCCAGCAGACCGCGCCGGCCGAATCCGGCGGGTCCGGAATCCTCGCTCTTCGTCATGTTCACCATCCTAGAAAACCCGATTCAAAACCCGCCGGTGGTACCACTTGCGCTGGGTGGCACGAGATGCGCGCGCATCTGATGCCACCCAGCGCAAGTGGTACCACCGAAAAGGCGCGGGCACCCAACCCGAGGGGCACCCGACTTGCGAGTACCACCGAAAAGGTGCGGGCGCCCGGCCCAGGGGACCGGCAGATCAGCCCTGGTGGGTTGCGATCTTCTCCGCCAGCTTGGCCAGCGGGTCCTGCAGCTTCTGCACCGACTGCGACAGCTTCTTCGAATCGGACTTGCGCAGTTCCGGCGTCCAGGCCTTGAAGCCGCCCGGCACGGACTTGTCGCGGTAGCCGTCCAGCGTCGTGTCGACGTTCTTGAACTGTTCGTCGATCTGCTTGACCAGGTCGACGTCGATCTTCTCCAGCCCCGGCTTCAGGTTGCTGAAGGCCTGGGCCGCACCCTCGACGTTCGCCTGGAAGTCCAGCAGGTCGAGGTGGCTGAAGGCCTCCTCCTCACCGGTGATCTTGTTCGTCTGAACCTCTTCGAGCAGGCCGGCGGCGCCGTTGGCCAGGTCCTCGGGCGTGTAGGTCAGCTTCTTGACGATGTCATCGAGCTTGACCGTGTTCGCCGCCAGGTCCTTGGCGTACTTCTTGGTCCCGTCGGTGATCTTGCCGGACTTCCACAGATCGCGCTCGACCGCGTGGAAGCCGGACCAGCCGACCTTCTTGTCGATGTTCGAGGCGCGCATATCGATCAGGTAGTCCAGGAACTGCGAATTGTCCTTCGGGTTGCCGAACTGTTCGACGGCGGACTCGGCCTTCTCGTAGAACGGACGGGCGGTGGCGTAGGCCTTCTTGGCCGCGTCCACATCACCGGAGTCGACGGCCTCGGAGAGCTTCTTGGTCGCGTCGACCATGTAGCCGACCTGGTCCTGGACGTACGCGCCGTAGTCCTTGGCGCCGGCTTCCAGCAGGGTGCGGGTGTCGCCGCTGGGCTTGACGGCCTCGCCGGTGACCTTGAAGTCGATCTCCTCGGGGTCGCCGTTGGGGCAGTAGAGTTCGTAGTCCCCGCCGTCCAGGTTGACGCTGAAGGACACAGGAGCCAGACCCGGCGCCAGGTTCTCCTTCTCGCCCAGGATCCGGTTCTCCTGCAGCAGTTCGACCTCGATGATCGAGGACGCGGACTTGTTCTCCACGTTGAAGGTCGTGGGCCCGGCGGCCACCTCGGTCGCCGAGGTCGTGCAGACGTCCTTGCCGTCCTTGTTCTCCATCGTGATGTTGACGGTGTTGGCACCGGCCGAGGCGCTGCCGGCGGCCTTGGCGCCGTCGCCGCCGCCGGTGCCGCAGGCGGCCAGGGACAGCGACACGGCTGCCAGGGACGCCGAGGCCACGATGGCCTTGAGCTTGCTCTTCATAGTGTCTCCTTGTTTCAGGGGTTCGGGGTTCTCGGGGGCTCGGATGCCCTCAGGAACCGTTTCGGGTGGAAGGTTCTGCGGTGGCGGTGCTGCGTGCCAGTTGACGGCGTTGGCTGTAGCCCACATAGCCGGCGTAGAGGGCGGCGAGGACGAGCACGACCGGCAGCCAGACCTTGTAGAGCATGAGCTCCTTGGCCTGCAGTTTGGCGCCCGTGATCCCGTCCTTGGTGGCCTGTGCGGCCTCGGGATCGAGGCCGGCGGCCCCACCGGTCAGGGTGATGACCTTCTGGGTCTCCAGGCCACCGCCGGAGAGTTTGACGATCGTGTTCGGCGCGACCTGCGCGTCGACGATGCCGCCGTCGTAGGTGGTGACGCTGGCGTTGGCGCCGGCGGCGAGTTCGGCGGTGAACGGGCCCGGATTGCGCTGGGCGTTGACGCCCACCGGCAGCCGGCCCCCGTTGAGCTCGAGCAGCTGGTCGATCGTCAGCCGCTGCTTCTTCGCGGCACCCAGGTCCGGTTCGCGGCTCGTCTTCCAGGTCCGGAAGGCGGTGCTGCCACTGCTCGTGCTCACATCGTCTGGACCGAACTCATAGCTCGTGGTGCCCGAGGCGTCCCCCGAGCCACGCTGCCCGCCGGAGCTGCCGGACCCTTCGGATCCGCCCTGCCCGCCGACGGTCAGTTTCGCGTGCGCGTCGTCCGTCTGCTCGAAGCTCAGTTCGCTGCCATCTGCCGTGGTCACCCGACTGGCGGGGACCTCGGCCGCGGGCAGGCGCACAAAGGCCGCCATCCCGATGGCCACCAGCGCCAGTCCGGCGGCGAAGCCGAAGGACACGCGCGGGGCCAGGGCGGGGCCGGGGGTCCAGCGGGCCGGCCAGAGCAGGACCGCGAGCATCGGGAGGAGGAATAGGAAGTAGCCGATCACCTCGATCACGCGCGGATCGGCTGGAATGCCCAGCACGCCGGTGATGAGCGCAGAGCGGATGGTGCCGGGCTGGGCCAGCCAGCTCAGGTCGACGGTGCGCTGTTGGCCGATTTGGATCCAGGTGGCCTCGTGGGCGGTGCGCAGGCAGCTGACCACCAGGCCGGCTGCAACGAAGACCAGGAAGGGGCCGGTGATTTTGAAGAAGCGGCCCAGGTTCATCCGCACCCCGCCGGTGTACAGGCCCCAGCCGATCAGCGCGGCCAGGACGAAGCCCAGCACGGAGCCGAGCGCCGCCGGGCCCACCGAGCTGGAGGCCTGGAAGGTCGCCAGCAGGAAGACCGCGGATTCGAAGCCCTCTTTGAGCACGGCGAGGAAGGCCATGAGCGCCATCGCCCGGCCCCCTCCGCCGGCGCGGGAGGATTTGCCCTTGGCCAGGGCCGCGTCGGCTTCCTGCTCGAGGTCCGTCTTCATGCTGCGCGCATGGTCGCGCATCCACAGAATCATGGTGGTCACGAAGATGACGGCGACCGCGCCGATGACGGTCTCCAACATCTCCTGTTCGCGCTGCGGCAGCGCCTGGGCGACCAGTTCCAGGGTCACGCCCACGGCGATGGAGATGAGAATGGCGGCGATGACGCCCCACCACATGGCCTTCAGCGATTCGCCGCGGCGTTTGAGGAAGGTAGCGACGATGCTGACGATGAGCGCGGCCTCGAGGCCTTCGCGCAAACCGATGACGAATGTGGGTAGCACGGGTTCCTTCCCTGGCCGGTAACGCAGCCATAGACAGCCATGTAAACGTGCTCATGGCTTTGCTAAGCCTTGCCTGGGCGTTTTCATCGTACAGCGATTCGGACACGCGCTATAGCTCTTCGTCGGTGTATTCCCGTGAAAACGCTCACACCGGCGAAAACCCGAGCCGTAGGCTGTGAGCATGGAACACGATGACACCGGCGATGACACCAACACGGTAGTGGGCGCCGACGGCCTGCGCCGCCCCGCCTGGGCGGCCACCGACCCGCTGCTGCGGGAGTACTACGACACCGAATGGGGCATGCCGGTGCGCGATGAGCGCGGCATGTTCGAACGCCTCAGCCTGGAGGCCTTCCAGTCCGGTCTGTCGTGGGCGACGATCCTGCGCAAGCGCCCTGCCTTCCGCGCGGCCTTCGCCGATTTCGACCCCGAGGCCGTGGCCGGCTTCGGCGACCGGGAACGGGCCGCGCTGCTGGCCGACGCCGGGATCGTGCGCAATCGGATGAAGATCGACGCGACGCTGGACAATGCGCGGGCCACCCTGGCCCTGCGCGAGCGGGGCGGGCTGGCGGACTTCGTCTGGGGCTTCCAACCGGACACCACGCCGGCCCCGCGCACCCTGGCCGAGATCCCGACCTCGTCCCCGGAGTCCGTCGCCCTGGCCAGGGCACTGAAGAAGGAGGGATTCCGGTTCGTCGGCCCCACCACCATGTTCGCGCTGATGGAAGCCGTCGGCATCGTCGACACCCATCTGCTGGACTCCCACCGGCGGGGCTCGTCCGGCATCTGGTGACACACTTAATGTGCACATGACACTAAGGTGGGGCTAAGGTGGAGTCATGCTTCCGGAAATCGTCGGCGTGGCCGGCCTCGTCATCATCTTCGTCCTGGCCATGTGGCGCGGCATCAACATGGGTTTGGTGGCCCTGGCCGCGGCCTTCCTGGTCGGCACCTTCTACTTCCACCAGGAGGCCGAGGACATCGCGGCCCAGTTCCCCACCAAGCTGCTGGTCATCCTCATCGGCGTCACCTTCTTCTTCGGCCTGGCCAAACTCAACGGCACCGTCGACCACGTGGTGCACGCGGCGATCAGGGCCACCCGCGGCCATGCCTGGGCCATTTCGTGGGTGTTCTTCCTGCTCTCGGCCCTCATCGTGGGCTCGGGCGCCCAGTCCACGGCGGTCGTGGCGATCCTCATCCCGCTGGGCCAGGCCTTCGCGCAGCGCTATCGGATCTCTCCCCTGCTGATGGGCCTGGCCGTGCTCAACGGCACCAATGCCGGCGGCTTCTCGCCGGTGGCCGTGTACTTCAACATCGTCAACACCGTGCTGTCCAAACAGCACATCGACGTCGACCCCACCGGCGTCTTCATCTGGACCTTCATCGCCAATGCGGTGATCCAGGCGGTGGCCTTCCTGGTCCTGGGCGGGCCGGGCCTGATCCGCCGCGAGCGCGCGGAACGGAACTCCCGCGCCCGGGTCCTGGCCGCCTCGGGCACGGCGGGCTCCGCCGGTTCCGCAACCGCCGGCACCGCCGTTACCGGCGCGGTGTCCGAGGCCCCCGCCGCCTCGGGCACCGCCGATCCGTCTCTGGCCCCGGCCACTCCCTGGGGCGCGAAGAACACCATCACCGTCGTGCTGTTCGCGGCGATCCTGGGCCTGGGCCTGTTCGCCCGGCTCGACGTCGGCTTCCTGGCGATCGTCGCGGCGGTCGTGCTGCTGTTGATCTACCCCGGGGACGCGAAGGCCGCGGTGGCCCGGATCGAATGGAACGTCATCCTGCTGATCGGCGGCATCGTGACATATGTCGGGGTATTGCAGGAAGCCGGCGTCGTCGACACCATCGCCGGCGGCGTGGCCGGGATCGGCGCCCCACTGCTGGCGGCCCTCGTGCTCATGTACATCGCCGGCGTCGTCTCCGCCTTCGCCTCGACGAACGCACTGTTCGGGGTCCTGGCCCCTCTGGCCGCTCCCCTCCTGCTGGCCGGCGGCCTGCCGGTCACCGGGTTCACCATCGCGATGTGTGTGGCGGCCTCCGCAGTGGACTCCTCGCCGTTCTCCACCGGTGGCGCACTGGTCGTGGCCAATACCGAGGAGTCAAAGAAGGACGAGACCTTCCGCGGCATGATGATCTGGGGCATGGCCTGTGTGGTGGTGGTGCCCGTTGCGGTCTGGCTGGCGTTCATCGTCCCGTGATCGAACAGACTCCCCTGCCGAATCCACCCCATTCCCGGCACCGCTGACATAGCATGTGATTATTCTTACCGAAAGGGGAGAACCCTTGCGGCGTCTGGGATCCAGGGGGTGGAAGCGCGGGAATAAGGGCCGGGTGACTTGTATTGAAAACCCGGTGATCTAAAGTGGAGACAGAAGTTCCGTGGCACAAGCCGCCTTTTCACCGGCGGCCCCACTGCGGACAGGCAAGTGTTCACCCAGGGAACAGGGAGGCTGCGCTTCGTCGAGGAACAGATCCTTTGAGCGTACCGGGAAGGTCCCGGATCAAACAGTGCACCGGCCGGCGATTATTGCCCCGGTGCCCCGGTTTCAGCGCCGCGTCGACGTGGTCCGCGCGCTGTACTTTCCGCCTCGCCGCCCTGGTTCTGGTTGCTAGGAGGAAGCATGTTCGGTCCGCATAGAAGGAAGAAGCCCTGGAAGGCCGAGGACGTCACCGTCACCGAGCCCAAGGAGATCAAGCGCGCCATTAACGCCGCTGCCATCGGCAATGTGACCGAATGGTACGACTTCGGCGTCTACGGTTATCTGGCCGTTGTGATCGAGGGGATCTTCCTACCCAAGGACTCCGGCCTGGTCGGCCACATCATCGTCGCCGGCCTGTTCGCCGTGGCCTTCCTGGTCAGGCCGTTCGGCGGCCTGTTCTTCGGCCCCCTGGCCGATAAGATCGGGCGCAACAAGGTGTTGGCCATCACCATGATCATGATGGCGGCCGGCACCTTCATGATCGGCGTGCTGCCCGACTACGCGACCGTGGGCATGCTGGCCCCGTTCCTGCTACTGGCCTGCCGCCTGGTCCAGGGCTTCTCCACCGGTGGCGAGTACAGCAACGCCATGACCTTCATCTCCGAATACGCCCCGGACAGGCGCCGCGGCTTCTTCGGCAGCCTGCTGGAGGTCGGGACCTTCGGCGGTTACGTTATGGGCGCGACCATGGCCACGGTCATGCAGGCCGTGTCCTCCGAGGACTTCCTGTACACCTGGGGCTGGCGCATCCCGTTCTTCGTCGCCCTGCCGCTGGGCCTGGTCGGCGTCTACCTGCGCTCCAAGCTGGGCGACACCCCCGCCTTCGAGGCTCAGGAGAAGGCCGAGGCCGCACAGCAGAACACCGGACAGCCGGCCAAGAAGGAGAACGCCTACAAGGAGATCTTCAAGCTGTGGCCCAACCTGCTGGTGGGCGGTGGCCTGGTGGCCGCCTGGAACATCGCGAACTACATGGTCACGGCCTTCATGCCCTCCTACTTCCCGATGGTCGCCGAGATCGAGGGCAAGGCCGGCATCTCCAATATGTCCAGCCAGATCCTGCTCATCATCGTCATGGCCGTCTGCCTGGTGCTCATCCCGGTCTTCGGCCACGCCTCCGATCGGTTCGGGCGCAAGGCCGTGATCCGCACCGGGGCCATCGGCATGATCGTCCTGTCCATCCCAGCGGTCATCCTGGTCCGCGGTTCGAATGACATCGTGGTGCTCATCGGCCTGCTCATCATGGGCCTGAGCCTCATCTGCTTCTCCGCGACGATCCCGTCGACCCTGCCCAGCCTGTTCCCCACGAAGCTACGCGGTGGGGCCTCGGCGATTTCCTTCAACGTCTCGATCTCGCTGCTGGGCGGCACCACCTCGGTGGTCATGACCTCGCTCATCGGCGCCACCGGCTTCCTCATGTGGCCGGCCATCTACCTGATGGCCGCCGGCGTCCTGGGCCTGGTGTCCGTGCACTTCACCCCGGAGTCCAACGGCAAGCCACTGTGGGGCTCCACCCCCTCGGCCACCTCGCCGGAGGAGGCCGAGGAGGTTGTCGCCGAGCTCAACAAGGAGCTCGAGCCGGCGCGCTGAGGCTCCGTGGCCGGCCGCTGAGCCGGCCACTTCCTCTACACCGGGGCCCGGGGGCCGACAGTTGTCGGCTCCCGGGCCCCGGTGCGTTGGAACACTGGCATCCCGTCATGTGATGTGGAACACTGGAAAACAGTCAAGGACGACTGTTCCAGTGGATCGAGTACGACGAGGTACATATGAGCACCAACCACACCGACCCTGCGACCCGTCAGGGGACCTCCACCGGGGACACCGGCCTGATCCCGGCCTGGGTGCGCCGCAATCATTGGATGAACCAGGTGCGCATCCATGCACTCATGGCCCCGGACGAACCGGCACTGAAGGCCGATGGCCACACCACCACCTGGGAACAGCTGAACGCGCGGATGGACTCCCTGGCCGCGGCACTACAGCGCCGGGGACTGCAAACCGGCGACCGCGTCGTCCTGCTCACGCTCAACCATGCGGAGGCGATCCTGGGCGTGCTTGGCGTCAACCGGGCTGGCGGCATCGCCGTCCCCATCAACGCCCGCCTCACCCCGCCGGAGATCGCCTATATCGTCGAGGACGCCGACGCCGATACGATCATCGTCGACCGGGCGCTGGCCCCACTGGTCGCCGGCGTCACCGGGATCAGCGAGCGGCTGCGGCGCATCATCGTCGTCGACCCTGGCGGGGTCGCGGCGGGCGACGCAGGGCAGGCCGCCGCGGCGGCCTCGGCCGCGGAAACCACAGCAGGTGCCGAGGCCGGTACCGCAGCCGGCGCACTCGAGGCGATCGGCGGGCTGCCGACCGAATCCTTCGCAGCCCTGGCAGCCGAGGACCCTGCGGGGTTCACCGCCGTCGATGTCGCGGAGTCCACCGTCTGCCTCATCATGTACACCTCCGGAACCACCGGGCGGCCCAAGGGCGCAATGCTCGACCACATCAACATGTTCGCCCAGGCCGGCACCACGAACTCCGGGCGCACCGACCCGCGCCAGGACGTCGTCATCCTGACCGCTCCGCTGTTCCACATCGCGGCCTGGGGCCAGGTCGCCGCGAACCTCGTCAGCGGGGCGCCCACCATCGTCTACCCGCTGGGCGGCTTCGACCCGGTGGACCTGCTCGACACCTATGAGCGCGAAGGGGCCACCGTCGTGTTCAACGTGCCCCAGCAATGGCAGGCGATCTGCCAGGCGGTCGCCCGCGGCAAGCCGGGACGCCCTGGCGAGGTCAAGGGCGAACCGTGGCGGCTCAACCTCAAACACCTGAGCTGGGGCGCGGCCCCGGCCAGCGAATCCGTGCTGCGGGCAATGGAGGAGACCTTCCCCGACGCCGAGGTCACCGCGGCCTTCGGACAGACCGAGATGTCGCCGGTGACCTGTTCCCTGGACGCCGAGGACTCGGTGCGCAAGATCGGTTCGATCGGCAAGCCCATCCCGACGATGGCCGCGCGCATCGTCGATCCGGCGATGAACGATGTCACCCCAGGCGAAGTCGGCGAACTCGTCTACCAGGGCCCCAACCTCATGCAGGGCTACTGGCGCAAACCAGAAGAAACCGCCAAAGCCTTCACCGGCGGCTGGTTCCACTCCGGAGACCTCGTCCGCGCCGACGACGAGGGCTTCCTCTACATCGTCGACCGCGCCAAGGACATGATCATCTCCGGCGGCGAGAACATCTACTGCGCCGAAGTCGAAAACGTCCTCTTCGACCACCCAGCCGTCTTAGAAGCAGCCGTCTACGGCCGCCCCGACGAACGCTGGGGCGAAGTCCCCATCGCCGCCGTTGCGCTGCGCGAAGGAGCCCAGCTGACCCTGGACGAACTGCGCACCTGGCTCGACGACCGCCTGGCCCGCTTCAAACAACCCAAGGACCTCGTCTTCGTCGACACCCTGCCCCGCAACGCCTCCGGCAAGGTCCGCAAAGTCGACCTGCGGAGGGCCGACGCCGCGGACTGAGATCCACGGGCGGTCGGGACGGGCGGGGCAGGGGCCACGGGCGCGGGGGCCTGCCGGTGGGGACCGTAGACTGGTGATATGCCACTTCTTCAATCCCTGCAGGCCGGTCAGCCCGTCCCCTTCGGCGGAGACCGCTTCTCCACCGTCTCCCCCGAACTCGCCGCAGCCTTCCAGCCCGGCGACCGGCTGTACGTCGTGCAGTCGACCGGCAATCTGCTGCACGTCACCGCGGACGTGCACGCGCTGGTGACCGATTGCGTGGAACAGGCCGCCAAGGCCGCAGCAGCTCTGCGCACCACCCCGGCCGCCCGCGTCGTGAAGTTCTACCGGGTCTTCGCCGAACGCCTCGTCGAGCACTGGGATGCCATCGCCTCGGCCAATGCCGCCGACGTCGACCGCGCCCAGGTGCTGGGCCGCTCCACCACCCGCCTGCGGGTCGATCGGCGGATGCGCGAGGACATGGTCGCAGGCCTCGAGGCCTGGGCCGATCTGGTCGAATCCCAGGTCGAGGCGGGCCAGTCGGGCCTGGCAGGCGAGGAACTCGACTTCGTCGACCACGGCGACTGGCAGGTCGCAACGGTGACCGCCCCGCTGGGCGTCATCGGCTTCGTCTTCGAGGGCCGCCCCAATGTCTTCGCCGACTCAGCCGGGGTACTGGCCACCGGCAACGCCGCGGTGCTGCGGATCGGCGGGGACGCCCTGCACACGGCACAGGCGATCGTCGACCACGCGCTTGCCCCGGCCCTGGCGGAATCCGGACTGCCGGCCGGCGCGCTGAGCCTGGTGCCCAGCCGTGAGCGCTCGGCCGGCTACGCCCTGTTCAGCGACCGGCGCGTCTCCCTGGCCGTCGTGCGCGGCTCCGGGCGGGCCGTCGCCGAGCTGTCCAGCGTGGCCCAGCAGGCCGGAATCCCGGTGTCGGCCCATGGCACCGGCGGCGCCTGGCTGTATGCGGACCTCGACGCCGATGCCGAGCGCTTCGCCGCAGTGGTGTGCAACTCCCTGGACCGCAAGGTCTGCAATACGCTGAACGTGGCCGCGGTCTCCCGCGCCAGGGCAGAGGAACTCCTGCCCCTGCTGGTGCAGGCGGCCGACCGGGCGGCCGCCGGGCTGCGCCCCGGCGCACGGGCCCGTATCCATGTGGCGGCGGGCAGTGGCGCGCCGCTGGGCCTGGGCTCTGCACCGGAGTCGACGGACACGATCGACGTCGTGCGCGCCGAGGGGGTCGTGGCAGAGCCGCGCATCACCGTGCTGCCGATCGACGAGCTGGGCCATGAGTGGGAGTGGGAGGGAACGCCGGAGCTCAGCGTGGTCGTCGTCGAGGACATGGACGAGGCGGTCGAGCTGTTCAACGCCTACAGTCCACAGTTCGTCGCCTCGCTCATCAGCGAATCGCCGGAGGCCCATGAGCGCTTCCGCGCCGGGGTCAACGCGCCGTTCGTGGGCGATGGTTTCACCCGCTGGGTCGACGGCCAGTACGCCCTGGGCGAGACCGAATTAGGCCTGTCGAACTGGGAGCGCGGACGGCTGCTGGGCCGGTCCGGAGTGCTCACCGGCGGAGATCTGACCGCCCGCCGCATCTTCGCCCACCACGCGGACCCCGCCCAGCACCGCTGAGTGCGAGCGTGTGAGGAGAGGAACTTAGGGGAGGGTTCCCGCGGCAAGGGCAGGCTATATACAATGGGGGCATGGAGCAGATCACATTGGATCGCCTAGCCGGCGTTTCTCCCGCCTGGCAGGCCATCCTGACCCAGGTGGATACGGTCTCCGCAGAGCTCGGAGTCGCCGGTGCCGCCTGGCGCAATCCCCACGTCAATCGGTCCGGCGTCTACACCGCACCCCCGTTCTCCTCCTACAGCCGCTATGACGACCTGGACCGTTTCCGCATCCTGTGGTCGCGTGCCGCGGCATGGGAACAGGTCATCGCGAAGAACGGTTGGGCCCAGGTTGCGACGCCTGCCCAGCGCGCGGCAATGGACTGGGCCGCCCAGCCCGGCGCCCGGCCCGTCTCCGTGACGGTCCTGCGTCCGGCGCGCCGCGGGGCCGCTCCCCTGACCCTGGCCCGCACCGGTGCCGAAGAGGGTCTGACCCCCGGCATCATCGTGGGCATGGGCAATCGCATCACCCCCATCAGTGTGCTGCCCGAGTGCGGCTGCAACGCCTGCGATGAGGGCTCCGAAGCCGTCCTGGCCCAGCTGGACTCCGCGATCATGACGGTCCTCGACGGTTCCTGCGAGGCCGTGGTGACTCGCGATTCGACGAAGATCCGCACCCCGTTCGGGACCCGCAGCACGCAGTGCGCACCTGATGAGTGCAATAACTGTCCGCTGCTCATGCGCCCGGCCGCCTGGTTCGCCGATTGGGCGCCCATGCCGATGACCGCCATCCACGGACTGGCCGCCTGAACGGGTTTCTCTACCCGCCCCAGCGGTTTCCGCCTCGCGGTTTCCCTAGCCCTGAGCGCTGGGCAGATCGGCCAGCGCCCGGATGATCCGGTGCAGTTCGCCCACCGCCCGGCGCGAGGGGCGCAACACGATCCGCGGCAGGTCCAGGCGATCCTCATCCCTGACCTCGGCCGGCAGCGGCTCGGTCCGAGCGATGGCCCCGTCTTCGTGCGTCAACCCGGCGAAGCGCTGGGACAGGTCGGCGACCTCGGCGTCGGTGGGAGTGTGCCGCAGCCGGAGCACCAGGCGGTCCCCCACCCAGCGCAGACTGTCGTAATTGCGCCAGAAGCGGGCGATCTCGGCTCCTGCGGCCTCGGCTGAATCGGTGATGAGCACCCGGTCCAGATCACCGGGCGTGATCATCCCGTATGCTTCGATGTCCTTGCGCACGAATTCTTCGAAACCGCGCCAGAAGGTTCCTCCTGGTCGGTCGAGCAGCACGATCGGCACGGGTTCGGACTTGCCGGTCTGCTGCAGGGTCAACAGTTCGAAGGTCTCGTCGAGCGTGCCGAATCCCCCGGGCAGGCAGATGAAGGCACTCGATTCCTTGACCAGCATGAGCTTGCGTGTGAAGAAGTACTTCATCGAGACACTGCGCTCATCGCCGGTGATGAGCTGATTGGGCTGTTCTTCGAAGGGCAGGCGGATCGAGACGCCCAGCGAGTTCTGGACCCCAGCACCCGTCGCCGCCGCCTCCATGATGCCGGGTCCGGCGCCGGTGACGACCATCCAGTCGTGGGAGGCCAGGGTCGCCGCCACGTTCTCGGCCGCGTTCCACAGCGGATCGTCGCGCTGGGTACGGGCCGATCCGAAGACCGTGGCCTTGCGGACGCCGGAGTAGGGGGCGAACAGGTTGAAGGCGGTGCGCATCTCCTCAATCGCCGCCGCCGCGATCTTCGCGTCGAGGCGCCGAGCGCCGTCTCCGCCCAGGCCCAGCCCGGTCCTGATGATCCGCCGGACCAGATCCTTTTGATTCGTCGCGCCCGAGGCCGCAATCAGTTCCGCGATCCCCGCTTCGATTCGCTGGGCCGGGTCCGGGGCTGCTGCGGTCGTGTCCGTGCCGGGGGCCGGGTCTGTGGCATCGATTGTGGTGTGGGTGCGGGGCAGGGCGTCTCCATTCCTTAGATGATTCGTGCTCATGCCCCCAGACTAGCCCGCCACACTGACGTTGATACTTGTAGGGATGGTTTCCATCCAGGGTGTGACCCAGGCACTGACTGGCCACCACAGTGTGTGCCTTTGCCGTGATCTGTCCACCCACCAGGGAATCATCGAGTGTCCCGACCG
>NZ_JANIJY010000011.1:0-89059 GCF_024580695.1 Brevibacterium sp. 91QC2O2 | reverse complement strand
CTCGTCCGGTCGGGACACTCGATGATTCCCTGGTGGGTGGACAGATCACGGCAAAGGCACACACTGTGGTGGCCAGTCAGTGCCTGGGTCACACCCTGGATGGAAACCATCCCTACAAGTATCAACGACAGTGCCTCGGGTTAGTGTTGTCTGGGACAAGCACGGGCCGCGCACCCAGCGGCCGGGATGGAGGAATCACCATGGTCGAACGGATATCGGGCACACCCGGGACCGTCGGTGCACCGCAGACTCCCGCCCTGGCGCCCACCGCAGCCCAGACGTCGCCGGACAATCCCTGGCCCCTGGCCCTGCTGAGCTCCAATATGAAGCGCTACATCGACAAGATGTCGGCGGTGTGGATCGAGGGACAGGTCATCGAGTTCAATCGGCGCGGCAAGGTCTCGTATCTGACCCTGCGCGATTTGAACGATGAGATGTCTCTGCCCGTCCAGGTCTTCAACAACGTCCTCGACAGGATGCCGACGCAGCCGCAGGAAGGCGCCCATGTCATCGTCAACGTCAAGGCGGACTTCTGGCTGCGTGCCGGACGCCTGTCGATGCGGGCCAATGACATCCGCGCCGTGGGATTGGGCGACCTGCTCGCACGCCTGGAACGCCTACGGGGACAACTGCGCAACGAGGGCCTGTTCGCGCCCGAGCACAAGCGCCGCCTGCCCTTCCTCCCCTCCCGCATCGGACTGATCACCGGACGGGATTCCGACGCCCAGAAAGACGTCGTGCGCAATGCCACGCTGCGCTGGCCGGCCGTGGAATTCGAGATCCGCAACGTGGCGGTACAGGGCAATGGCGCGGTGCCCCAGGTGATTGCGGCCATGCAGGAGCTCGACGCCGACGAGGCGGTGGACGTCATCGTCATCGCCCGTGGCGGTGGCAGTTTGGAGGACCTGCTGCCCTTCTCCAATGAGGCGATGATCCGTGCGGTGTACCAGGCCACCACGCCGGTGGTATCGGCTATCGGGCACGAGGCGGACAACCCGATCCTCGACGAGGTCGCCGATCTGCGCGCCTCGACGCCCACGGACGCCGCCAAGCGGATCGTGCCGGACTACAACGAGGAACAGCTGGGCATCCTGCAGATGCGGGCGAACCTCGACGGTGCACTGGCCAGGCTGCTCGACCGCGAGGCCCAGGGACTCGCATCGGTGCTGAGCCGTCCGGTGTTCGCCCAGCCCTCCAGGTTGATCGACGACCGTGCCGCTGACGTGCTCACCTGGCGCGACCGGTCCACGCGCGCCATGTCGGGCCTGGTGGACGGCGCCCGGCTGACGATCGACGGCCTGCGCACCCAGGTCCGATCCCTCTCCCCACTCAACACCCTGGCACGCGGCTATGCCGTGGTTCTGGACCCCAGCGGTGGTGCGGTGCGCGACGCGGCGCACGTCTCCCCGGGTGACGCCCTGTCGATCACCGTGGCCAGGGGCAAGATCTCCGCGGACGTCACGGCGACCAGCCTGCCGGACCCCACTGAACCACCCACCGCCCACTGACATCGTCGAACCAACGCGAAAGGCACTCATCATGAGCGAACCCTCACAGCAGACCACCCCGCAGCCCGTACCGCCCGTGGAAGACGTGGCTTCGTTGAGCTACGAACAGGCGCGCGAACAGCTGGTCAACACCGCTCAGCGATTGGAGGCGGGCAATCTGACCCTGGAGGAATCACTGTCCCTGTGGGAGCGGGGGGAGGCATTGGCCGACCGCTGCCAGGCATGGCTTGACGGCGCCAGGGACCGGCTGGAGAGCGCCCAGGCCGCTCGCCGCTCATCCATGGATTCGCCCGAATAACACCGGGACCGCAGCCGGCCCGGCGGCTACTTCTTCGTCTGTTCCACGGCCTGCTGGGCGAAATCGGTGAAGCTCGTCCAATCGGCGGTACCGAGGAACACCAGGGTGGACTTGGCGACGGTACCCGTGAGGATCTGCTTCTGATTCGGGGTCTCGTACCGGGTGAAGGTCACACCGCCGATCCTGTCCTCGCCGATGGGTGCCATGTTCTCCGCCTGTGACTTCACCCATCGCTCATCGCCCTTGGCCTGCCTGATCGACACCCACTGGTCATCGGGGCCCAGCATCGAGACGTACCAGGTATCCAGGGTGGGCGAACCCATCTGGCTGACCCCCGCATCATTGGCATGCCAGCCACTCGGAAGTTCGGGGACGAACAGCTTGAAGGGCAGTCCGCTGGACTGCTGGGCCGCCTGCCCGACGTCGACGGTGCGCTCACTGGCGGTGTCCGGTTTGGGCGCCATCATGACCGCGAACAGCACAACGATCATGCACGCTGCCAAGGCGATGACCATGTTCACCCAGTTGTAGGTCCGGCGGATCTCCCGCATTTCGGCCCTGGAACCGGGCTTGGGCTTCTTCTGCTGCTGTGTCGACACCCCTCTATTGTGCCAAGTTCCGCTGGGAACCTACAGCCGACGGCCGGTCATATGTGCCACTCCGGCGGGAAATGAATCATATGGAGGTGGCACAATTGGAATCATGAGCGAATCTCACGCACAGCACACCCCCACGGAGAAGGCCCACCACAACGGAGGTCGCGCAACGGAGGAACCCGTTGCCGTGACCGACGAATGGACCCAGCGCCTGCAGGTGTCCGAAGGCCAACCCGACCGCAACCTGGCACTCGAACTCGTCCGAGTGACCGAAGCCGCCGCCATCGCCGCCTCCCCCTGGGTGGGCCGTGGCAACAAGCTGGCCGCCGATGGCGCCGCCGTCGCCGCGATGCGCAACGTTATCTCCACCGTCCACATGAATGGCACTGTGGTCATCGGAGAGGGCGAAAAGGACGAGGCCCCCATGTTGTTCAACGGCGAGACCGTGGGCGACGGACAGGGTGCCAACTGCGACGTCGCAGTCGACCCGATCGACGGAACCACCCTGACTGCCAAGGGCATGCCCAACGCGGTGTCCGTTATGGCGGTCTCCGACGGCGGATCGATGTACGATCCGTCCGCCGTGTTCTACATGGACAAGCTGGTCGCAGGGCCCCAGGCGCGCGACTACGTCGATCTGCGCCTGCCGGTGGCCGAGAACATCCGGCGCGTCGCCAAGGCCAAGGGATCACCCGACGACATGTCCTCGGTCACCGTCGTGGTGCTGGACCGCCCGCGTCACGACACTCTGATCGAAGAGATCCGCGCTGCCGGGGCCCGGATCAAGCTCATCTCCGACGGCGATGTGGCCGGCGCCATCGCCGCCTGCCGCCCCAATACCGGTATCGACCTGCTGATGGGCACCGGCGGCACCCCCGAGGGCATCATCACCGCCTGTGCCGTCAAGGCCCTCGGCGGTGTGATCCAGGGACGTCTGCACCCCCAGTCCAAGGAGGAGCGCCAGGCCGCCATCGACGCCGGACTCGACGTCGACGCGGTCCTGACCACCGACGACCTGGTGACCGGCGACAACACCTACTTCGTCGCCACCGGCATCACAGACGGCGACCTGCTCGACGGCCTGCGCTACGAAGACGGCCGGGTGCTCACGCACTCGCTGGTGATGCGCTCGAAGTCGGGGACCGTGCGCAGCGTCTACGCCGAACACCGCCTGGACAAGACCCATTCCTACGTCGAAGCGGCCAGGGAAGCGGCACGCCGCGGCCTGGTCTGAGGAAACAGCCGTGTCGACCATCCCCCCTCTCAAGTCCGACCACAATACGCCGCGCAAGGTCCTGGAGCGCCTGCTCCAGGGCAATGAGCGCTTCGTCAACAACACCCCGGAGCACCCCAATCAGGACGCCGCCCGCAAGCACGCCCTGACCGGGGGGCAGCACCCCTTCGCGACCCTGTTCGGTTGCGCCGATTCACGGGTCGCGGCGGAGATGATCTTCGACGTGGGCCTGGGCGATATGTTCGTTGTGCGAACCGCCGGCCAGGTCACCGACGCGGTCACCCTGGGCAGCCTGGAATACGGCGCGGTCAGCGTGGGGACCCCGCTGTTGATCGTGCTCGGTCACGACTCCTGTGGAGCCGTGACCGCGGCGATCGAATCTTACGATTCAGGTACCACACCCGAGGGCTTCGTCGCAGACATCGTCGCCCGGCTCCTGCCCACCGTCGTCGAATCCCGCAAGGCCGGCCACCAGGACGTCAACTCGACCGTGGCGTTGAACACGATCAACACTGCCCGAATGCTCTACAGCCGGTCCCCCGTCCTGGCCCGCCAGGTCGACGCCGGCAAGCTCATCATCCTGGGCATGACGTACAGTCTCGACGACGGCCACGTGCACATCGTCGAACGCATCGGCGCTACGGCCCCCACGGACTGAACCCAGACCACCCTCGATCAGTAGTTTCCACCGACCACATCAAAAGGAGTAACACGTGAGCGAAGAGTACCGCATCGAACACGACACCATGGGTGAAGTGAAGGTCCCGATCAACGCCCTGTACCGTGCGCAGACCCAGCGCGCGGTGGAGAACTTCCCGATCTCCGGCAAGACCCTGGAGCGCCAGCACATCGCGGCGCTGGGCCAGGTCAAGAAGGCCGCCGCCCGTGCCAACGAAGAACTGGGCGTGCTCGACGCACAGCGGTCCAAGGCGATCCAGGACGCCGCCGACGTCGTCATCGCAGGCGATGTCGACGGCGACTTCCCCATCGACGTGTTCCAGACCGGTTCCGGCACCAGCTCGAATATGAACACCAACGAGGTCATCGCGACCCTGGCCAGCCGGGCCCTGGAATCCGCCGGCGTCGAGGTCCACCCGAACGACCACGTCAACGCCTCCCAGTCCTCCAACGACGTCTTCCCCACCTCCGTGCACGTGGCCGTCACCGGCGCCCTGGTGGGCGACCTGGTCCCCGCCTTCGAGCACCTGGCGACCTCGCTGGAGGCCAAGGCCGTGGAGTTCAAGGACATCGTCAAGTCCGGCCGCACGCACCTGATGGACGCCACCCCCGTCACCCTGGGCCAGGAATTCTCCGGTTATGCCGCGCAGGTCCGCTACGGCATCGAGCGGGTCCATGCCAGCCTGCCGCGCGTCGCCGAGGTCCCCCTGGGCGGCACCGCCACCGGCACCGGCATCAACACGCCCGCCGGCTTCTCGGCCCGCGTCATCGAGCTGCTGGGCGAACAGACCGGCCTGCCGATCACCGAGGCCCGCAACCACTTCGAAGCACAGGCCAACCGCGACGGTCTGGTCGAGGCCTCCGGCCAGCTGCGCAACATCGCCTACAGCCTGATGAAGATCTGCAACGACATCCGCTGGATGGGATCGGGCCCCAACACGGGCCTGGGCGAGCTGCACATTCCCGATCTGCAGCCCGGTTCCTCGATCATGCCCGGCAAGGTCAACCCGGTCATCTGCGAGGCCACGATCCAGGTCGCTGCACAGGTCATCGGCAACGACACCACTGTGGCATTGTCGAGCACGAACGGCGCCTTCGAACTCAACGTGGGCATCCCCGTGATGGCAGCGAACCTGCTCGAGTCGATCCGTCTGCTGGCCAACGCCGCGAGCGTGATGGCGGACAAGATGGTCGACGGGCTGATCGCCAATGAGGAGCGCGCCCGCTTCCTGGCAGAGGCCTCACCGTCGATCGTGACGCCATTGAACAAGGTCATCGGCTACGAGGCGGCGGCCAAGATCGCCAAGCACGCCGTGGCCAACAAGCTCACGGTCAAGGAGGCGACGATCGATCTGGGCTATGTCGCCAATGGGACCGTCACCGAGGCGCAGCTGGATCAGGCATTGGACGTGATGACGATGGTCGGCGACTACAACCGCTGATCGCCCACCGGCTCATCCGCTGACGAGACGCGGCCGCCGAGGTTCTTAGAACCTCGGCGGCCGTGTCGCGTCAGTATGCTCCCGGCAGCCGGGCTACTTCCCGTAGCGCCTGCCCCGGGAGGAGAAGTCGCGCACCGCGCGCAGGAAATCGGTCCGGCGGAAATCCGGCCAGTAGACCTCGCAGAAGTAGAACTCGGAGTACGCGCTCTGCCACATCATGAAACCCGACAGCCGCTGTTCCCCCGACGTCCTGATGATGAGGTCGGGATCCGGCTGGCCCTTGGTGTAGAGGTGTTCGGAAATCCTCTCGGGGGTCAGATCGTCGATCATCTGCTGCATGCTCAGGCCCGCCGCCTGCGATGAGCGCATCCAGGACTTCACCGCGTCGACGATCTCCTCACGCCCTCCGTAGCCCACTGCCACGTTCACGGTCAGCCGGGCCCTGCCGGTCGCAGGAGTGCGCTGCTGGGCGGCGGCCAGTTCGCGACGCAGGTCGTCGGGCAGCAGTCGCAGGTCACCGACCAGTTTGACGGCATAGGACTCCGTGTCGGCGATCTGATCGACCAGATTGGAGATGATCCGCTTGAGCGGACCCAGTTCCGACTCGTCCCTGGTCAGGTTCTCCTTGCTGAGCACATAGAGTGTGACGACGGAGATCCCCAGTTCCGAACACCATCCGAGGAACTCGATGATCTTATTGGCGCCCGCCTGATGTCCGTGCGCCGTCGTCGTGCCGAATTCCCGGGCCCAGCGGCGATTGCCGTCGGTGATCACCCCGACATGGTGAGGGATGGCATCGGTGCGGGCCAGCTGCCGAAGCACCTTGCGTTCGTACATCCGATACAGCCACGCGGGCCGGTACATATGAGTCCTCTCCATGCCGACCACACGGCCGACGATCCTGCACAAGCCTACCGAATGTCCCGCGGTACCCGTGACGGTACCGTGCTTTCGGATCGGGTATTCCCAGACTCCGCTGCTACGCTTGGTTCATGACAGGAATCCCCCAGGCACCGGCTCCCACCCCCGATCGGCACACGGGGCACGCCCGACTCGCCGAACCAGTCCCCGCCGCCGGACGCCGCCATCGCGCCCTCATGCACGAGGTGCGCAAGCTCATGGGTCAGGCCAAGCCCAGTTGGCGCGGATGGATCCATGCAGGGGCCTTTCCCGTGTCGGTGCTCGGCGGCCTGGCCCTGGTCATCCTCTCGCCCACGATCGCCTCCCGGCTGGCCGCCGCGGTGTTCGCGCTGACCGGCATGATGCTCTTCGGCACCTCGGCGGCCTACCACCGAGGGAAGTGGCGGATGCGCATCCGGCTGCTGCTGCGCCGGATGGACCATGCGAACATCTTCCTCATCATCGCCGGGACCTACACCCCGTTGGCCGTCCTGCTGTTGCCCCTGAAGAGCTGCATCATCCTGCTGTCCATCATGTGGGCGGGCGCGATCGCCGGGGTGGTCTTCCGACTCGTCTGGACGGCGGCCCCGCGCTGGCTGTTCGTGCCGGTCTACGTGGGCATCGGAGTCGCGGGCGTCGGCTATGTGCCCGCCATGTGGGCCGCACACACCGCGGTGGGCATCCTCATCGTCACAGGCGGCGCCCTCTACATCGCAGGCGCCGTGGTCTACGGGGTCAAGCACCCCGACCCCGTGCCCACGGTCTTCGGCTTCCACGAGGTCTTCCACACGTGCACGGTGCTGGGCTACGGCTGCCATCTGGCAGCGGTGCTGGTCGCGGCCGTGGCCGCCGACCTCCAGCTGCTCTAGCCGGCCGTTCTAGCCCCGGTTCCCGTCCTCCGGGTCCTCGGCCCCGGCTGCACCCTCGGTCTCGTCTCCGACCGTCCGCTCGTCGGCCGGCGGCAGATCGCTGCGGTTGGGCACGGCGTGCGGGCTGCGCAACGGGATCGAGTACTCGGTCTCCGCATCGTCGCGTGCCCGCACCCGGCGGACCCGGCGCATCGCATCGCGCATCAGGAAGATCGCGGCGATGACGATCAGGATCGTCACGACGAACCCGATGGTCCCCGGGGTGACTTTCGCCGCATCGGGATAGGACACGCCGCCCGTCGTGGGAGTCGGAGTGGCGGCGGCCAGCGCCAGATACAGATCGCTCACTGCAGACCCTCCGGTTCACGCCAGCCGTTGGCGTCGACGATCGCATCGAGCCGGTCCTCGGGGACCCGGTGTCCCGCATCGTCGGTGACGCCGGCGAACAGATCCGATTCCACATAGTCCCGGTGTTCCAGGGGACCGCGGCCCGTCGTGTCCACGACGAGTTCGAAGTCCTCGGTGGGCAGCACGCGCTTGGCGGCCCGTCTGGTCGCGGAGAAGAACCCGCCCTGCGGGTCGATCTGGGTCCGGTGCGCCAGCAGTGCCTGTTCGGCGGTGTCGACGAAGGGCCCGCAGGTGATGACCGTGGACAGCCAGGAATCCCGCTCCAGCCGGCCGGCCCAGTGTTCGAGGATCTCGGTGAAGGGCGATTCCAGACCGCGAGCGCGCACGGTCTCGTCCAGCAGGCGCCACTTCTTCGGTGACAGGTCCTGGTTGTAGTACACCTTCTGGACCTGCCAGGCCGCGCCGAGCTCCGGATGGTAGTCCGGCTGTGCCGCCGCCTCGACCGCCGCCATCGTCACAATGTGCGCCTTGATGTGATCGGGGTGCGGGTAGCCGCCCTGTTCGTCGTAGGTCGTCACAACCTGCGGCCGGAACTGCCGGATCAGGCCGACCAGGGGTCGGGCGGCTACATCGGTGGGCACCTTGTAGAAGCAACCATGCGGGGTCTGGGTTTCGAAGTCGCCTTCGGGCAGCCCCGAGTCGACGAAACCGATCCAGCGCTGCTCGGCGCCCAGGATCGCGGCCGCATTGGCCATTTCCTCGCGCCGCAGTCCGGCGATGTCCCGGATGGCCGCCGGTGACTGCGCTACAGCTGGGTTGAGGATGTCACCGGCCTCGCCGCCGGTGAAGGTGGCGATGAGCACCTGAGCGCCCAAGGAGGAGTACAGGGCGGTGGTACCGGCTCCCTTGGAGGATTCATCATCGGGATGGGCGTGCGCCGCCAGCAGGCGCAGTCCCTCATACGGCCGTTCGTCCAATCGGTTCACACTCACATCCAGGTCCGTGCAGGGGCGTAAAAGTTCCTCCCCTAGACTAGTACGCGAGTGCCGCGCGGGATACAGTAGCGTACCCTTTGCAGCTCTAGACATCGGTCCCAGCATTCGGAGAATACGACGAATTCCTCACTCGAGGCCAGGTACGGCCGCACCACGCACGCACAGGCGGCACCCACCGCTGCCACCGCCACCCGACGCCGCCGCATGGTCGTCATCACGGCCGTGCTGCTGGTGCTGTTGACCGCCGCGGTCGCCTGGCTCTCCTTCTGTCCCAAGGGCAGCCCCCAGACGGCGACGAACGTCGGGTACTCGGTCCCCGACGACTCCCGCACCGAGGTGACCATCGCCCTGGTCCCCGATGCGCATAGGACCACCAGATGCGGAGTACAGGCCAAGAGCGTCCAGGAAGCGGTGGTCGGTTACCGGGAGGTTGACATCGCGCCCGACCCACAGGCGGACAAAGCGAATCCCGTGCATGTCACCGCCCATCTGCGCACGACTCAGAAGGCCGTGCAGGGCATGTTGGACCGCTGCTGGTACGTGGTAGAATAAAAGTTCAATGTTTATCCCGGGTGACCCTGTTCACCCGGGATAAACCATTGCTGGGGGCCTGCACATTCGATCGGGCCCGACACTGTCCATCTACAAGGAGCGATCATGACCGAGCAGTCCGCTGAGACCACATGGCTGAGCCAGGCGGCATACGACCGTCTGTCCAAGGAGCTCGAAGAGTTGTCCGGCCCCGGTCGCCAGGCTGTCGCGGAACGCATTGAGGCCGCCCGCGACGAAGGCGACCTGAAGGAGAACGGCGGTTATCACGCAGCGCGTGACGAGCAGGGCCAGCTGGAGGCCCGCATCCGCCAGCTGGAGGTGCTGCTGCGCAACGCCGAAGTCGGCGAGGCCGATTCGGACACCAGCATCGTCACCCCGGGCAAGGTCGTCGTCGTGACCCTGGGCAAGAAGGACCGCCGGTTCGTTCTGGGCTCGCGTGAGCTGGCTGGCGGGGGCGAGGACGTCGAGGTCTTCTCCGAGAAGTCTCCGCTGGGCACAGCCGTCAACGGTGCCAAGGTCGGTTCTACGGTGTCTTATGAGGCACCCAATGGACGTACGATCGAGGTCACCATCAAGTCGGCCGAGGCCTTCTAAGCACAGAACGCCGAAGAGACGGGGCGGGCCGGGACACAAGTCCCGGCCCGCACCGTCTCTTCTGTGCAGTCTGCCCGCCTAACCGCGCGCCGCCCGCTTGGCTTCCTTCTTCCGCCGCTTCTCCTCCTTGGCGGCAGCGGCTTTCGCCTGGTTCTCCGCGATCGGATCACGACCGGCCAGCGACTGCACCACCGTGTTCCCGCACGCCACCAGGGGCACCGCGAACAGGGCACCCAGAATTCCGAACATGAAACCGCCGGCCGAGACCGCCAGGACGACGGCCAGCGGGTGCACGGAAACGGCCTTGCCCATCACGAAGGGCTGCAGGACATGGCCCTCGATCTGCTGCACCGCCAGGACAACGATGAGCATGATGACGGCCGAGACGATCCCCTTGGACACCAGGGCGACGACGACGGCGACGAAGCCGGTGACCACGGCACCGACGATCGGGATGAACGATCCCAGGAACACCAGCACCATGAGTGGGATGACCAATGGGATCTGCAGGCAGATCGCACCGATCCCGATACCCACGGAATCCACCGCCGCGACCAGGATCTGCACCCGCACGTACTGCACCAACGACCACCAGCCGGTCACCCCGGCCTTGTCCACGCGGTCCCTGGCCCGTGCAGGCAGCAGGCCGACCAGCCAGGGGAAGATCTTGTGTCCGTCATAGACGAAGAAGAACGTGGTGAACAAGGTCAATACCAGGCCCGTCATGAAGGTGCCGACGCTGCTGGCAGCGCCCAGGGCCCCACTGGCGATCTCCCCGCTCTGTGATTCGAGTACGCTCGTGACCTTCTCCAGGCCCATGTTGACGTATTCGGACAGGCGACCCGAATCCAAGCCCCAGGGATTCGAGCCCAGCCAGGTGGAAATCGCCTCGACGCCCTCTTTGACCTGATCCCACAGGCTGGAGAACCCCGCATAGATCTGCTGGCCCACCAGGGTCAACAGGCCCAGCACCACGACGATCATGCCGACGAACACAGTAGCGGCGGCCAGGCCACGCGGCCACCCGTGGCGCCCCAGCAAGGCCGCCATGGGCGTGAGCAGGGCCGACAACAGCAGGGCGATGAGCACCGGCATGACGATGATGTCGACCTTGGACAGCAGATACAGGGCGACGAAGGCCGCCGCCACGATGACCAGGCCCCGCCACGACCAGGCAGCGGCCAGGCGGACTCCGGAGGATACATAGGGACCCTCGCCCTTTGGCGAGGTCGACTCCGAGGAGAACTCAGTGTGCTGTTCACTCATGGACCCAGCATACGGAGATCGGCCTATCCGCGCACGCTAGACTTGAGATCCCGGTAAGGAGGAGCCCGAATGAAACGCAGCGCGCGCACGGCACTGGCGGTGGCCGCGGCCGGACCCATCGTCCTGGGTGCCGTCAGCGGACTGTTCTACCGGCAGTCCCAGCGACTGCGCCGGGCCCTGGCCGTCGATTCCGAACGCCTGGTGCCCGTCCTGCATGAACTCCACAGCGCGCACGGCCCCGCGCGCCCGATCACCGACGACGACGGCGACACACCTGCCCTCGCACTCCTCGGCGACACCTGGCTGGCCGGAAACGAAGCGGTCCGCCCCGGCCGACTCATCGCCAGTGGCCTGAGCCGGATGCTCGAATCACCTGTCCGCCTGTCCGATCAGGCCTCCCCCTCCGCCAGGGCCGAGGACGTGGCCGCACAGGTCGCGGATCTGCTGCGCCATCACGGTATGCGACGCTCCAAGACGGGTCCGTCGGCTCCCCGCTACGCCGTCGTGTCCATGGGTATGAACGATGTCATCCACCCGGTAACGGGGTCACTGAGTCTGCCGGTGCTCACCAGCGCGATCTCCCGGTTGCAGCGCGAGGGCGGCTACCGCATCATCGTCCTGACCTGCCCGGATCTGGGCGGACTACCGCAGGTCAAACGGCCCCTGCAGGGCGTGCTGCGCCGGTCCTCCCGCGTGCTCTCGGGTTCCCAATGGGTCACCACCGCGGCCGCCGGGGGCCTACCGGTGTCCATCCACCAAAGCCTCGCCGGCACCACCAGGGTCGGCCTGCTCAGCCATTCCGGCTTGGCCCCCAGCACCCTGGGCTTCCAGCAGATCGCGGCGACCGTGCTCAGCCGGATCGCCCACGACCGGGGTCTGGTCGTCGTCTCGACCCCGCCACAGTCCTGTGAAGGAGAAGAATGAACCGCGTCGTCCTCGCATCCTCGTCCCCGACCAGGCAGGCCATTCTGCGCGCCGCCGGCATCGCCCCTCTCATCCTCGTCCCGGATGTGGACGAGGACGCGGTGACTGCGGCCGAGTCCCCCGGCTCGGTCGCCGAACAAGTTCAGATCCTGGCCGATGCGAAGTCGGCGGCGGTCCTCGAGCGGCTCACTGCGGACCCCCGCCCCGTTTCCACCGCCCCCGGTGACGTCCTGGCCGTCATCGCGGCGGACTCCCTGCTCGAACTCGACGGGCGGCCGATCGGCAAGCCACACACCGCCCAACGTGCCAGAGAGGTGTGGCATGCCATGGCCGGCCGGACCGCCCACCTGCACACCGGCCATGTGCTCACCCGGCTCGAATCCGGGCCCATGGGTCTGCAGCGGATCGGCACACAGCGGGCGACCAGCACGACCACCGTGCACATCGGCCGGATCACCGATGCCGAGCTGGAGGCCTATATCGCCACCGGCGAGCCCCTGGAAGTCGCAGGGGCGCTGACGATCGACGGCTATGGCGGTGCGTTCGTCGACTCCCTCGAGGGTGATCACCTGGGTGTCCTCGGCTTGAGCCTGCCCACCCTGCGACGCATGTCGGCGGCTCTCGGCCTGGCCTGGACCAGCCTCTGGGACACGCCCGGGAGCTGAGTTCGGCGGGAAAGTTTTACGACCGACCTTTTGTCGGGTGGCGACAAGGCCTTGGACCGAGGAACTACATTGTGGTCGTTCCCACTCATCGGTTCAGGAGTTTTGATGGTCGACTTACAGGACTACTCGACGGACGTCATCCGACGCCCCTTCACCAGGGTGCTCATCGCCAACCGCGGCGAGATCGCACTGCGCGTGATTCGCGCCTGCCACGATCTGGGCCTCAAGGCGATCGCCCTCTACACCTCCGCCGACGCCGCCGCCGATTACGTCGAGCTGGCCGATGATGCCTGGTTGCTGCCCGGCACCACAGCCGCCGAAACCTACCTCGACATCCCCACCCTGGTCGATCTGGCCCAGCGCGCGGGCGCCGAGGCCGTCCATCCCGGCTACGGCTATCTCTCCGAAAGCCCCGACTTCGCCCAGGCCGTCATCGACGCCGACCTCGTGTGGGTCGGTCCGCCGCCGGCTGCCATCGCCCGCCTCGGCGACAAGTCCGGCGCCAGGGCCGTGGCCCAGCGGGTGGGAGCGCCCATCACACGGGGCTCCGACGGTCCCGTCGCATCGGCCGCCGAAGCGCTCTCCATCGCCGAGCGGATCGGTTATCCGGTCGCGGTCAAAGCCGTCTACGGCGGAGGTGGCAGAGGTTTCCGCACGGCGGCCTCGGCCGCCGAACTGCCCGAGGCGCTGGCCAGCGCAGCCCGCGAGGCCAAATCCGCCTTCGGGCGCTCCGAATGCCTCATCGAGCAGCAAATCGTCAAGCCCCGCCACGTCGAAACCCAGTGCATGGCCGATGGGACCGGCCGGGTGCTCGTCGCCTCGACCCGTGACTGCACCCTGCAGCGACGCAACCAGAAGGTGCTCGAGGAGGCCCCGGCCCCGCACCTGAGTTCCGAACAGCTGGACACGATCACGCGGGCCTCTCAGAGGATCCTCGCGGAGGTCGGATATGCGGGCGCCGCCACCTGCGAATTCCTCTTGGGCTCCGACGGCCGCCTGACCTTCATGGAGGCCAACGCCCGGATCCAGGTCGAGCACACCGTAACCGAGGAGGTCACCGGCGTCGACCTCGTGACCTGGCAGCTGCGAATCGCCGCCGGCCAGACCCTGCCGGAAACCTTCCCAACGCCCCGCGGACACGCGATCCAATTCCGCATCAACGCCGAGAACCCCGCCCAGAACTTCTTCCCGGCCACCGGCACCATCTCCCGCCTGCGCGAGCCTGCCGGGCCCGGGGTACGGATGGATTCCGGGGTGCGCCAGGGCACCGTCGTCGGCACCGACTTCGATCCCATGCTCGCCAAGCTCATCGTCACCGGGCCCGACCGGGCGACCGCCCTGGCCAGGGCCCGCCGGGCCCTGGCCGAGTACGCACTCGACGGGGTGGCCACGCTCCTGCCCCTGCACCGGGCTCTGCTCGAGGCGCCGGCCTTCACCACCGACTTCACGGTTGACACGAAATGGCTGGAGACCGACTTCATGCCCGGCTTCACCGCCGACAAGGTCGCACCGGGCACCGCGGCGCCGGCCGACGAGACTACCGACGTGGTCGTCGAGGTCGACGGGCACCGGCTGACCGTCAAGGTCCCCAGTGCTCTGCTGACATCTGTGTCCGGCACTACGGTTCCCGCCCGCCCCACCGGACTGGGTGGCTCCCGGCTGCGCCGACGCGGCTCGAACCGGACCGACGATGCGAGCGCCCTCACCGCTCCGATGCAGGGCACGATCGTCTCCGTCAACGTCACCGACGGCGATACCGTGTCCGCGGGAGACACCCTGGCGGTGATCGAGGCCATGAAGATGGAACAGCCGCTGAAGGCCACGCACGACGCCGTCGTGGCCAGCGTCGGAGTCTCCTCCGGAGACACCGTGAAAGCAGGCACCCCCATCGTCACCTTCGCCTGAGCAGAACACACAAAGCGGCCGGGGCCGGGGATGATCGTTCATCCCCGGCCCCGGCCGCGTTCTACGCCTTTGTTCTCCTGCTCAGCCGCGGTGGTGCAGTTTGCGCGCGGCCTCGGTCAGGGAACCCGACAGCGAGGGGTACACGGCGAACGAGGAGGCCAGCCGGTCGACGTTGATCCGGTTCTCCACCGCCAGGGTCAGGGGCATGATGAGCTCACTGGCCTTGGGACCCACCACGACGCCGCCGACGATCGTGCCTGATCCACGGTTCGCGTAGATCTTGACGAAGCCCTCGTCGATTCCCTGCATCTTCGCCCTGGCGTTCGTGGCAAGCGGCTGCATGACCACCTCGACCGAGTGCCCGTTGTCGCGCAGATCCGCCTGGGTGAACCCGACGGTCGCGATCTCCGGGGCGGTGAACACATTCGAGGTGACATTGCGCAGTTTCAACGGGGCCACGGCATCCCCGAGCGCGTGCCACATCGCAATGCGCCCCTGCATCGCGGCCACCGATGCCAGGGGGAATACCGGCGTACAGTCGCCGGCGGCGTAGATCCCCTGCCGCGAGGTCCGGGAAACCCCGTCGACGACCACATGGCCGGAGGGTTCGACACTCACACCTGCGCGCTCCAGACCCAGGTCCGCGGTATTGGGGATCGAACCGACCGCCATCAGGCAGTGAGAACCGCGCACCTTGCGCCCATCGGCCAATTCGACCAGGACCCCATCGCCGTCGCGCACGACGGACTGGGCCCGCGAACGGGAGAGCACGTGCATGCCGCGCCGGCGGAAGGCCTGTTCCAGGACCTCGGCCGCGTCCTCGTCCGTGCCGGGCAACACCCTGTCACGGCTGGACACCAGTGTGACCTCGGCGCCCAGGGCGTTGTAGGCGGAGGCGAATTCCGCACCCGTGACGCCGGAGCCGACCACGATGAGGTGTTCGGGCAGTTCGTCGAGGTCGTACAGCTGCTTCCACGTCAGGATCCGTTCGCCATCTGGCTTCGCGGAGTCCAGTTCGCGGGGGCTGGCCCCCACCGCCAACAGGATGGTGTCGGCCCGCAGGGTGTATTCCGTGCCGGTGTCCTCGACGACGCCCACCTCGTCACGACCGGTCAGGGTACCGGTGCCGTGGATGATCTTGACGCCCGCATTGATCAGCCCCTCCTGGATGTCGGCGGCCTGCGCTGCGGCCAGGTGTTTGATCCTGGCATTCATCACGGCGATGTCCGGGCGCACGTTCATGCTAGGACTGACCGGGGCGTCCGCCTCGGTGGGGCCCGAGGAGGTCAGTCCCAGGGTCGCGGATTCGCTGATCTCCACCATGCGCTCGGCGGTGGCGATGAGCGACTTCGAGGGAACCACATCCGTGAGCACCGCCGCACCGCCGGTCTGTCGCCGTTCGACGAGCATGACGTCGGCACCCAGCTGAGCGGCGACGAGCGCGGCCTCATAACCACCGGGCCCGCCACCGATGATGACAACACGATTCTGCGAAGGATCAAGAACGTTATTCACGAATCCATTGTCCTACAGGCGTGCGCATCGGCGCAGTTCAGGTGGTGATAATCTCGCCGTGCTCGCGATGCAGGACGCGGATCTTCTCGTAGTTCTTCGCATTGCCCAGAACCCTGGCGATGTCCTTCTCCCCCATGGCACGGCGGACCTTGGCGGGGACCCCTGCGACTAGCGACTCCGGCGGGATCACCGCGTCCTCGAGCACCACCGCGCCGGCTGCGATGAGGGATCGGGAACCGATGTGTGCCCTATTGAGCACCGTCGCGCTCATCCCGATCAGGACGTCGTCGTCGACCGTGCACCCGTGGACCAGGGCGCGGTGACCGATCGATACCCTGGCCCCGACCGTCACCGGCTTTCCGGGGTCCGAGTGCATGACCGTGTTGTCTTGGACATTCGAGCCCTCGCCGATACTGATCGTCGACCCTTCGGCCCGCAGCACGCACCCATAGTAGACAGCTGCTCCCGCCGCCAACCGGACGTCTCCGATCAGGGTGACTCCGGGAGCCACGAAGGCTTCGGGGTGAATCGTCGGGGCCACGCCGTCGATCGCTATCAGGGTCACATCGGCCAAGTCGCCCGGCCGTCTTTTCGCTCCATTGCTCATAGGGGATACATAAGCAGGGAATGACGTGGAGCACAAGCTTCGAAGTGGATGCGGAGTTTGTCAGAAAGTTCACACAGCCCACCTCTTGTGTGCGTCCGCGCACATGTGTGAACCTTAGGGGGTACGAGATCTGCGGATCATCCCGCAGGTCTCCTGTTTTTGTGGGCGCTAGGGCGCACACAGTCGTTTGATGAAAGGACACCATGGACTGGCGTCATCGTGCCGAATGCCTGAACGAGGACCCCGAACTGTTCTTCCCCATCGGGAACACGGGGCCGGCGCTTCTGCAGATCGAAGAGGCCAAGAGTGTCTGCCGCCGCTGCGAGGTCGCCGAGACCTGCCTGCAGTGGGCTCTGGAGACCGGCCAGGACGCCGGCGTCTGGGGTGGCCTGTCCGAGGACGAGCGCCGCGCCCTCAAGCGCCGCGCTGCGCGCGCCCGCCGCGCGGGCTGAGCGCACTCGGCTGGCTACCCGGCGTCTGAGCGCCGAATATATGACTGGGCCCCGTCCATCCGGACGGGGCCCAGTCATATGTTCGGCGGGACCGCTGCCGGCCCGCACGCTCAGACGCCGTCGCGCAGCGGCACCTCGATGACCGCCTCGGTCCCCCCGCCGGGGCCCGGCCGCCAGGTGATGTCCCCGGACAGATCGGTCTTGATCAGTGTCTTGACAATCTGCGTGCCCAGGCCGTTGCCGGGCCCCCCACCGGGAGGCAGCCCCACCCCGTCGTCGGAGACCGTGACGGTCAGCTGCTCACCGTGGCGCACCGGCCTGACCACGACCTCGCCGGTGATCGTGTCATCGGGTCCCAGCCCGTCCACCGGAAAGCCGTGTTCGACGGCATTGGCCACCAGTTCGTTGAGCGCCAGAGCCAGAGAGGTGGCATCGGCCGAGGAGATCGAACCGAACGATCCCTCCCTGCGCACGTGCACGCTCGCCTGTGCCGTAGCCAGTTCGGGAGCCATCTGCATGCCCTTGTCGATGATCTCGTCGAAGTCCACGGATGATTCGATGCCCTTGCTCAGCACATCGTGCACCGTGGCGATCATCTGCACCCGGCGCATCGCCTCACCCACCGCGGCCTTGGCCTCGGGGGACTTCAGGCGCCGTTCCTGCAGACGGAGCAGCGCGGAGACGGTCTGCAGGTTGTTCTTCACCCGATGGTGCATCTCGCGGATCATCGCATCGCGACTGAGCAGTTCGCGTTCCCGGCGCCTGACTTCGGAGACGTCGCGGACGAGCAGGATCGCCCCGGTGCGCACTCCGCCGCGTTTGAGTGGAATGGACCGCAGGGACACACTGATCCGGCCCTCTTCGATCTCCGCGCGCCACGGCGCCCGGCCCGTGAGCACCATCGGCAATGCCTCATCGACCTGGCGAACCTGGTCGATCAGCGAATCCACGACCTCGTTGAGGTAGCGACCCTCGATTTCACCGTCGTGGCCCAGCCGGTGCAGCACCGACATCCCGTTCGGCGAGGCATAGCGAACCCTGCCCTCGCGGTTGAGTACGAGCAGGCCATCGCCCACCCGGGGCTCCCCGCGACGCACCCCCGACGGCACATTCTGCTGGGGGAACTCGCCCTCGGCGATCATCGACAACAGCATCATCGCCGAGGACCGGTAGTTGCGTTCCAACCGTGAGGCGCCGATCCGGCGCCCCTCCTCTGTATGTCGGGTCAGCAGGGCGATCACCTGCCCTGCCCGCACCACCGGGATCGCCTCGGCACCGGCCAGGGCCGGTACCGTGTCGCCCGCAGCGACTATCGCCTTGGCGTCGACCGCCCGCTGCAGGAATCCACGTTCCTCCTCATTGGCCAGCGTGCCGACCTCGTCGTGCGGGTAGACCGTCGAGCCGGTGGTCGGCCGACAGTGGGCCACCACCCGGAACGCCCCGGCTCGATCGCCTTCCAACAGGGTGGGAACCCACAGCACCAAATCGGCGAATGAGAGATCGGCGATCAGCTGCCAGTCCCCCACCAGGAGGTGGAGCCATTCGACGTCCTCGGGGTCCGTCACCCCCTCCGCTGCCAGTTGATCGGTCAACAGGCTCATTCGCCGGCTCCACTGTTGAACCGGGTCGAGCGGACCAGCGAGCGCATCATCCGCAGCAGGACGGACAGCGGTGCCTGTCCGGCCTGTTCGAGGCCGAGCACTTCATCGGTGGTCGAGCGCACCGCGTCCAGGGCCGTCTGATTCTCCACCTGCCACTGGGCGATCCGCTCATCCGCCCGCTCCTCCGGGGTCGGGTTGGCCGATGTGGTGGTGCCCAGCACCACCAGGGCGATGGAGTGAACGGCCTGGTAGAAGTCATCGCGCAGCGCGCCGCGGGCCAGTGCCGACCAGCGGCTGGACCGGTCCAGCGCGCCGATGCTCACCAGCAGGTCCTGCCCGCGCAACAGGTCCGTCACACCGTAGTAGACCTCGGCCACGTCCCGCGCCTCCAGTCCCGTGCGCTCGGCGACGGTGGCGACATCCAGGAGGGCGAACTCGTCGAGCAGCGAGCCAGTGCGCCAGGCCAGGTCGGCTGGCACACCCGCGGCGATATAGGCCGCCGCCTGCTCTTCGACCGCCGCCCGGTCCGCACCGCGCAGCATCCCCTGCAGCTGGGGCCGCAGGCTGCGGACCACCGGCTGGAGACGCGCGATCTGGGCCGGCACGTCAATGGCCTCCGGAGAGAGGTTGAGCAACCAACGCGAGGCCCGGTCGAGCAGGCGCACGTATTCGTGCACGAGCTTGATCTGCACCTGGCTGGGAACGATATTGTCCAGGGCCGAGATCGTATCAAAGTGTTCGTCGAGGTCGAAGATCTCACTGACCGCTGCGAAGGTCCGCGCGATCTGCGGGATCTTGGCCCCCGTCTCCTCGATGATCCGGAAGATGTAGGTCAGGCCCGAGCGGTCGACCATCCGATTGACCAGGTGGGCCGTGGCGATCTCGCGGCGCAGCGGGTGTCCTGCCAGATCGGCCGCGTCGACGTCGAGGCCACTGGGGAAGTACGCTGCCAGGTCACCGGCCATGAACGACTCATCGGGCACCGTCGATTCCAGCAGGCTGGAGGCCGCGTGCATCTTCACATATGCCAGCAGTACCGCAAGCTCCGGCGAGACGTAACCGCCGCCGGATTCCCTGCGCCGGCTCATCGTCTTGGCGTCGGGGAGGAACTCCACTGCCGAGTCCAGGCCGGCGTGTTCCTCCAGGAACCGCTGCAATCGGATCAGCGCCCCGGTCATCGTGCGAGCCTCGTCGCGCCCTTCGCCCAACACCGCGTTCTGACTGTAGTTGTTCGCCAGCACCAGATCGGCGACTTCTCCGGTCTGGTCCAGCAACAGGGCCTCGCGCTGCTCCGGCCGGTACTTCCCGGCCCTGATCAGCCCGTCGATGAGCAGCTTGATGTTGACCTCGTGGTCGGAGGTATCGACACCCGCCGAGTTGTCCACGGCGTCGGTGTTGATCCGCACGCCGTGCAGTGCGGCCTCGATCCGGCCCAACTGGGTCGCCCCGAGATTGCCTCCCTCGCCCACCACGCGGGCCCGCAGCTGCGCTCCGGTGACCCGGATGTCCTCATTCGCCTTATCGCCGACCGCAGCATCGGATTCCCCCGTGGCCTTGATATAGGTCCCGATGCCACCGTTGTACAGCAGATCGACCGGCGCCTTGAGGATCCCGGAGATCAATTCCCCTGGGGTATAGCGGCCGGGGGCCAGGCCCAGGGCCGCGGCCGCCTCCGTACTCAACAGCACCGACTTGGCCGTGCGGGAGTAGACGCCACCGCCGGCCGACAGCAGGGACTTGTCGTAGTCCTGCCAGCTGGAGCGCGGCAGTTCGAACAACCGTTTGCGCTCGTCGAAGGCCGCCAGGGGCTCCGGGTCCGGATCGATGAAGATATCGCGATGGTCGAAGGCCGCGATCAGCCTGGTGTGCCGACTGCGCAGCATGCCGTTGCCGAACACATCGCCGCTCATATCGCCTATGCCCACCGCGGTGAAGTCCTCGCGGGATGTGTCCACGCCCAATTCGCGGAAGTGCCGCTCCACCGACTTCCACGCGCCGCGCGAGGTGATTCCCATGGCCTTGTGGTCGTAGCCGACCGAACCGCCCGAGGCGAAGGCGTCGCCCAGCCAGAAGCCGCGGGAGATCGCCAGTCCGTTGGCGATATCGCTGAAGCGCGCAGTGCCCTTGTCAGCGGCCACCACCAGATAGGTGTCGTCACCGTCATAGCGCACAACCGAGTCCGGGTGCTCCACGGTCTGCCCCGCCGGCCCCTGCACCAGGTTGTCAGTCAGGTCCAGCAGCGCCCCGATGAATTTCTCATAGGCGTGCTGCCCGGCCGCCGCCCAGGCGCTGCGGTCCACCGTCGGGTCCGGCAGGTATTTGGGCACGAAACCGCCCTTGGCACCGGTGGGCACGATCAGGGCGTTCTTGACCATCTGCGCCTTGACCAGGCCCAAGATCTCCGTGCGGAAATCGTCTGGCCGGTCCGACCAGCGCAGGCCGCCGCGTGCTACCTTGCCGAAGCGCAGATGCACGCCCTCGACCTCCGGCGAGTACACCCAGACCTCGATCGCCGGACGCGGCTTCGGCGCGAACGACAGCTCGGTCGGATGAAGTTTGAAGGCCAGTGTCTGTGGCAGGGTGTCGGGCCCGGCTGTGAAGGCATTGGTCCTGACCAGGGCGCGGATGAGCATGCGCATGGCCCTGACCAGGCGATCTGCGTCGAGCGTGGCGACCTGTGCCAGGCTCGCCTCGATGCGCTCTTCGGCCTCCGCCACCAGGCGCTCGCGCTCGGCGGAGTCGATCGCGGGATCGAACCGGCGGGTGAACAACGTGACGAGCAGGCCGGCCAGTTCCGGATGGGCGGTGAAAATGCCGGCCATGGTGCGTTCGCGCAGGGCCAGCCCGGCCTGGCGTAGATAGGCGCCCAGCGCCTGCAGTACCGTCAGTTCCGTCCAGCTCAGGCCCGCGATGATGAGGCTGTCGAGTGAACTCGTCTCCCGCAGCCCCCTCCACCCTGCGGCGAAGGCGCTCTCGATCCGAGCGAAGTCCTCGCGATCGACCGGTCGTGAGAACTCCAGGCCGAAGTCGTAGATGTAACGCTGAGTGCCGTCGGCCAGATCGATCCGATACGGCCTCTCGTCGAGGATCTGCGCGCCCAGATTCGACAGGTGCGGCACGATTGCCGACAGGCCGGCCGGGGCCAGACGGTACAGGGCAAGGCGCAGATGGTGCTCATCGGTACCCGGTTCCCGGTGCAGCATCACCCGCGGGGCCAGGTCCGTCACCAGGGTGTCGAACCGATCCACATCGGCCAGGGCCTGTTCCGGCGTCTGGTGCTCCCGGTAATCCGCAGGGAAGGCGTGTGCCCACAGCCTGGCACGCTCCGAGGCCGCTTGGGACAGCTTCTCGTCCGATGGCGCCAGCAGTTCCTCCAGGTCCTCGGACCAGGATCTCACGGCCGATTTGATGCGTTCGGCCACCACCTCCGGCGAGATGTCCGGCAGCATCTCATCGCGGCCGACCCGGGCGACGAAGTGCAGACGCGCCAGAATCGAGTCCGACAGCAGCACGTCGAAGTCGACGCTGTCCGCCCGGTACAGATCGCGCAGGACCGCCTCGACCCGCAGGCGCGAGGCCGTGTCATAGAGGTCGCGGGGGACGTAGACCAGGACGGAGACATAGCGTTCATAGGTATCGCGGCGAATGAAGACCGAGGACTCGCGCTTCTCCTGCAAGTCGATGACGGTCAAGACGATGTCGAGCACGTCCTGCGGTTCGGCTTGGAGCATATCGTCACGGGGGAACGATTCGAGGGCGCCCAGCAGTTCGGTCCCGGAATGGGAATCGCGCAGCAGCCCCGAGTGCTGCATGATCCAGGAGACCTTGGCGCGCAGCACCGGTACGTCCAGCACCGAGGCGTTGTACATGGGCGCGGTGTACAGGCCGACGAAACGACGCTCCCCGACGATCTCCCCTGCTTCGTCGAAGACCTTCACGCCCAGGTAGTCCATGAACCCGCGGCGAATGATCTGCGAACGGGAATTCGCCTTCGTCAGGACCAGCACGTGTGGGTCCCTGGCATGGGAGGAGACCGACTTCGACAGAGGCGAGACGGTGGTGTCGCGCAGGGCGCTGATGCCCAGTGCAGTGCCCTCGACGGGCTCCAGCCGGGTACTGCCCCCGGCTTCGACCAGGCGGTACTCGCGGTAGCCCATGAAGGCGAAGCGGCCGTCGATCCAGTCGAGGAAGTCGGCGGATTCGATGGCCTCGGCCGCCAGCTCGGGACGCGGGGCGCGCTCGCGCAGGTCAGCGGCCTGGGTATGGGCGCGCTCCGCCATCGCGGCCTCATCGGCCGCCGCTGCGCGGATCACCGCGATGATGTGCTCGAGCGCGCCGGCCAGCCCGTCGAAGGATTCCGGTGCGATTCTGTCGATGTCGATCAGCAGCCATGACTCGCGCCGCGGGATGCGGGCCTCTGGACTGTCCACCTCGGCCAGGGTCGGCAGGGCCTGCGTATCGGTGTGCAACAGACCCTTGCGGGCGACCGTGAATTGCTCGGGCGAAGCGGAGTCGCGCAGGGTGATGAGGGTGGGATGGTGCACCCGGCGGATCACATATCCGGTGGAGCTCAGCGCCGCGGTGACTGACGAGACGAGGTAGCGCACATCGGTGACCACGATCGCGATCCTGGTGTGGTTTCCCGTGTAGTCCGCATCGCCCGGTTCCGGATTGTGCAGTGACACAACCGGTGCGGTGCCGGTGAAACGCCGGGCCGTGCGCAGGTGATCCCAGGCGCAGCCGGCCATGGCCTTGGCGCCCAGGGCCTCGAATTCGTACCTGTCGATGCGGGGATAGTATTCGCGCAGGAAATCCTCCGGGGGTTCCTCCCCTGTGATCTCCTGCCATGCGGTCGCGAGCTGGGCCTGGTAGACCTCTGCCACTTCTTCTCCTCTATGGATCGGATTGTTCATCGTCGTTGATGTCCTCTCACTCTATCCCCGCGCAGGCCGCGGCGGGCCCCTGGGACGATGAGTCGATGAGCAGGGGGATCTCCGCGGCGTCATACCACAGCAGATCCGCGGACAACAACGTCTGAGCCGCCGTTTGAGCGTCCTGGCCGGCCACCGCGTCGATGGTCGCGGCCTCGTCCATATGGGCCGAGACGATCCGCGCGGATTCGATTCCGGGCAGGGCGTACGTCACGACGCCGGGATAGACACCCAGGGGCCGGTCCGCCGGCCGCACGCCCGCGTCCAGGGCGAGGATCACCCGCGGCTCTCCGGTGGTCAGTGCCGGATCCACGGCCTGGGCCGCCGCGACCTCGAAGGCGGTCCATTCCGCCTCCTCCCGCGCCTCGCCGCGCAGGCCGGTGTCCGCCGGCGCGAAGACCGTCACGGATGTGGTGGGCAGGGTTTCCCAGGCGGCTGCGAGGGCGCCGAGCGTGGTGGGAAGATAGCAGCGAATCGCTTCGGTCACGGGCATGCCCCCATTGTGTCAGAGGGATGTCACAAACGTGCTACGCGGCGCCGTCGGCCCCTGCCCTTTCGCACACCCCGCAGGCTGCGCCGCCGGGTGGCCGGGCGCGGCAGGCCGGGCATTTCGGTCAGCAGCGCGTCGATCGCCTCGACGAATGCGCTGTGCGGCGCCGCTTCGCCGATGCTGCGCCCGGCCAGCAGCGCCCGGTCCAGGTCCTCCCCCGCGGCAGGGAGGAAGCAGTATTGTCGAACACCGACGAACCGACTCAGGGTTGCGGATACGACGGACTGCGGATCGGGGCCGACGGCGGACTCCCTGACCTTGTTGACCACGATGGTCGCCCTGTCCGTCAGCTGTGCGAAGTCATCGGAGGTGACGAGATTGACCAGCCGGAGCAGCCCCAGCGGGTCGGCATTGCCGAGCACGAGGACGTGGTCGGCCGCGGCCAACACCGCCCGGGTGGCACCGTGGCGGTCGGAGTGCGGGTCGAACTCCTCCCCGTCGAGCCGGTCGGAGACGTCCACGACGGTCACCGCGGCGTGCGCGCGCAGTTCCTCGAGTACTTCTCCCAGCACGCCCGGTCCGACCTCCTGCCATCTGTCCGCCCGGCTCATCCCGGTGATCAGGCGCAGCCCGGGGGCCACACTGCTCAGCTGGGCGGAGACGGCCTCGGGAGCTGGTCGCCCGGAGCGCATCAACCGGCACAGTGCCGCGATCTGCGGAGCCTCGTCGAGCACCCCGAACAGGACCGCCTGGCTGGCCGCCACCGTGTCCGCATCGCACAGCACTGTCTCCCCGACCAAGGACAGGCGCTGCGCCAGAGCGGCGGCCACGGTCGACCGCCCCGGCGCCCCGGCAGTACCCCAGACCGCGATGATCGTACCCGTGCGCCGCGCCTCGGCCGGCTTTTGCGCCGGCCGCGGCGGAGCCACCACGCTGGCGGCGCTCGAACGGATCCGCGCCGCCAGGTCTGCGACGGGCAGGTCGAGCCCGGCCACCGGCAGGTCCCACCCCCGGAAATCGGCCTCCTGACCCATGGCCAGGATGTGCACCCCCGTGTGTTTGAGCCCGCGCACGACATCGGCGTCGAGACCGGGGAAATAACGTCCCAACAGCACGACTTGGCCCTCGCCGGCCGCTGCCAGGGCCAGGAGCTCGGCCTCATCTGCGGGACGAGCGATGACGGTCAGATCGGGCACCTCGCCCAGGCGTGCGACGACCCCCGCCTCGAACTCGGCATCGAGGGCGACGATGAGCCCGATCATGGCATCGCCTCTGTGGTGGCGGCCGGCACCGAGACCGCAGAGATCCGGTGGCCGGACGCCTGGGCGGCCAGGATCTGGGATAGTTTGTCCGTGGGCACGAAAACCTCCAGCCTGGCACCGGAGGCCTGCGCGAAGCCACCGGCCGAATGGTCTGCGTTGACCACGTCGATGCCGGAGAGAATCTCCTTCGGCTCGACCGTCTCCGCATCGGAATCGGCTGCCCAGATGTCCACTCTGCTGCCGGCCGTCACCGCCTGCGGCAGACTTTCGGACAGGTCGAGGCTCAACAGCCGGCCCTGCAACTGCTCCTGTGAGCCGAGCTGGCCCGCGGGAACCAGCTCGCCCGCTCCCACCGATCTCAGGACCGTGGAGCCGATGGGTGCGGCATCGTGCGCCGACAGATAGGCCCCGGCGTTGCCCGGCAGGCTGACCTCTGTAGCGGTCAGATCGCCTTCGGCGAGCACAGCGCCGGGGACCAGAACGTGTGCGGCGGCCCAGACCCGCGTCGTCTGCGCCGCCTGTCTGACGATGAACCAGGTGCCCAGCACGCTGGCCAGGACCAGGACCACGCCAATCAGCACACGGGGATCGCGGAGTCGGGGTCGAGAAAAACGGGGAGTTCCATGGGAAGCCACGATCTTTCCTTTCATCTTACTGTGGATAGTGGTTAAATGTAACAAACAGCGTTATTCGATAATGTCAGTCGGCAAAGGAACTTTCATTGCGAGTTGCGCGTATCCTAGTGAATGGAGGGGTCCCCCATGGTGGTTGAAACACGCTTCCTGCCGCTGACCGATGTCGCGGAGGTACTCAACGTCTCCGCCGCCCAGGCCAGGGCACTGGTCCGATCCGGAGAACTGCGGGCCATCAAAGTCGGCGGCCGCGGACAGTGGCGGGTGGAGAAGACGGAGCTCGAGGACTACATCCAGCGGATGTACCGGGAGACCCGCTCCGCAATCGAATCGGGGGCAGCGGACCTGTAGGCTCACAGCAGTTCCTGGACGAAATCAACTGCGGGCAGCGGGATCACCTGATGGTGATCCGCTGCCCGCAGTTGCATATAGTCCCCGCCCACCGCAGCGATCCTCCCCTCGACCACCAGTCCGCCGACCAGGGCGATGCGCACCGGAACACGGCGTCGGCTCAATTCCCGCAACGGTGAGGCAAGGGACAACGCACTCAACAGATCCGCCGGTACCCGACCCCGGACCGGCACCCGCAACAGCTGCACCGCGCGCAGCGCGACGAGCAGGCGTGCGGGCGTCTCCAGCGCCAGCCACCCCTCCCCCTGATCGACGAGTGAGCCTGTGAACACATGGCCCTGCACGGTGACTTCGATCCGGGTGCCCAGCAGTCCGGCCACTCGCTCGACCAGACCATGATCCGCATACGACTCGTGCATCAGGTCCGGCACCTGGGCCAGACGGTCGGAACGCTCTTCAGCGTCGATACGGGCCTCGAGATCCGCGAAAACGCGCTCGAAGCGGTTCAACTCGTCCATGTGTTCATCTTGCTATACCGAACGTGTGATGACAAGCACATGACTTCCAAAAAATCTATTGACACTGTTTGATGCTGTTTGCAATAGTTATGGCAATTGAAAACCCCTTGCTAGGAGTAGCCATGCGACGACTGCTGACATGCTCGATCGTTCTGCTTCCGCTCGTTCCACAGGCGATTCTGTTTAACCTTGCGCCCGGGCTGATAGACGAGTTGCGGTCCGGCGATATCGCCGCAGGCCTCGTGCTCGTCCTCTCCGGCCTGGGCTGCCTCTACGTCCTCACCATCCAGCTGGCCCTGTGCCTAGCCGGCCTGGCCCGGCTGACCGACGTCCTGCACCTGCCCGGTGCGCCGACGCTGCGCAGGGCCGCCTGCACCCTGAGTCCCAGAATCGCCCGCGTCGCCCTCGCCGGCGCGCTGGGGACGGGACTCGGTGCGGCAGCCCTGCCGGCTCAGGCCGCGATGCAGACGGAACCCGACTCGCCCGTGCCCAGTGCCGGCTCGCCCGGCTGGCCCACCTCCCGGACCGATCCGGGCTGGCCAACCACGGCGGCGCCACAACGGCCGGAGAACACCGCCACCGGCTCGTCGTCACCGCCGCGCGCAGAGTCGACTGCAGAGTCACCTATTCCGCCGCGGGACCGGCCGAAGAATGCTCAGGGCCCTCTCCCCGACGCGCCGCAGAGCTCCCCGGCCGCCCCGGAACGGACCTCCCAGCATGCAATCGTCACCGTCGTCCGCGGGGACAACCTCTGGTCGATAGCACGCGCGCAGCTGAGCGCCCAAGGAACCGAACACCCCACGACGGCTCGGCTAGCGAAGCAGGTCGATCACATCTACAGCCACAATAAGAGCCTTATCGGCTCCAACCCCAACCTCATCATGCCCGGTCTTCGATTGGAGATGCCATGACCATCCAGCTCGACGGAGTCCAGGACCTGCCCCGCCTGCGCGGCCCCCGGCCGGCACCGTCCCGCCGTCGCCCGGCTCCACCACCGGTGGCCCAGCCGGCGGAACCGCGTGCCCCGATCGACTCCGAACTCGTGGCCCGTACCGCCCGATCACTGGCGATCGCCGCCCTCGAGGTCTCCTGTGGACTACGCCGGCCTGCCACCATCGCCCGCTGGGTCGACCCCGAACTGTTCGCCCGACTGTGCCGGCAAGCGGCGCTGCGCGAACGCCTAGTGGGATCCGGTGGACCCGCCACCCGGGTCCTCGGAGCCGGAGTCCCCCGGATCTGTAGACTCTCACAGACCGTGGCCGAGGCCGCGCTGGTGGTCGCGACCTCCCGCCGTCATCGCGCACTCGCCCTACGGCTGGAGCTGATCGCCGACCGCTGGATCGCCACTGCCTTCTCCGGCCTGTGAGGACGCGGGTGCGCTACTTGCGCTTCTTGGCGGCCCGGCGTTCCGCCCTGTTCTGCGGAGCCTGCTGCGTCTCATCGTCTTCGGAGGACTCGACCGCATCACCATCGGGCCCCGAGAGCAGCAGCGGCTGCTGCTTGCGCTCGAGCTCGGCCGCACCCACCTCATAGGTGTCGTCACTGGGGTCGTCCAGATCCTCACCCGGGTCCACGGTCACCGTGACCTCCAGCTTGTTGGTCATCCGCACGACGTCCTCCTTGATGCCGTCCTGCATCGCGGTGAACATCTCGAAGCCCTCGCGCTGGTATTCGACCAGGGGGTCGCGCTGGGCCATGGCACGTAGACCGATGCCATTCTTCAGGTAGTCCATTTCGTAGAGGTGGTCCCGCCAGCGCTTGTCGATCACCGACAGCATGACACGGCGCTCCAGTTCGCGCATCGCTCCGTCGCCCAGGGCAGCCTCACGTTTGTCGTACGCCAGGTCGGCGTCCGACCCGATCTCCTTGACCAGCTTGTCCCGGCTCAGATTCGCCTTGGAACCGACATCGGCGATCAGGTCGTTTTCATCGATACTGGGATCGTAGAGATCCGACAGCGCGGTGAACAGTTCGTCGATCTGCCAGGACTCGGCCGGTCCGTGGGTCGCCGCGGTGATGTACGACTCGATGACCTCCGTACGGAAGGCCGCAACCTGGTCCTTCATATCCTCACCGTCGAGCACCTTGCGGCGTTCGGCGTAGATGAGTTCGCGCTGGCGGTTGAGCACGTCATCGTACTTCAGGACGTTCTTGCGCTGCTCGGCGTTGCGCTGTTCGATCTGGGACTGCGCTGAGAGGATGGCGCGGGAGACCATCTTCGATTCCAGGGGCACATCATCGGGAACATTGGCGGTCGCCAGGATGCGTTCGGCCGCGCCGGAACCGAACAGCCGCATCAGATCGTCGGTCAGCGACAGGTAGAACCGGGATTCGCCGGGGTCGCCCTGACGCCCGGAGCGGCCGCGCAGCTGATTGTCGATACGACGCGACTCATGGCGCTCGGTGCCCAGAACGTACAGGCCGCCCGCCGCACGGACGTCCTCGGCCTCGGTCTCGACGGTTGCCTCTGCAGCGGCCAGGACCTCCGGCCAGACCTCCTCGTAGCGCTCGGAATCCTCCTGCGGATCCAGGCCGCGCGACTGCATTTCGGCCACCGCGATGAATTCCGCGTTGCCTCCGAGCATGATGTCGGTACCACGGCCGGCCATGTTCGTCGCAACGGTCACCGCGCCCGCACGGCCGGCGAGTGCCACGATTGCGGCCTCGCGCGCATGGTTCTTCGCATTGAGAACCTCGTGCGCAATGCCCCGCTTGGCCAGCTGCTGGGATAGGTACTCGCTCTTCTCCACGCTGGTCGTACCCACCAGAACCGGCTGACCGGATTCGTGGCGTTCGGCGATGTCCTCGACGACCGCGTCGAATTTCGCCACTTCGTTCTTGTACACGAAATCCGCCTGGTCGATGCGCCGCATCGGCTTGTTCGTGGGGATCGGCACCACACCCAGCTTGTAGGTGGACATGAACTCGGCGGCCTCGGTCTCCGCCGTGCCGGTCATGCCGGAGAGCTTGCCGTAGAGGCGGAAGTAATTCTGCAGGGTAACGGTCGCCAGGGTCTGGTTCTCCGCCTGGACCTCGACGCCCTCCTTGGCCTCGATCGCCTGGTGCAGGCCCTCGTTGTACCGTCGGCCCTTGAGGATGCGGCCTGTGTGCTCATCGACGATGAGCACCTCTCCGTCGAGCACGACATAGTCCTTATCGCGCTTGAACAGCTCCTTGGCCCGGATCGCGTTGTTCAGGAAGCCGATCAGCGCGGTGTTCTCCGGATCGTACAGATTGGCGATGCCCAGGTAGTTCTCGACGCGTTCGATCCCCGGTTCCAGCACACCGACCGTGCGCTTCTTCTCGTCGACTTCGTAGTCGCGTTCGTCCTTGAGCCGCTTGACCACATTCGCGAACTCTCCGTACCAGCGGTTGGCATCGCCGTCTGCGGGACCCGAGATGATCAAGGGAGTCCTGGCCTCGTCGATGAGGATCGAGTCGACCTCGTCGACGATGGCGAAATTGTGCCCGCGCTGAACCATCTCCTCGGGCGACCAGGCCATATTGTCACGCAGGTAGTCGAAGCCGAATTCGTTGTTCGTGCCGTAGGTGATGTCCGCGGCGTACTGCTTGCGCCGCTGGTCCGGGCTCATCGAGGACAGGATGCAGCCGGTGGTCATGCCCAGGAAGCGGAAGACACGACCCATGATCTCCGACTGGTAGCCGGCCAGGAAGTCGTTGACCGTGACGATGTGCACGCCCTTGCCGGCCAGGGCGTTGAGATAGGCCGGGGCAGTGGCGACCAGGGTCTTGCCCTCACCGGTCTTCATCTCGGCGATATTGCCCAGGTGCAGGGCGGCCCCGCCCATCAGCTGAACGTCGAAGTGACGCATTCCAACAGTGCGCGCCGAGGCCTCGCGGACCGCGGCGAAGGCCTCCGGCAGCAACGAGTCCAGGGACTCCCCATCCGCGATCCTCTCGCGGAACCGATCGGTCTCCTCGCGCAGTTCCGCATCCGTCATGCCCTCGAATTCGTTTGACAGGGCGTTGATCGCATCGGCATAGTTGCGCAGCTTCTTCAGCGTGCGTCCTTCGCCCATGCGAAGCACCTTTTCGAGGATATTGGCCACGGTTCTCCTTGTTACATCACTCAGGTCTTCTGTCCATCCCGGCTCCGCCGGTTCTCCAAGGCACTACTCTAACGCGTCGCACCTGAGTGTTGCCTCACTCGCCCACCGCTTGGCCGCACACACGCAGGCGCCCCGCCTCCTGTTCAGGAGGCGGGGCGCCGTGGCGATTCCGATTTCCGGAACCCGGATCAGTCGGCTGCGACCAGCGATTCGTCGAGGGCGATCACACCATAACTCCAGCCGCGCCGCCGATAGACGACCGATGGCTTCTGCGTGTGCACGTCGATGAAGAGGTAGAAGTCGTGACCGACCATCTCCATTCGGTTGAGGGCCTCGTCGATCGCGATCGGGGCGGCGGGGAAGGTCTTCTCGCGCAGCACCACGGGCGATTGGCCCTCTGCCGGCACCCGGCCACCCGTCTGGTCGACGGTCGCCTCGTCGAGGCCGGTGTCGTCCCTCTGGTCGAGCAGGGGTTCTTTGACCTCCAGCCGGCTCAGTGCCTCCGCTGTGGATTCCGCCCTGTGCTTGCCCTGGCGCGAGACCTTCTGGCGGTCGCGGGCCCGGCGCAGGCGCTCGAGCAGTTTCGCCCAGGCCAGGTCGAGGGCTGCGTACTTATCGGAGGCGCAGGCCTCGGCGCGCAGCACCGGGCCCTTGGCAACGACGGTGATCTCGACACGTTCCGAGGTCTCCGGATGCTTCACATTGCCGTCGTGGGTGAGAACCACTTCGACCCGCAGAGCGCGCGGGGCGAGCTGTTCTACCTTGGATACCTTGTCCTCGACATGAGCCCGGAAACTGTCCGAGACGTTCAGGTGACGACCCTTGACCACGATGTCCATGCTGTTTCTCCTTTGATCCCTGAGGGATTGGCGACCCCGCCTTGGGCGGCATCGGGATGATCCGCGATCCGTTCCGTTCGGGGTGTCTCCATTACATACCAGCCGCGGTATCCCGGTGTGCGGCATCGCCGGTAATTGCCAAAACCGCAATGGAATCAACCTGGATTTGCACACGCCCGAGCGCGCGGGCCGCTTCGGCCAGGGTCGCTCCGGTCGTACAGATATCGTCGACGAGGACGACGACCGGCCGCAGCGCGACGAGCCGTCTGGCAGCGGCCGGATCGGCCACTGCGTGTGTGCCGCGGACATTCGCCCGCCGGCCCCTGCTGCCCTGGCCCACTTGATCGCGGTGGGCGCCTCTGACCCGCAGCAGCTCGCCCACCCGGGCGTCCAGCCCGTCCGCACCCAGCAGACGGCAGGCCGCCCCGGCCAAGGCCGCAACGTGGTTGCCCCCGCGTTCGCGCGCGCTCCTGGCACTTGCCGGGACCGGCACCAGCACCAGGCCGCGCGCCGGCTCGACGCCTGCTGACTCCGCCAGCGCCGCCACGATCGTGCGCGCCAGTACGAGGCCCAGCACGGGAAGGACATCGCGCCTGTCACGGGCCTTGTACGACACCAGGACCTCACGCAGCACTCCCGTGTATTCTCCCGCCCCACAGACACGCTGTGTCCCATAGCGGGGCAGGCTCCAGCGGGGCGGGCTATCCAGATGGCTCAGACACACCCCGCACAGGCTCACGGTCTCCGCCCCGCAGCCCGCACAGGTCGGCGGCAGGAGGAGTTCGGCCAATTCGCTCCACAGTCCCACCCGACCAGCATGATCGGCCCAGGACGCACCCACAAGCCCCTGGCCCGGCTGTGACCGGCGGTCACCCGGCTGTGGAGCGCCTGTGCAGCAGTCCCGCGGGCAGGCTCAGCCGGGGAACGCCGGCTCATAGGACTTGATGCCGACGAGCTTCTGCCAGGCGCCCCCCTGATAGCTGTACACGTCGCCGGCTCTGGTGCCGATGCGCATCGAGCGCAGGTCCGTGCCCGCACTGATCGAAGTGCCCTCGGACACCGAGCCACGTGCGGCGAACATTCCGGAGGACGACAGGGTGTAGGGCTGCAGATCCCCACCGGACTCCAGTGCGGCCAATGCCACAAGCGTGTCGGTACCGGCCCAGGACACATCGCGCAGGTCGGAGAACGACTCGCCCGCCGACAACGGCGCGTCCCCGGACAACTCCCGCGGAGCCTGATCCGAATCACGGACGATGCCGATATAGTCCAGGCGGCTGTCCGCCTTCGAGCCGGTCGATAGGACGACCAACCTGGACCCGTCCCGCGAGACCCGCACCGCCGTCACGGTCCGCTTGGACAGGAAACCGGCCTTGAGCGTCTTCATCTCCCCGTCGGGCCCGACCACCTTGAGCCGGCCCGTGTCCGACTCGGCCGTGTAGAGCCAACCGAATCGATCGAAGCTGGGGGCCGCCAGTGAGCTTCCCCTGACGACCACTGTGTCCTTCCGGCCCCCCACGGTCATCCGATGAAGTTCGCGCTCTCCCGCGGCCAGGTATGCGAAGACCCGGCCGGTGTAGTCCCTGGCCGGATTCCCAGCGCCCTTCTTCGGTGCGGGCAGAGGCAGAGACGAGGTCCGGTCCCCGCCCAGTTCCACCAACCGTCCGTCCTGCAGGACGACGGGCCTGCCGGGTACCTCGACCTCGGTGTTGGGCAGATTCGCGGTATCCACGTCCTCGGGCATCCCCGCACCCGTCACCGTCACATCGCGCACCGAGGGCATCGACTGCAATGACAGCGCCACGGTCTTGGCCAGGCGCTCGGCATCGCGCGCGCTCAACTGAGGGTCCCCGGACAGTTCGACCGCGGCGTCTCCGTCGGAGACGCTCAGGGATCCCACTCCCAGCTTGCCGCGCCCCGAGCCCACGGCGGGCACGACGGCGCCCTTGAGATAGTCGGCGGGACCCGCCAATAGATCGGCCACCAGTTCCCGGCCGGCCGAGCCACTGCGCAGGTACCAGCGGGTGTCGGGTACCGCATATTTGAAGTCGGGGGTGTAGTAATACAGGGAATGGGCCTGGAACATGCTGGAGAAGTTCGCCGGAGTCACCACGATGCCCGCCGGCATTTTGGAGATCCGCCATTCCCCATTGACCTGCCGCAGGGTGAACTTCACCGTGCGCTCCGAGTCGGCGGCGGCTTCCCGGTAGACCCGTGTCGAATCGATATGGGCCTGCACCGGCAGGGTCAGACTGACGGTCTGCGAATCGCTGGTCACCTCGGAGTTGATGGAGTCGAGGCTGTGGCCCGATTTGAGGACCCAGACGGACTCCAGGGGTTCCCAGGAAGCCGCCAGATCGTCGGTCAGGAAAGACCTGGCCACGGCGAAGTTCGAGGCCGAACCGGTGCCGGCGGCCAGGAATCCACGCACGATCTGGTCCTGGCTGGCCCCTGTCACGGGGCCGTCGGGATCGATTCTGACCTGACCCGGTTCGCTGGAATCAACGTCGATCTGCCCGATCGGACCCGAGCGCGGAATCGAAATACAACCCGTGAGCAGCAGGAGTAGGCACAGAGCGCCGGCAAGCGCTGCGGGCACCCGCGTGCGCCCTGCCCGGGTAGCACTCATGACCGGTCTCCTTCCGCCGCGGGCGGGGTGCCCGGGGCCTGATCGAGTTCGACGACGATGGGGATGCTGCCGGTCTGCACGCGCACCGACCCATCGCTGGTGGCAGGTCCCGCAACGAGTGCCGCACCGCTGATGAGGGCGTCGGCAGGGGGCAGCGGCAACGGCGAGGACACGATGTCCTCCCCCTGCCTACGGGGCACGGTCAACCGGAAGCAGGACCCCTCCCCGACTCTGCCCCAGGCCTGGAGCCAGCCGTTGTGCAGGTGCGCGTCCTCCAGTGAAATCGCCAGGCCCAGCCCGGAGCCGCCCAGGGTGCGTTTGCGCGATGGATCGGCGCGCCAGAACCGGTCGAACACGTGCTGGACCTGTTCGTCGTTGAGGCCCACGCCGTGGTCGCGGACGCTCACGGCCACCGCCTCCGCATTGGATCCGACATAGACCTCGATCGGATTGCCCTCCCCGTGTTCGATGGCGTTGACGACCAGGTTGCGCACGACCCGGGTGACACGGATCCGGTCGATCTGGGCCATCACCGGTTGGCTGGGCGCGCGCAGGCCCAGCTGCGAACCACTGCGCGCTGCCAGCACCCCTACCGATTCGACGACGCCGCGGACCACATCGGTCAGATCCGCCGAAGTCGTGTTCAGAGCGGCGGCGCCGGCATCGTAGCGCGAGATCTCCAACAGATCGGCCAGGAGGTCCTCGAAGCGGGCGACCTGGCTTTCGAGCAGCTCGGCCGAGCGTCGGGTCGCCTCGTCGAAGGTGTCGCGATCGTCGTAGATCATGTCCGCGGCGATCCGGATCGTGGTCAACGGGGTGCGCAGCTCATGAGAGACGTCGGAGACGAACTGCTGTTGCAGGGTCGTCAATTGTTCCATGCGCAGGATCTGGTCCTGCAGCGATTCGGCCATATCGTTGAAGCTCTGGGCCAGGGTAGAGATCTCATCATGGCCGATCACCGGCATACGCTGGTCGAGGTCGCCGTCGGCGATCCGGCGGGCCACATCCGCGCCCTGCCGTACCGGTGTGACGACCATCCGGGTGACGACCCAGGAGATGGCGCCGACCAGGACCACCAGGACCAGGGCCGCTACCAGCAGAGCGCGCTGGACGAACTCCAGGGTGTTCTGCTCGTCCTGCAGGTCGGCCACCACGTAGAGTTCGAACTGGCCGGCGGCGGGAATCATCACCTTCTGCGCGATGACCAGGCCGGGCGAGCGTTCGGCGCCTGGCAGCGCGATCGGCTGGTAGAGCTGCTGGCCGTCGGTCGAATCGTACACTCTGCTGCGGAAGTCCCCCGGCAGATCGGCCGTGCGCACCGGCTCCTCGCCATAGGGCGAGGTGGAGATCGATTCGACGCCGTCATCGCGCCTGCCCACGGGTTCCAGATTGATCGAGCGCAGTGCCATCGGCGAGCGCGAGACCATCGAGCGCAGCTGGGTGTTGAGACTGTCGAGCAACTGATCCGTATCGTCGATGCCCGACAGGGCCCCCAGTTCCTGACCGTAGCCGACGGTCTGCGCGGAGGCCGAGCTGAGCTTCGCCTCGTAGAGTCCGCGCGCGATCTGCTTGGACATGTACGTCCCAACGCCGAAGATCGCGATGATCGTCAACACGCTGGTCAACACGACGATGCGCAGCTGCAGGGATCTGGCGAACACCCCGGCGATGCGCTTATAGGAGCGGACCAGCCTTTGGCGCGTTTCGCGCAGACCACCCCGCCCGGCGCCACCGTCGTGGGCCCGGCTCACGCGGAATGACCGGCCTTGTAGCCCACACCGCGCACCGTGACGACGATATCCGGCTTCTCCGGATCACGTTCGATCTTGGCCCGCAGGCGCTGCACGTGGACGTTGACCAGGCGGGTGTCCGCCGCATGGCGGTAACCCCAAACCTCTTCGAGCAGTTGTTCACGGGAGAACACCTGCCAGGGCTTGCGCGCCAGGGCCACCAGCAGATCGAATTCCAGCGGGGTCAGCGAAACGGGCTTGCCCGCGCGCGTGACGTTGTGCCCCGGCACGTCGATCATCACGTCGGCGACGTGTAGGACCTCGGGCGCAGCCGGCTCGCTCATCCGCAGCCGGGCACGGACCCTGGCCACCAGTTCCTTGGGCTTGAAGGGTTTCGCGACGTAGTCGTCGGCGCCCGATTCGAGCCCTGCGACAACATCGACGGTATCCGATTTGGCAGTCAACATGATGATGGGGACACCGGATTCCGCCCTGATCTCCCGACACACCTCAAGCCCGTCCTTGCCCGGTAACATCAGGTCGAGCAGGATGAGGTCGGGCTGGTTCCTGTGAAAGGCATCGAGGGCGCCATCGCCCGAGGCCCAGAAAGAGGGTTCGAAACCCTCACTCTGCAACACGATGCCGATCATTTCCGCCAGGGCGGTGTCGTCGTCGATCACGAGAATCCGGTCATTCATACCCTTATTGTCCAACATCCCGCGCCCGCCGCGCACTCCGACCCGCCAGGGACCATGCGGGCCGGGGCCGCAATCAGGCCCGGATCAGCTCGAGGACCCGCTGTGTGAGGTCCTGTGTGCGTTCGACGCTGGGGGTCTCGCAGTTGAATCTGACCAGCGGCTCAGTGTTGGATTTGCGCACATTGATCCAGAAGTCCTCGCCCTGCAGCGTCACCCCGTCCATGCGGTCCAGGTCGCCGCGACCGAAGTCCCCGGCCGCGGCGGCCGCGGCGAAGTTGTCCAGAACGGCGTCGGGTTGTGCCACCCGGGAATTGTGCTCCCCGGAGAGTTCCGCCGGGGCGAATTCGGCGAGCAGTTCGCTCAGGGTCTTCTCCGTGCGTTCGAGCGCTGCGATGATGTGGGCGGCGGCCAACATCCCGGAGTCGGCACTGAAGAAGTCGCGGAAGTAGAAATGGGCCGAGTGTTCGCAGGCGAAGATGCCGTTCTCCCTGCGCATCGTCTGCTTGATGCCGGAGTGGCCCACCGGGGTACGGACCGCTCGACCGCCGGCGGCCTCGATGGCCCGCGCCACCGACCGGGAGGTCAGCAGATTGTGCAGCACCGCCGGGTGTTCCTCACCCAGGCCGCGGACGCGGGCGATCTCCCTGGTCGCCACCAGCGCTCCGATCGCCGAGGCCGAGGTCGCCCTGCCCGTCTCATCGATGAAGAAGCACCGATCGGCGTCCCCGTCGAAGGCCAGGCCGATGTCCGCTCGCCGTTCGACCACACCGCGCTGCGCCCAGGCCAGGTTCTCCGGTTCCAGCGGGTTGGCCGGATGGTTGGGGAAGGTGCCGTCGAGTTCCGTGAACAGCCCGATCACTTCGTGTTCGAGCTCGGGGAGCCCTGCTGCCGCGCCGAAGACCTCCGGCAGAAGTTTGCCGGCCATGCCGTTTCCACAGTCGGCCACGATCCGCAGCCGCCGGCCCGTGCCCAGACCCGTCAGGCCCCGGATCCGCTGCGCATAACCCGTGGCAAGGGCGGTGGCGGAGGAAGGATCGGGGTCCAGCGGACGTGGGTCCGCGGGGACCACTGCTGCGAATGCGGCGGCGGCGATTCGGTCGAGGCCCGAGGCCGCCGACATTCCGGCGGCGCCGGGTCCACAGAACTTCACCCCGTTGTAGTCCTGCGGATTGTGGCTGGCCGTCACCATCAGTCCGGGTACTTCCCAGGCCCCGGACGCGTAGTACAGCTGGTCGGTCGAACACATCCCGACGTATACCGGCCGGCTGCCGGCGGCCACGACACCGGCAGCCAGCAGACCGGCGTAGTTCGGGGAGTCGACTCGCATATCGCTGCCGATGACCACGGAGCCCGCCCCGTGCAGTTCGCGCATCACCTGCGCCGTGGCCATGCCCAGGGCCACCAGGAGATCCGCGTCGAGGTCGAGGCCGACCCGGCCGCGGATGTCATTGGCCTTCAGACTGCGCTCCAGACGCGCAGCGCGATCGCTCCGAATGCTCATTCGTCCCCTCCGATCAGACGCAGGCGGGGCCTACCAGTACGCGGCGGGACCGGTGGTTGGGGCCTGGGTGCCGCCGCCTCGCGCACGGCATCGGCGATGGCCAGCAGATCATCACGGCTGCGCTCGGGGACCTCGGCCCCGCCGTCGAGCCGGATCAGCTCCCAGCCGCGAGGGGCGGTGAGCCGATCGGCGTGGTACTGGCACAGATCATGGGCGCCCGGTTCCGCTCTGACCGATAGCGGGCCTATCACCACACAGGCGTCCGCGTGGACATAGGTCAGCGTGCGCGAGGCCGCGCGGGAACAATTGGTCTTCGAACAGGTTCTTACTCCGGGCACACCGGAAGTCTAGTACATCGCCTACAATCGGCCTGTGTCCCGATCCCATCCGCGCGACAGGCACGGCCGCGGCCTGCGCACCGAGCTCTTCGCGGCCCCCGTGCCCGCCAAACGCAGCCGCGCCGCGCATTTCGCACGGATGGCCGGCAGTCTGTTCGACGAACTGCGCGCACGCGCAGCCGGGCAGCTCGACCGCGTGGTGCTGGCCGTCGATTTCCTACCCGACCCCACCGCCGCCGAACCACGGCTGGCCGCGACCTTCAACGCCCGGGCCGAGGGCGGACACACGATCGTCATCTATCGTGCCCCGGCGCTGGCCGCCGCGGACCCGCTCGAACTCAGGGAGGCACTGTTGTTCGCCCTGGCGCAGGAGGCGGCCGGGCTGTGCTCCTTCTCAGCCGAGGAACTCCTGGGCCGTTGAGACCCGCGGCCGCTGAAGCCCGTCAGCGCAGGCTGTCGATCCCGCCCTGTTTCTTCAGCGCCCGACGTTCGCGCTCCGATAGACCGCCCCAGATTCCGAAGCGCTCGTCGTTCTCCAACGCGAACTCGAGGCACTCCATGCGGACCTCGCAGGAACCGCAGACCTTCTTGGCCTCGCGCGTCGAACCGCCCTTTTCCGGAAAGAACGCCTCGGGGTCGGTCTGGGCGCACAGCGCCAGCTCCTGCCACCCCGGCCCGCGCAGCTCTTCACTCAGCAGCCTTTGCAGAGGGTTGGGCACACTGACCACGGACGCATCGGGACCAGCCTGCAGCGGCACCAGTTCGACCGGGTCGATCTGCAGCGGGTCGGACCGGCGCGCAGGCTCGGTGACCGGATCCGCAGACCAGTCGCCTGCGATCCTGTCCTCGACGGTGGGCCCGGTGATCGATCCGAGCAGGTCGTAGTCGAGCTCGTGATTGCGCTGCACATTGTCCTCCGTGCTCACGTGCTTCCCCTTTCCCCAGGTGGCTCGTTGCGGGCACTCATGTATTCCCCTGCCTAGAATTACACGTGTGTCATTACCCATGAGTCAAGCTGCACTTTGCTATTTTATTCACCGACACGTGGGGTAATAGAACACACCTTTGATTCAAAACTCGGTGTGACCACAACATATTGTGTTCAACGAATGAGTCAGCACTATATATGCCATTTGCTGGGAGTTCCCAGACCATTTTAGGAATGCAGTGACATTCAAGCGAATAGGAGCGAGCATGACGGTCCCAACCGACTTTGCACAGCTGATCGGCCGCATCGCGGGCCACAGCGGACCCGCAGTGTCCTGGCACGGAGCCGACGGCGCCATGCTGGAACCCACCGGAGCGGTGATCGCCAACTGGGTGTACAAGGCCACCGGCCTACTCCGCGACTTCGGCTGTGGGCCCCGGGTGCCACTCCTCGTTGTCACGGACGGTACCTGGCACTGGCGCTCCCTGAGCTTCTCACTGGCCGCCTGGGCGATCGGCGCGCCGGTGATCTTCACCGGCCCGCTCGCGCAGCCCGCCGCCCTGGACGGTTATCCGGCCCACCTGGCACTGGCCGAGGAGGCCTGCGCGGACACACCGGCAACCGCCGCAGCAGACGAGGTGCTCGTCTACCCCACAGCGCCCCTGGCCCTCGACGTCGAGGTCCCCGATGGTTTCACCGACGCGGTCAGCGCCATGCGCGCCCACCCCGATACGGCCGTCCTGCCGCCGCTGCGCACCCTGTCCTGGGCGCCCGTCGGCGGCACCGTCCACGAGCTCACCCTGACCGGCGCCCGGACCGCACCGTTGGACCCGGAGGCTGACACCGGTGATGTCCTCGACGTTCCCGGCACCGACGCCGAACTGCTCGCCCTGCTCGGCCGGCTGGGGACCGGAGTGATCGGCCTGGGTTCGGCACGCACGGCACACTGACCGACATGTGCGGTCGACGCCGCATGACAGAATGGCGAACATGGACAAAGTTGTTTCAACACCCGCAGCAGCAGTGGCGGACGTCTTCGACGGGGCCAGCCTGGCCGTCGGCGGGTTCGGCGTAGTCGGCGTCCCGGAATACCTCATCCGCGCGATCCGGGACCAGGGCGCGCAGGACCTGACCGCCGTCTCCAATAACGCAGGGGTCGACGGACGGGGACTGGGCCTGCTGCTCGAAACCCACCAGATCAGCAAGATGATCGCCTCCTATGTGGGAGTCAACAAGGAGTTCGCGCGGCAGTACCTGGCCGGTGAACTCACCGTGGAACTCACCCCGCAGGGCACTCTGGCGGAGAAGCTGCGCGCCGCGGGCGCCGGGATCCCGGCGTTCTACACGATCACCGGCGCCGGCACCCAGGTGGCCACCGGCGGCATCCCACAGCGCTACGATTCCCACGGCGAGGTCGTCATCGCCTCCGCGCCGAAGGAGACGCACACGTTCTCCACCTTCGGTGCCGAACAGACCTATGTGCTCGAGGAGTCGCTGCCGGTTGACTTCGCGCTGGTCCGCGCGGCCAAGGGCGACCGGCACGGCAACCTGGTCTTCCACGCCTCTGCCAGGAACTTCAACCCGCCGGCGGCCCAGGCGGGCAGGATCACGATCGCCGAGGTCGAACAGCTGGTCGAACCGGGCATGATCGATCCCGATGATGTCGATCTGCCCGGCGTCTACGTCACCCGCGTGGTGCCCCTGACACCTGCACAGGTGGCCGATAAACCGATCGAGAACATGACGCTGACGAAGGACTGAGATGGCACTGACACGCACACAGATGGCCGCGCGCGCCGCACTGGAACTGGCCGACGGATCCTATGTCAACCTGGGCATCGGCCTGCCCACCCTGGTGCCGAATTACCTGCCGGAAGGCGTCGACGTCGTCCTGCAGAGCGAGAACGGGCTGCTGGGAGTGGGCCGGTACCCCCGCGCCGACGAGGTCGATCCCGACCTGATCAACGCGGGCAAGGAGATCGTCACGATGAACCCCGGCGGGTCCTATTTCGATTCGGCGACGAGCTTCGGCATGATCCGCGGCGGCAAGATCGACGTGGCCGTGCTGGGCGCCATGCAGGTCGCCGCCAATGGCGATATCGCCAATTGGATGATCCCAGGCAAGATGGTCAAGGGCATGGGCGGGGCGATGGACCTGGTCCACGGGGCCCGGCGCGTCATCGTCATCATGGAGCACGTGGCCAAGGACGGATCGCCGAAGCTCAAGTCCGCCTGCTCACTGCCGTTGACCGGGCAACGGGTGGTCTCGCGCATCATCACCGATCTGGGGGTCTTCGATGTGGACAGCACGGGCTTCACCCTTGTCGAGGCGGCCCCCGGCGTCACGGTCGACGAGATCCGTCGGGCGACCGAAGCGGATCTGACAGTGCCCACCGAACTCCCCCGAACCCCGCAGGGCGTCCTGACCGCCGCGGCCTGAGCCCCGGTCACCCTGCCCCGGGGAATGGCTCAGGCGCCGGAGGGGCCGGACGTGGCGATGAACAGCTCCCCCGACCCCGTCACCGTGACCGGGCCCTCGGCATGGCCGATGAACGCGGCCTGCCCCTGCAGCACGGGCAGTTCCTGCGCGGTGGCCCGGAGCTCCGCGGCGCCTTTGGTGCACAACACGATGGCAGGACCCGCGATCAGCTCCGTCCCGCCGGCGAACCGGTGCAGGGCGAAGTCCGCCACGGCCGGGCCGTCCACGCCGGCTGGCACCACCGGCGGCGGCCCGGGCCGATAGTCGACCAGTTCGCACAACAGCCGGGGATCGACGTGTTTGGAGGTCAGGCCGCCACGGACCACATTGTCCGAGGACGCCATGATCTCCACGGCCAATCCGTGTACATAGGCGTGTGGCACCCCCGCCTCCAGCGCCAGGGACTCTCCCGGAGCCAGTCGCAGATGGTTGAGCAGCAGGGCCAGGCACACGCCCACGTCTCCCGGATAATCCACGGCCAGGCGATCGGTGAGCGAGGCCGCATCCCGATTGCCGGCCACCTCGAGTAATTCGGGCAGCAGGGATCCCAGGGCCCCGAACTCGTCCTGACGGGAGAACAACAGCCGCAGCGCAGCGGCCAGCCCGGCCTCGGCCGTGGCACCGGAGTCGAGGGCCCCGGCCCATTCGCGCAGCAGGCCGGAGGCCTCCGGGCGCCCGAGTTCGGCCGCGGCACCGGCCGCACCGTGCAACACGGGGGCCGTCAGGGCCGGGTCCGCGAAGCCGCACAGGACCTCGAACTCGGAAAGCGCCGTGACCATTTCGGGTTTGTGCCACGGGTCCTTGAACGTCCGCCGTGGATCGTCCAGGTCGATCCCGGCGGCATTCTCCCGGTCGAACCCGGCGCGGGCGGTCGCGGCATCGGGATGGACCTGGATCGACAGGGCCCGGTTGGCCGCCAAGAGTTTGAGGAGGAACGGAAGTCGCGTGCCGAAGCGCTCCAGATGTGCCGAACCGAGCAGATCGTCACCTGCCAGGTCGAGCGCAACCGCCAGAGTGTCGGGGGCCGGGGAGGCGCTCGCGCCGACCGGTATCGGGCACCTGGTCGGTGCAAGGGGGTGGGTGCCCAGCCAGTACTCCGCAACGGGCTCGCCCGTCACCGGTCTGCCCAGCAGCTCCGGAATCGCCCGGACGTCACCCCACTCGTAGGTGCGAACGGCTCCCTGAAGGAGGTGCATGGATCCCCTTTGAAATCGCGGACGGCTTACTTCGTACAGCCTAACCCGCCGGCCCTGAACGCCGGGTGAACACCATGTCAAAAGCCTGCGGGGACCGGAGAACTCCAGATTGCGCGCGGGTGAATGCACAAGCGGGGCGCACCCGAATCGGTGCGCCCCGCAGGATCTGCTTACCGGCTCGCTCAGATGACCCGGATGACCACTCCGCCGGAGTTGAACATGAACTTCGAGGAGCGCTCACTGGTCCCGGTACGCCGTGAACCCGCGTCGATGAGCTTTCCCGGCTTGTCCGACACGATCGTGATGTGTCCCGGATGCCAGATCAGATCGCCCGGTTTCGCCTTAGAGCGCGGGATCACTTCCCCTGCTGCCTTCTGCTGACCCGAAGTCCGCGGCAGCTTGATCCCGTTCTTCTTATAGACGTACTGGACGAATCCCGAGCAGTCCCAGCCCTTGGTCGGAGAGGTTCCGCCCCAGACATAGGGCACTCCCACGTACTTCCTGGCGGTCTTGACGATCGCCGCGCGCTTCTCGGCCTCGCGCTGGGACGCGCTCTTCTTCGCCTTCTTCTTCGCGGGCTTCTTCCCCGGCTTCTTCGAGTTGTCTGCAGACCCTTCCCCGGTGCCTGCAGACGGCGCGGTGGAGACGGCGCCACCGGATATCGGTGGGGCGTTGCCGTCGGCCATCCCAGCGGAGAACTCGCTCACTCCGGCACCCTCGGCCCAGAACAGGGTCGCGCCCTGGAACCGCTGGGTGCAGGTTCCCCCGGCGCACTGCTCATCGCCCGCGGGATACCCCAGATGGCTCTTCTCGGATCCCTTCTTGGCCCAGTGAGCCTTGATCGCCCCTGATGTGGCGTGGGCACCGGTTGCCTTCGACCAGTGGATCGAGCCGGAGGCGAAGGTCTGGTACAGGCCCGCGGACAACTTCCCCTGATTGTTCGCGGGCAGTCCGATCCTCTTCCTGACCTCGGCATTCCAGGCCTTGGCGATCTCACCGGTGATGAGCTTGGCCCCACCCTTGGCGGTCCAGGTGATGAAGCCGGACTTGTACTGCTGGTAGCTTCCCCCTGCCAGCTTGGTCTCGCCTCCGACCTTCGCGCCCAGCGCTTTGGCATTGGCCTTGTACGCCTGCTGGATCGCCTCGCCCGAGGTGATCGGGTTGGTACTGGCCTGCTTGCCGCTCGATTGGATCGCGGCCACCGCTTTGCGGATCTGCGGAATCTTCGCGTAGAACGCATCACCGGGGCAGTCTGTGTCGCCGACATCGCGGTGGCCGACGATCCGGTTGATCCGCTTGCCGTTGACGGTGGTCTTGCCGATGGCCGGGACCCCGTCCTTCGACAGCTTCCAGGCGATTGTATTCTCAACGGCCACCTGGGCCGCCTTCGACGGCGCCTTCTTCATGTAGGTGCCGAGCACGGAGATGCCGAAGGTGCCCGTGTTGAAGTTCGACACATGGGCACCGATGATCGGACGGTCGACATTGCCGGCGCGGCCCTGCCACAGACGGCCGAACTTGTCGACCAGGACGTTGTAGCCGATATCGGCCCAGCCACGGCCCTTGACGTGGAAGGTGTAGATCCCGCGGATGATGCCGGGCACATCACCGGCGTCGTAGTTGTTCGAGCCCTCGGTGTGGTGGATTACCGCTGCCTTGACCGAGTCAGCATATGACGGGCCGCTGCGGCGGATGCTCTCATTGGCACCCCACGCCTTGCGGGAGGCGATGGAGGGCTTGGCGACCTTCTTCACCTTGGCCGCCACGTTCTGCACCCCGGCCGAGCCGCTGGCCTCACCCGCGGTGCCCTGGGCGACGGCAGCCGCCTGCTCTCCCAGTGAGGTGCCCGCCGGGAAACCCGTCGCCTGCACCGTTCCGGAGGAGTTCACCACTGCCGCGCCGGGAACCGACTGCTCATCCGGCCGGGTCGACTGTGTCTGCCCTTCGGCTGCTTGGGTGGTCGCGCTCTGGTTGATCACCGGAGTGTTGGCATTCACCGCCGCCTGGTCCGCCGCCGTCTTCTTCGGATCGATGATGACGAGCTTCGCGTCTGCCGGCGCGGAGGAGCCCAGGATGCGCATCTGCACAGCGGAGGCACCCGAGACGACAAAGGGATCGGTACCGGCCCGCTGATCGCCGTCTGCCCCCTGATCGTATGAGAGGCCGGTCCAGGCGCCCCAGCCACCGGAGGTCGACTGGGTTCGCACCTCGATATTGGAGGCGTTGGCGCCGGAGGCCACGACACCGACCACCGAGGACCGATCACGCGGAACGCTCAGTGACGCCGAGATGGCCGCGATCTTGATTCCGTCTTCGGTCTGCTGTTCGACATCACCGGAGATCGACGGGCTCGGGGCCGAGCTGGGCTCGGCGCTCGGCGTGGGCTTCGTCTCGGGGTTCTGAGTGCGCGGCGCCTGCGGCGTCTGCCGCGGAGCGGTGGAACCGGCATCGGACAGGCCCTCGCCCGGACCCTGCTCCGCGGGCCGCCCGGCGGCGCCTGAGTCCTGTGCGGATTCTTCTGCGGTGGAGTTCAAGGATGTCGATGCGGCTGCAAAGGCCTCGCCGGCCGCTTGCAGTGCCGTGTCCGAGGCGCCGAACTCCGCAGCGCTGAGCCGACGATTCTCCGTTGTCGAGCGCAGCGCACCTGGCATATTCGTCGTCGACTTCTTCGACACGGCGGCCGTGGCCGGCGAGGAGTTCCGAGCGCCCGGGGTCAGCAGACCCTTGTGGTCGACATCGGTCAAAGACAGTTCGTTGAAGCTCGGGCGAGCAGCACCCGCGGCATCGGCAACGGGCCCCAGCGCTATGCCGGAGACCACGAGAGCCGCAGCGCAAACGGCCGCAGTCGTCATTGCGATTTTCATTAGATTTAGCCTTATTCGAGGAAGACAGGGAAGAAATTTGGCCAGTCCGGAGATCACCGCCGGCTGCGATCATCCCCGACAATGTGAAATTGTTACATATTTTTCCGCGTGTCGCATTGCAATCTCTGTGCTCCCTGCTAGTTACACGGATGTAGTTCCCCGTCATTCCGCGGCCCGACCGGGCAGAAAAAAATCCCCGCGTCCACCTTCGATCGGGTGAAGGTGGACGCGGGGACACCCCGCGGGGCAGGTCGGGCGGGATCAGGGAACCGAGCAGATCTCCGAACCATCGGAGTCGGGGTCCTCGCCCCCGCCCGACTCTGCGCCGGAGGCCCGAGCAGACATCGCCTGCACCGAATCGAGGCCCAGCGCATCGGCATTGCCCTGTGCCTGCGCGCCCTTGTCGGAGGCCTTCTCGACGGCGGTGGAGACCATATCGTGGACCGTGGCGAAATCGGGATGCTTCGGCACGACCTTGGGCGGAGCCAGATTCAGCTTCGCCATCTTGTGCCCCTTGGCCTTGGTCGCCAGGTCCACGAACTCACCGACCTCGTTCTGCGGGATGTCGGTGGAAATGACCTCCGGAGCGGCGGCCGCCAGCTTGGTGAATCGCTGAGCGACGGTCATCGGATCCAGCTGTTTGAGCATGGCCTCCTGCACACAGCGCTGTCGGGTCATTCGCGCATAGTCCGAGGCGAACTCCCTGGACCGGGCATACCACAGGGCATGGTACCCGTCGAGTTCGATGTTCTTCCCCGGTTCGATCCACCCCAACGGCTTGTAGTGCTTGCCGGTGGCCTTGTTCGTCTTATTCGAGATCGGCACCCGGACGTTCGAGTCCAGCCGGATTCCGCCCATCGCGTCGACCAGCTTCTGGAAGCCCTTGAGATCGATCATCGCATAGTACTGGATATCCAGACCCGTCACACCCGAAAGCGCCTGTTCGGTGGCCTGCACACCCGCGGGGACCTTGTCGGTGTTCGGGAATTCGTCCTTGTGTTCTTCCCCCTCCTGGTACACCGCGTTGATCAGGCATTCGTCCCCGCAGTTGTAACCCTGCGGATAATGCGCATGCAGCGGTGAGGAGTCGGGGAACGGGACGTTCTGCATGTTCCTGGGCAGACCGATCACAACGGCGCGCCCGGACTTCACCTCGATGGAGACCACGGACAGGCTGTCAGGGCGCACGCCCGTGCGCTTCTTGCCCGCATCGGAACCCAGCAGGGCGATGTTGTAGCGGCCGTCAACGGGCTTCTTACCCGGACCCGAGGCGAAGATCCCCCCGAGCGCACTGCGGGTGGAGTTCAACGTGTTGACTCCCCAGGCGACTCCCCCGCCCACCAGCAGGACCAACACCAGGCTGACGGCCAGGAAGGTCGGCTTGGTACGCCGGCCCAGGCTGTCGATGCGGATCCGGCGCACGGAGTCGAGCATGCACAGCACCCAGTTCAGACCCGCCACCGCCAGCCACACCATCAAGACGATGAGCCCGAGCGCCGAGGACGCGAAGGACAGCACGGCCCGCTGTGAGACGAGCGCCACCACGATGAGCAGAACGATCAGCGCCCAGGAGAACAGCGAGATGAGCAGCGGAATCCTGGCCTTCCGTCGATCACCGATGATCGACTGCACCGAGCCGGGCAGGAGGGCACTGCAGATGAGCAACAACCAGCCGCGCCAATTCCGCATGCCGATGGGGGCATGGCGCGGATTGCGCAGTGGATCGACGTACACGAGTTCACGGCGTTTCTCGTTCACTGGCTGTCTTCTCATCTCCTGGCTCGAACCTGCCGCTTCAGGATATCGGCAAAGCCGCAAGGGCACTGGGAGCCGACTCCCAGTGCCCTTGCGCGTGTCGCCCCGCCGAACCTCTCAGCCCAGCAGCTTGCGCCCCATCACCAGGCGCTGGATCTGGTTCGTGCCCTCATAGATCTGCGTAATCTTCGCATCGCGCATCATCCGCTCCACCGGGTGGTCCTGCACATAGCCCGCCCCACCGAGCAGCTGCACCGCATCGGTTGTGATCTCCATCGCCACATCGGAGGCGAAGGCCTTGGCGGCGGCACCGTAGTAGCCCAGGTCAGCATCCTGGCGTTCGCTCTTGGCCGCGGCGACATAGGTCAGCTGCCGCGCTGCCTCGAGCTTCATGCCCATATCGGCGACCATGAACTGCACCGCCTCGAACGAGGAAATCGGCTTGCCGAACTGCTTGCGCTCCTTGACGTAGCCGATCGCGTAGTCGAGGGCGCCCTGGGCGATGCCGATGGCCTGGGCCGCGATCGTGATCCTGGTGTGGTCGAGGGTCTTCAGCGCCAGTTTGAGACCCTGGCCCTCGGCACCGATGATCCGGTCCGCGGGAATGTGGCAGTCCTCGAAGAACAGTTCGCGCGTCGGACTGCCCTTGATGCCCAGCTTGCGTTCCTTCTCGCCGAAGCTGAAGCCCTCATCGCCCTTCTCCACGAGAAAGGCGGTGATGTTGTTGCCGCGGCGGCCCTCGGGGTCCGTGACGGCCATGACCGTGTAGAACTCGGAGACTCCCGCGTTCGTGATCCACGTCTTGACGCCATTGAGCACCCAGCCGTCGCCCGAACGCTGTGCCCGGGTTTTCATGCTGGCGGTGTCCGACCCGGCCTCGCGTTCGGACAGACCGTAGGAGAAGCCCTCGCCGGCGGCCAGGCGCGGCAGGTACTTCGCCTTGATCTCATCGCCGCCGCCCAGGATCACCGGCATCGAACCCAGCTTGTTCACGGCGGGGATCAGCGAGGAGGATGCACATCCGCGGGCCACTTCCTCGATGACGATCGCGGTGGCCAGGGCGTCGGCGCCGACGCCGCCGTACTCCTCGCCCACGTGCGGAGCGTAGAAGTCCGTGGCCACGAGCGAATCGTGGGCCTCCTGCGGATAGCGGGCCTCGGCGTCGACGGCCGCCGCATGTGGGGCGATCGTCTCCTCGACGATTTCACGCACCGCCGCGCGGATCTCCTGGTGCTCCTCGCTGAGCTGATACAGATCGAACATATGAATCCTTTTCCTCGGGGGATGGTTTCCGCCCCTGGCTGATCCACGGGTCACGGCCGGACTGCCGTGGCCGAGATCACTGCGGGTCAGACCGTCCCAGTTTAGCCATGAGGGCCCTGCCCTTGGCCTCGGCACTGTCACGCAGGCCCGCCCGGTAGTCATCGAGCGCCCCACGGATCCGTTCGGCCTCTCCCCCGACCCCGGCGCCCAGGATGCGGGCGGCCAACAGACCGGCGTTCTTGGCTCCGCCGATCGACACGGTCGCCACCGGCACACCGCCGGGCATCTGTACGATCGACAGCAGGGAGTCCATCCCGTCGAGGTACTTCAGCGGCACCGGCACACCGATCACCGGCAGGGAGGTGACCGAGGCGAGCATCCCCGGCAGGTGCGCCGCACCTCCGGCCCCTGCGATGATGACCGACAGACCCCGTTCGGCAGCCGACGCTCCCCAGGCGATCATGTCCTGCGGCATCCGGTGCGCCGAGACGACCTCGGCGGAATAGGGCACGGCGAACTCGTCGAGCACCTCGGCGGCAGCGGCCATCGTGGGCCAGTCCGAGTCCGAGCCCATGACGATGCCGACGACTGGCGCGGCCCGCTTATCATCCATCGTGGTCATGCGAGGTCCTTCCGGTCCGGGTGGGGATTGGTGTCCACCCCTGCGATGAAGTCCGCCGCGTGGCGGGCTCTGGCCACCGCATCGGCGGCGGAATCGGAGCAGACGTTGACATGGCCCAGTTTGCGGCCCGGGCGCACCGACTTGCCGTACATGTGGACCTTGGCCGCAGGATCATGGGCCATCACGTGCAGATAGGCGTGGTACAGATCGTCGCGGTCAGCGCCGAGCACGTTCGCCATCGCACACGCGGGCGCGATCGGCGCCGGATCCCCCAGCGGCAGGTCCAGGACCGCGCGCAGATGCTGTTCGAACTGGCTGGTGACCGAACCGTCCTGCGTCCAGTGCCCGGTGTTGTGCGGGCGCATCGCCAATTCGTTGACGATGTAGCCCTCGGCCGTTTCGAACATCTCCATTGCCATCACCCCGGTGACGCCGAGGGCACCTGCCACCTTGAGCACATCGGCGGTGATCGTCGTGGCCAACTCGGCGGAGATCCCCGGTGCCGGCGCCACCGCCTCCTTGCAGATGCCGTCCTGCTGATAGGTGGCGACAACCGGCCACACCGCGGTCTGCCCCGAGGGCGAGCGGCCCACCATCACGGAGAGCTCACGGGTGAAGTCGACCTTCTGTTCGGCCAACAGCGTCCCGGCTTCGGCGAACCAGTCGGCGGCCTCGGCGGCCGCGTGGATCACGCGCACCCCGTGCCCGTCGTAGCCCCCGCGCGGGGTTTTCAGGATGAGCGGGAACCCGATCCGGGAGCCGAATTCCTCCAGGTCCGCGACCGAGGAGACCTCGGCCCAGGCCGGATTGGGCAGGCCGAGCTCGTCCATCTTGGCGCGCATCACGAGCTTGTCCTGCGCGTGGACCAGGGCGGCCGGCCCCGGGTGGACAGCATGCCCGGCGGCCGTCAGGGCCTCCAAATGCTCTGTGGGGACGTGTTCGTGGTCGAAGGTGATGACATCGACGGTGGAGGCGAAGGCCTCCAGCGTCGGGTAGTCGTGGTAGTCGCCCACCACCACCTGGGAGGACACCTGGGCTGCCGGGGCATCCGGCGCCTCCGAGAGAACATGGAATCCGACACCCAGGGCCTCTGCGGCTGGAGCCATCATCCGGGCCAGCTGGCCCCCGCCGATCACACCGATTCTTGGAAAAGTCACGACACCATTCTAAGGTCTCGGACCCGGCGGCTCATCCCACCGGAATATAGGGAATGGACAACTCACGCCGACTGACCGAACCGTGCTGGCCGATCAGCCGCAGTGCCGTCGGGGTGTCGTGGCCGGAGTCGACCAGGCCCAGACCCTCATCGGCCACCACGACGAGGTCGCCGATCCGGGCCCGCACCTCGTCGGCCGGCGGGGTCCCGGTGGGGCCGAACCATCCGCCGTCGATCGCCTCGTCCCGGCGCAGAACCGCCGCCCGGTCCCCCAACAGCTCGGAGAACGCCTGCGCCGCCGCGTCCTGCGCTCCCGGAACCGTGTGGATGTGACGGGCCCGGGGTTCGCCCGCGATGAATTCGACGCCGTCGAGCAGACCCGGCACGCCCGCCATGTCCACCCGCTGCTCCTCGGCCACGTCGACCATGCCGTGGTCGGCCACAATCGTCATGAGCACGTCTCCACCGCACACCCGGGACAGGCGGGAGAGCTCACGGTCGGCCTCCTCCAGCGCCGTCGTCCAGTCGAAGGAGTCATAGCCCTTGCCGTGCCCGGCCTTGTCGAGCGCGCCCCAGTACAGGTAGATCAGGCGCCGGCCCGGCTTGGCGGCCTCTGCACTGGCCTGTGCGACCCGCTCACCCAGGGTCTTCGAGCCGCGGAAGCGCCCTCCGCCCAGAGCGGAGCCGTTGAGTCCGCGCCCGGCGAACTTGGGCTCGCCCAGACTGACCACATCGATTCCCGCACCGGCCAGTTCCCCGAACAGGCTGCCGCCGCCCACCCAGGTGCGCGGATCGGGGCCGCGGTCCCAGGTCAGCTGGTTGAACACGACGCGCCTGACCGGGTCCAACAGGGTGTAGCCGAGCACCCCGTGGCCCACCGGCGGCAGACCGGTGCCCAGGCTGGTCAGGGAATTGGCCGTGGTCGAGGGGAAACCCGCGCTGATCTCGCGCATCCGCGGCAGCTGCCGGCGCAAGAATGCGGCGTGAGCGGCCCGTTCGCGCAACAGCACGGCGCCGAGCCCGTCTACCAGGACCACGATGACGACCCGCTTGCCGCGCTCGGGTTCCAGCGCCTCCGCGCGGGCGGCGCGTTCCGGGGCCAACACCGAGCCCGCGTCCAGTGACAGGGCCGCCGCCGGCAGCACATCGGCCAGTTGGGGCCCCGCATAGTCGGGTGGGGTGAGTCCCACCGGTGCCGGTGCCATGTTCAGGACCGCCGACTCAGCAGGCGGGCACGGTGGACCAGGCGCTTGAGCGTCAGTGCGAAGTGTTCGGCTCGGTCGACAGCCGCCTGCCCCTCCGCCTGAGCCGCCACCCGCAGGTTGACGTCATCGCCCACTTCGGATCCGGCGTAGCCATGATCGCCCTCACAAGCCGGATCGGCGCAGGTTTCGGGGTACACGTCGAGGCGACGGACATTGCCCCAGGCCAGATTCACCGAGACCTCGATGGGGCGCTGGCCGGGAGTATAGCGCGCGGGCTCATTGTAGACCCGGCCCAGTACCGCGCAGCTCACCCGTTCAAGGGCGATCTCCTCGGTATTGGTCAGGGCCTGCGCGGGCCGGCCCGCCTCCCCCTGATCGTCATCGACGTGCGCCAGGAGCAGCCGGGTCTCCGTCACCGCAAACACCGTGACGTGTCGGTGGATTGATTCCAGGTCGATGTGCGTGTCCATCTGCACGATGTGGGCCAGCACATCCTCCCCGTAGAGGACCTCTGCGATGAGGTCCTGGGTCAGCTGCGGATAGTACCCGGTGTTCTGCAGGTCGTGGATGAGCTCGGTAGGCACAGACATGCGGATATTCTTTCATGCCGGATGTGCGCACCGGACCCTCCGGGGCACCGACCCGTGCTTGGCAGTGGCATTCGGCATATGCTGAGCCCATGGACAGATACCCCGCGGACTGGGAAGCCGATGTCGTTCTCCGCGATGGGCAGACCGCCCATCTGCGGCCGATCGTGCCGGAGGACGCGCAGGCGGTGCAGGACATGCACGCCAGGCAGTCGGCCGAATCGATCTATCTGAGGTATTTCGCCCCGCTGGCGGTGATCCCCGAGGCGCAGTTGCAGCGCTTCGTCAACGTCGATTACCACGACCGGGTGGCCCTGGTCATCACGATCGGCGAAGAGATCATCGGGATCGGCCGCTTCGACCGGCTCGACGACTCCTCCGCCGAGGTTGCCTTCAACATCGCCGACGCCCATCAGGGCCGCGGACTGGGCTCCATCCTGTTGGAGCACCTGGCCGCGATCGGCCGTGAGGTGGGGATCACCCAGTTCACCGCCGAGGTGCTGCCCCAGAACCGTTCGATGCTGCAGGTCTTCGCCGCCGCCGGCTTCGAGGTCAGCAGGGAGTTCGAGGACGGTGTCGTGGCGGTGCGCTTCGAGATCGACCCGACGGAGAAGTCGATCCAGGTGCAGGAATCGCGGGAGCACCGTGCGGAGGCACTGAGCGTGCGCTCCGTGCTGCACCCGGCCTCGGTCGTCGTCATCGGGGCCTCGCGCAAGCGCACCAGCGCCGGCAACCTGCTGCTGCGCAACCTGGTCGCCGCCGGCTACCGGGGATCACTGCACGTGGTACACCATTCGGCCGCAGAGGTCGCCGGGATCCCCGCGGAGAAGTCACTGGCCGATATCGACGGCGATGTCGATCTGGCCGTTATCGCGGTCCCGGCCGAGGCTGTCAAGGGCGTCGTACTCGACTGTGCCGAACACGGGGTCAAGGCGGTCGCCGTGATCTCCTCCGGTTTCGCCGAGGAGGGCCCGGCCGGCGCCGAGCTCCAGCGCGAGGTCGTGGCGGTGGCCAGGTCCCATGGGATGCGGGTGATCGGCCCGAACTCGTTCGGCCTGATCAACAATTCGACCGAGATCTCCCTGAACGCGTCCCTTTCGCCGATCGTGCCCGAACCCGGATCGATTGGCCTGTTCAATCAGTCCGGTGCTCTGGCCACCGCGATGCTGCAGGCGGCCAAGGACCGGGGCCTGGGCATCTCCACCTTCGTCTCGGCCGGCAACCGGGCCGACCTCTCTGGCAATGACGTCCTGCAGTATTGGGAGGAGGATCCGGAGACCAAGACGATCGGCCTGTACCTGGAGTCGATCGGCAATCCCCGGAAGTTCTCCCGGATCGCCCGGCGCGTCACCCGCACCAAACCGGTCATCGTCATCAAATCCGATCTGACGGGGCGCGAACTGCCCCCCGGCCACCAGGTGCGGGTGTCGAGTCTTTCGCCCTCCGCCCTGGATCAGGTGCTGGCCCAGGCCGGTGTGCTGCGCGCGGCCAATATCGGTCAGCTGTTCGACCTGGCCCAGGTCTTTTCGAATCAGCCCCTGCCCGCGGGCAGACGGGTCGGAGTGATCGGCAATTCGGCCGCCCTGTCGACGCTGGTCGTCCAACAGGCCAGGGCCGAGGGGCTGCGCGTAGAGCGCCCGGCGGTCTCCCTGCATCCGGAGGTCACGGCAGGGGAATTCGAGGCCGAACTGCGCGCGCTCTACGCCGATGATGCGGTGGACTCGGTCGTCGTGAACCTGGTACCCAGCGCGGCCGGTCGGGAGAACACGATCGCGGAGACCCTGGCCGAGGTCGCCGCGAAGTCGGAGAAGACCACAGTGGCCGTGTTCATGGGCATTCAGGGGCTCAACCGGGAGCTGACCGCCTACACCCGGGGTACCACCGGCGGCCTCCAGGTCCACCGGATCCCCAGCTACTTGGGGCCGGAGAACGCGGTCTGGGCGTTGGCCAGGGCGACCGAGTACGCGGTTTGGCGCGGTTCGGACCACGGCACCTACCCGGAACTCGACGACGTCGACACGCGCGAGGCCCGCACCGTCATCGAAACGGCCCTGGCCCGCGCCACCGAGGACCGGGCCGAGGTCCGGCTGGAACCCGATGAAGTGGCCCGCCTGTTGGGCGCCTACCAGGTGCGGGTGCTGCCCCAGGTATCCACTGCATCCGTCGACGAGGCGCTGGCCGCCGCTGCGAAGCTGGGCTATCCCGTAGCGCTCAAACCCCTCCACCGTCAGCTGCGGCACCGGGTGGAACTGGGCGCGGTGAAGCTCGATGTTTCGGACCCGGACGAACTGCGGGAGGACTACCAGGCGATCATCGACATCATCGACGCGGTGTCTCCGGGCACCGACCACCGGATCGATGTGCAGACCATGGCCGAACCCGGCACCCCCTGCATCGTGCGCGCCGGCGAGGACCCCCTGTTGGGCCCGATGGTGTCCTTCGCCCTGGCCGGGGACGCCGCGGAACTGCTCGACGACGTGGCCCACCGGGTGGCACCGCTGACCGATGTGGACGCCGCACAGATGATCAGGGGATTGGGGTCCTCACCGCGCCTGTTCGGCTACAAGGGACTGCCCGTGGCCAATGTGTTCCCAGTGGAACTGGTGCTCATCCGGCTGTCGGCCCTGGTGGATCGGTTCCCGATGGTCCGGCGGATCACGCTGCGCCCGATCACCGTCACCACGGCCGAACCCACCATCCTCTCCGCCACCGTGACCTTGAGCGCGGATTCCGACCGGATGGATTCCCGGCGGCGCCGGATGAATCTCTGAGCCCCCGGCGCCGTCCGCCCGCCCCGTCTGTAGGCCGCCGAGGGGCGCGGGCGGACGACGTGTCCGTACCTGCCGGTAGAGTAGTAGCGTTGTTCGATTAAAGCTCAGGCAGGAGTCATCACCCATGGCAGCGCACCCCGACGGCAAGATCGTCGATATCGACGTCACCCAGGAAATGGAGACGTCCTTCCTCGAATACGCGTATTCGGTCATCTACTCACGTGCCCTGCCCGATGCCCGTGACGGGATGAAGCCCGTCCAACGCCGCATCGTCTACCAAATGGGCGAAATGGGGCTGCGGCCCGAACGGCCCTATGTGAAGTCCTCGCGCATCATCGGCGACGTCATGGGCAAGCTGCACCCACACGGCGATTCGGCGATCTACGATGCGCTGGTGCGCCTGAGCCAGGACTTCGTCATGCGCGTTCCCCTGGTCGACGGCCACGGCAACTTCGGCAGCCTGGACGACGGGCCGGCCGCCGCCCGCTACACGGAGGCGAAACTGACGGACGCGGCGATGACGATGATCGCCGGCCTCGACGAGGACGTCGTGGACTTCGTGCCCAACTACGACAACACCCTGACCCAACCGGACGTCCTGCCCAGTGCCTTCCCCAATCTGCTGGTCAACGGGGCATCCGGCATCGCAGTGGGGATGGCCACGAACATGGCCCCGCACAACCCCGGCGAGGTCATCGCCGCAGCCCAGCACCTCATCTCCCACCCGGACGCCGAGCTCGACGAGCTCATGCGCTTCGTGCCGGGGCCCGATCTACCCACCGGTGGGCGGATCATCGGCCTCGACGGGGTGCGGGAGGCCTATGAGTCCGGCCGCGGCACCTTCCGCACCAGGGCCACGGTGCGATTCGAAAACCTCACGGCCCGGCGCAAGGGCATCGTGGTGACCGAGCTGCCCTATCTGGTGGGCCCGGAGAAAATCATCGAGAAGGTCAAGGACCAGGTCAACGCCAAGCGCCTGACCGGGATCGCCTCGATCGACGACTTCTCCGACCGCAAGAACGGCCTGCGCCTGGTGATCGGTGTGAAGAACGGCTTCAATCCGGAGGCCGTGCTCGAAGAGCTCTATCGGCTGACCCCGATGGAGGACTCCTTCGGCATCAACAACGTCTGCCTGGTCGACGGCCATCCCCGGACCCTGGGACTCAAGGAACTGCTGCAGGTGTTCGTCGGCCACCGCATCGACGTGGTGAGGCGCCGCTGCGAATTCCAATTGCACAAGGCGCAGGACCGCCTGCACTTGGTCGAGGGTCTGCTGGTGGCCATCCTCGACATCGACGAGGTCGTGCAGCTGATCCGCGGATCAGACGATGCGGCGACCGCGCGGACCCGGCTGATGGACGTCTTCGACCTCTCGGAGATCCAGGCGACTTACATCCTCGACCTGCAGCTGCGCCGGCTGACCAAGTTCTCCCGAATCGAACTCGAGGCCGAACGCGATGAGTTGCGTGCCCGGATCGAATTCCTCAGCGGGGTGCTGGCCGATCCGCAGAAGCTGCGCCGGATGGTCTCCGATGAACTGGGCGAGACCGCGGCGGCCCTGGAATCCCCCCGCCGCACCGTATTGGTCGCAGGCGACCTCAAGCAGATCACCGCGGCCGGGCGGAAGAAGGGCAAGGCTGAGCTGACGATCCCCGATGTGCCCTGCTGGGTGCTGCTGAGCACCTCCGGCAGGATCGCGCGGACCACCACCTCGGGCCCACTGCCGCACACCGGCCGCCGGGCCTCACACGATGCCCTGGTCTCCCAGGTGCGGACCACCAGCCGCGGCACGCTGGGCGCCATCACCTCGACCGGCCGGTTGTTGCCGGTGGACGTGGTCTCGCTGCCCCAGCTGCCGGCTCAGGCCACGCGGGCGAATGTGGCCGGCGGGGTGCGGGCCGCGGAGTTCCTCACTCTCGAGGCCAAGGAGAAGCTCATCGGCATCGTCGACTTCAGCCGCGATTTCATCCTGGGCACGACCGGCGGGGTGGTCAAACGGGTGGCCGGACACGAACCCCCGTCGAACCGCCCCGACTGGGAGGTCATCGGGCTCAAGGGCCGCGACAGGGTGATCGGCTGCGGCCAGCTCGACGATGTGGGCGCCGGGCAGGCGGTCTTCATCACCTCAGCGGCCCAGCTGTTGACCTTCGGCGCCGATGTGCTGCGTGCCCAGGGCATCGGCGCCGGCGGGGTGGCCGGCATCAAGCTGGGCGCCGGCGCCAAGGTCGTGTCCTTCCAGCTGGTCGATCCACGCGCCGAAAACCGGGTTGTGACGATCGCGCAGGGCCCGGGCGCCGCGCAGCCCAGCGTGAAGGTCAGCGAGCTGGCCGAATTCCCCACCAAGGGCAGGGCGACTGCCGGGGTACGCGCCCAGCGCTTCCTCAAAGGGGAGACCGAACTCGTCCTGGGCTTCGCCGGGCCCGCCCCGCAGGGCGCCGCAGCCGCCGGCGGGGCCAGGGAACTGCCGGGCGAACTCGCCCGCCGGGACGCCTCGGGTACGCCCCTGGAGTCGAAGATCGATGCGATCGGCACGGTGCCAGGCGGAGCCGCGGATGGCGCCGCGTCGGCCGAGGCAGGTGTGACCGGAGACGGCCAGGGAACTCCATTGGGACAGGGCACTGTGCCGGAGGCGCCGACCGGTCCGCGGGCCACCGGGGGCATGGCGACCGCTCCCCTGGATCTGGGGCCGGACGATCCGGCCGATGCCCCGCAGACCCGCGATGACGATTCGGACGCCGTGGTCATCAGCCACGACGACGATTCCGACTCGTTGTTCTAAACCCGCCGCCTCAGATACCGCCGAGCTCCTCGCCTATCCCGTCGTCCAAGTCCAGGTCCAGGGCGCCGGCGGTGCCACGGGTCATCTCCACTACGCTCACCTCGCCCAGGCCCTGCAGGCTCAGCGCCCGGCGGGCACCGAAGGCGTAGGCGTCCGAGCGGGCGAGCACCTGTGCGGTGTCCCAGTCGGTGAGGACCGTACCTGGTTCGGTCACCGCGGTCAGCCGTGCGGCCAGATTGACCGTGGAGCCGAAGACATCGCCCATCCGGGACAGTACCTTGCCCCAGGCGAAGCCCAGCCGGGCCTTGGGCAGCAGGTCGTCCGCACGGATCCGCTCCATCAGCGTCATGGAGATCTGCGCGCCGGACATGGGCGTCTCCGCGGCGAAGAACACCTCATCGCCCACCGTCTTGATCACCCTGCCGCCGCCGGAGGCGACGACGTTGTAGGCCAGGTCCTGGAAGCGCTTGACCATGAATGCCAGTTGACGCGGCTCCAGCTGCTGTGACAACCGGGTATAGGAGACCATGTCGACGAAACCCACCACCCGGGCCAGGGGCATCGCCGAATCATACCAGCCCGTACGATTCTCCATTGCCAGGCCCTCTTCGACATTGACAGACAGACGGCCCAGCGAATTGGCCAGATTACGCCGCCAGGCGTAGTCGAGCAGGCTCTGCATGGGTTCGACCAGCCGATCAAACAGCTCCACGGCCTCGGCCCGGGCATCGTTCTCCGAGCGGCCCTTGGTGTCGCTGAGGTACTCGACCAGAGTCTCCATCTGCCATACCGTCAACCGGTCGGTGGTCTGGCCCACCGCGCGCAACAGGGCGACGGCGGTCTCCTCGTCGACGATCCCATCGGTGACCATCGTGGCCGTCCCCGCCAGTGCCGCAACGTCGTTGTGCGTATAGGCGGCCTGTCCATCCGGGATGCGCGGCAGGCCCAGGGCCCGCCAGAACTTCCGCAACATCTTCGTCGATACCCCGGCCGAGGCGGCCGCTTCCTTGCGCGTCAGTTCCCGCTTCCCGCCCAGCAGCCGGTCCTCGAGCCGGGATACGGCACCCGAGCCGGTGGCGGGGGGCTCCCCCGCGGCGGCCTCTGCCACCTCGTCGTCCATCCGCGCCCCATCGCTCACAGCAGGCCCCCTTTCGCATCCGCCCTGACATGGATCACATCGCCGGCACTGACCTCCCCGGTCCCCTCCGGGGTTTCCACCACCAGGTCACCGCCAGCGCCCAGACCGGTCGCCCGGCCCGTGAGGCTGCGCCCACCCGGCAATTCGACCCTGACCCCACGGCCCAGGGTGAGCATCGTATCGCGAACCCGGCGGCCCACGGCAAGATCGGACACACCCACCCGGCGCTCGGACAGCTCAGTGGCGTGGCCGAACAGCTCTCCCAGGCCCGAGCGCAGGCCGCCGAGCACATCGGCCAGGAGCTGTTCCCGATCGGTGTTGCCGCCGGCCAGGGCCAGCGAGGTGGCGGTGGGCACGGGCAGCTCCGCGGCCTCCAGCGACACATTGATTCCGATGCCGATGATCGCCACGCGCTCGTCTGCCACCTGTTCCATCCGGATCAGGATGCCGCAGATCTTCTTGCCGGCGACCAGCACGTCATTGGGCCATTTGACCCCGGCGTCCACGCCCGCGGCGCCGATCGCACCCGCCACGGCGGCTCCCGTGATCAGGGGCAGCCAGCCCAGTGCCGTCATGGGCAGGTCGGCGGGGATGCGCACGGGCACCGAAACGGTCAGCGCCTTGCGCGCCGGCACCGTCCACACCCGGTCCAGCCGCGCATGACCGGAAATCTGGTGGTCGGTGCCCCAGACGGAATAGTCGGGCCAGGCGCTCGGATCCGCCTGCAGAGCGGCGGCGAGTTCGTCATTGGTCGAACCGGATTCCGCCGGCCAGACGATCCTGGGCAGGTCGGCACCGCGAACGTGCGCGCGTTCAACGGCCCGATCCACGTTGAAATACGAGGAAGCAGGTACTGTGTGCACCACATCACCCTAATGGGTTTGGCTGCGGCATACAACGGCGGGGGTACGTGACTAGGGTGGAGGCCATGAGTTCAGAATCCTCACCGAAAACCACCGCGGCGAAACTCGCGGCGCTCATCGAGCGGCGCAGGCTGGCCCATGCGGGCAAGCAGACCGCCATCGACAAGCAGCATGCCAAGGGCAAGCAGACTGCCCGCGAACGCATCGATCAGCTGCTCGACGCGGGTTCCTTCCAGGAGATAGACGAATTCGTCCGCCACCACAACACCCAGTTCGGAATGGCGGCGAACCGGCCCGACGGTGACGGTGTGGTGTGTGGCCTGGGCACGATCGACGGGCGCACCGTGGCGGTGTTCGCCCACGATTTCACCGTCCTGGGCGGCTCCTTGGCCGAGGCCAACGGCCGCAAGATCGTCAAGGTCCAGAAACTGGCCCTCAAGCTGGGCTGCCCGATCATCGGTGTCAACGACTCCGGCGGCGCCAGGATCCAGGAGGGCGTGGGATCGATCGCCCTGTTCGCGGAGATCTTCCACTGGAACGTCCAGTCCTCCGGGGTGATCCCGCAGATCAGCCTGATCATGGGTCCCTCGGCCGGTGGAGCGGTCTACTCCCCCGCGCTGACCGACTTCACGATCATGGTCGACGGCACCAGTCACATGTACATCACCGGTCCCGATGTCATCAAGACCGTGACCGGCGAAGAGGTCGGCCATGAGGAGTTGGGCGGGGCCAGGACCCACAATTCGGTTTCGGGCAATGCCCACTATCTGGCCGCCGACGAGGCCGATGCACTGAACTATGTGCGCGATCTGCTCAGCTTCCTGCCGGGGAACAATATGGATCCGGCGCCCGCCACCGGGTATCCGGTCGACTTGGAGGCCTCCGATGAGGATCAGGCCCTGGACACCCTGGTGCCCGACTCCCCCGCCCAGCCCTACGACATCCTCGACGTCGTGCGCACGGTACTCGACGACGGCGAGTTCCTGGAGGCCTCCGAACTGTTCGCGCCGAATGTCGTCACGGGTCTGGGCCGGGTCGAGGGACAGACGGTGGGTGTCATCGCGAACCAACCGATGCAGCTGGCCGGTACCCTCGACATCGACGCCAGCGAGAAGGCGGCTCGGTTCGTCCGCTTCTGCGATGCCTTCAACATCCCGATCCTGACCTTCGTCGACGTGCCGGGCTTTCTACCGGGGACCGACCAGGAACTGGGTGGAATCATCCGGCGCGGGGCCAAACTCATCTACGCCTACGGTGAGGCCACCGTCCCGCTGATCACCCTGATCACGCGCAAGGCCTACGGCGGCGCGTACTGTGTGATGGGCTCCAAACAGCTGGGCGCCGACCTGAACCTGGCCTGGCCCACCGCGCAGATCGCCGTGATGGGCGCACAGGGTGCCGCCAACATTGTCTACCGCCGCAAGCTCAAGGATGCGCAGGACGCAGGCCTCGACGTCGAGGCGGTGCGCTCGGACCTGGTCGAGGAGTACGAGGACGCCCTGCTCAATCCCTATCTGGCGGCCGAGGAGGGCTACATCGACGCGGTGATCGCCCCGGCCGAGACCCGCGCCCGGATCGTCCGCGGACTGCGCGCACTGCGCAACAAGCATGTGGCCGCGCCCGAGCGCAAGCACGGGAACATTCCGCTGTGACCGCCGCACAGGACTCCAACACCGCATCCCTGGACCCGGCGCTCGAACGGCGCCTGGCCAAGCAGGCGGCCATCGCCGCCCTCGTCACCGTACGGCGCACGGTGGCGTTGCGCCAGGCACCGGCACCGGCCGCCACGCCGCGGGTGTTCGCAGCGCCTGCCAGGGGGATCCATGCCCCTGGCAGGCCGGCACGCGGTGGTTGGGCCCGCCGCTACTGAAGCACCGCGGCGGGGGTCCCGGTCCTCAGGCGCCGGGTCCCCCGCCCGCTGTGCCGGAACCTCGAGTACGACGACCGGGTCCACGGCCGTGGACCGCCGTGTACACGCCGAGCGCCAGGACGATCAGCACGGCCGCACAGACGTAGATGGCCCGGTCGCCGGCCCTACCCGAGACCCAGCCCAGGATGAGCGGGCCGATCCCGGTGCCCAAGTCGAGCATGAGGAAGAAGGTCGCCATCGCCACGCCGATCTGCGCGCGCCCGACCGCCTGCACGGCGATCGTCTGCATGATCGGCATAACCGAGCCGAACCCCACTCCCAGGGCGACTCCCGCCAGCACGATCTGCCAGGGCTCGTGCGCGAGCGCCAGGACCACCAGGCCCACCGCGAAGACCAGCAGCATCGGATAGGCCACCGCGTTGTCGCCGCGCGCATCCTGCATCCGGCCGACCGTCAGACGGGCTGCGAAGGTCGCGCAGGCATAGGCGAAGAAGAACCAGCCAGCTGCCTGCGCCATGCCGTGGGCCGTGACGAATGGCTGGAGGAATGTCAGCACCCCGGAATACGCCATTCCGGCCAAGAACATCACCAGGGCGATCGGCAGGGCGCCGGGGGCCACGATGCTGGCCGCGGACAGCCGCCACTTCCCCGCGATCTCCTCGGCACCGGGGGTGCGTTCGGGCACTCGCATGCACAGCAGCGCCAGCAGTCCACCCAGGGAGACCAGGGCCGAGGTGATGAACAACCAGTCATAGCCGGCAGCCGCGGTGATCGCCACGGCGCACAGCGGCCCGACCGCCGTGGCCAGGGATGTGGCCAGACCGAAGTAGCCGGTGCCCTCGCCCCGGCGGGAGTCGGGAATCAGACTCTGCGCGATCGTCATAAGCACTGTGTGGCCCAATCCGTAGCCGGCCCCATGGACCAGTCGGACCAGGATCAACAGCCACACCCCGCCCGCTGCGATGTAGAGCAGCGAAAGGACGATCGAGGACGCCAGGACGATCAGCAGCAGGCGCTTGCGCCCCATGAAGTCCATATACTTGCCGACGACGATCCGGCCGGCGACCGCCCCGACGATATAGGCGCTCGAGGCCAGACCCGCCACGGCCGCCCCGGCGTGGAAGCGCCCGGCCGCGTAGCCGGCCAGGGAGGTCATGAGCATGTAGAACAAAAGGCTGAGGAACAGGCTGACGACCAGCGAGAGATTGAAGTCCTTGGTCCACAGCCGCGCTCTATCCACCCGGGCAGTCTAATCAGCCGGGGCGGGGACCACCTGCCGTGTCCACCGGCTGAACCAGCGCACCGACTCCCCTACCCCAGCGGGGGCCGGTAGGCTTTCGACTATGACTGACGAAACTCGCACCCCGTCCCCCATCGACGCGATAGCCGAGGACTACTCGGCCCGGATGCTGGCGCTGTCGCCCGGCCTGCGCGTCTCCCTGGGCGTCGAGGGCGACCCCCATGCCCTCGACGATTATTCCCCGGCCGGAGCCGCCGCGGTGGACGAACTCAATGCCGCGACCCTGACCGCCCTGGACCGGGAACAGGCCGCGCACCGCGACGAGCTCGACGACGTCGACGCGGTGACGCTCGACGCGATGCGCGAACGCCTGGGCGTCGAACGCGAGCTCCACGCCCGCGGACTCGACGTGGGCGTGCTCAACAACATCGCCTCGCCCGCCCAGGACATTCGCGATCTGTTCGATCTGGTGCCCACCGAGACCGCCGCCGACTGGGCCGCCAGCGCCGGGAAACTCCGCTCGGTGGCCGGCGCCCTGGCCGGCTACGAGGAGTCCCTGCGAGTCGCCCTCGCAGCCGGCAGGGCGCCTGCCGTCCGCCAGGTGCGCGCGGTGATGGCCCAGGCCACCGAGGTGGCCCGCTCCGGCGGATCCTTCGACGCCTTCGTCTCCGGCGAGACCGTGCCAGAGGCCCTGCGCGGCGAGCTCGCCGATGCCGCGGCCCAGGCCAAGGGCGCCTATGCCGGTTTCAAGACCTTCCTGGAGACCGCGGTGCTGCCGCACGCGCGCACGCAGGATGCGGCGGGCCGGGAGGACTACGCCCTGTACAGCCGCGAGTTCCTGGGTGCGAGCGTGGACCTCGACGAGACCTACCAGTGGGGCCTGGAGCAGGTGGCCGAACTCGACGCCGAACAGCGCCGGGTCGCGCAGCTGCTCTACCCGGGCGAGGATCTGAGCGTGCGCGCGACACTCGAGCGCCTGGATGCGGATCCGGCGCGCAAGATCCACGGCCTCGACGCCCTGCGGACGTGGATGCAGGAGACCGCGGATCAGGCGATCGCGCAGCTCGACGGCACGCATTTCGACATCCCCGAGGACCTCAAGCGGATCGAGGCGATGGTCCTGCCCAATGGCACCGGCGGCATCTACTACACGGGTCCCACCGATGACTTCTCCAGGCCGGGGCGCATGTGGTGGTCGGTGCCCGCCGGAGTCGAGGAGTTCTCCACTTGGCAGGAGCTCACGACCGTCTACCACGAGGGCGTGCCGGGGCACCATCTGCAGTTGGGGACGGCTGTGCAGATGAAGGACCGCCTCAACATGTGGCGGCGCAATCTGTGCTGGGTCTCCGGCCACGGAGAGGGCTGGGCCCTGTACGCGGAGAAGTTCATGGCCGAACAGGGCTTCATGGAAGAGCCCGGGAACTATATGGGCACCTTGGATTCGCAGCGGTTGCGGGCGGCCAGGGTCGTCGTCGACCTGGGCGTCCACCTGGGCAAGAAGGCCCCTGCCGAATACGGCGGCGGGATCTGGGACGCCGAGAAGGCGTGGAAGTACCTCACCGACAATGTCGCGATGGAGCGGAACTTCCTGCGCTACGAACTCGACCGGTACCTGGGGTGGCCCGGCCAGGCGCCCAGCTATAAGATCGGGCAGCGCCTGTGGGAGTCCGCCCGCGACACGGCGCGGGCCAAGGCGCAGGCGGCCGGCCGGGAGTTCAGCCTCAAGGACTTCCACACCAGGGCCCTGGCGCTGGGCTCGGTCGGCCTGGACACTCTGACCCGGGCACTCGAGCGCGACTGAGACTTCCGGTGGCGGGAGCCGGGTGCGGATACGGCAGTGGCCGGGCAGAACACGGGGTTCTGCCCGGCCACTGCCGGTTCGACTGCGTGGGCCCTAGATATCGCCGAGGTCCCGGCGCAGCCCGGCGGCTAGTTCGCCTCCGGCGGCGCACCAGGCGTCCTGTGCCCCGCACTCCGGCAGACAGTCGCGCAACATCACCAGCAGCTGGTCGGGCAGTGCGCGCTGTCCGTAGTCGGGGACCGGACGGGCATCGGAGGTCAGCGCGCTCAGCTCGACCAGGACCGCGCGCACCAGGGGCCCGGCCGCCGTCATCTGCGCCGGCGTCAGCCCGGCCAGGCGGATGCGCAGGCGGCGGATCTCCTGTTCCAGGACCTCAGCCGCCGAATCGCTCGACACCACCGATCAGTCGTTGCCGCGCAGATAGGACAGCAGGCGCAGGATCTCGACGTAGAGCCACACCAGGGTGGTCATGAGCGAGAAGGCGCACAGCCAGGAGTACTTCTCCGGGATCCGGTTGACCACGCCCTGTTCGATCATCTGGAAGTCCGATACCAGGGTCATGGCCGCCAGCACTGTGGCGACCAGGCCGATGATGACGCCCAGGGGCATGTCGATGCCCATGATGCTGATCTGCACACTGCGGGCGTTCATCGCGCCGCCGGAGAAGATCGAGAAGAAGAAGTTGACGATCGAGAACACGGCATAACCGCCCACGGCGATCATCAGGAACTTCAGGAAGCCCCCGGACATCCGGACCTTGGCGAACTTGAACAGGCAGAACATGACGGCGAAGACACTCAGGGTGGCCAGCACCGCCTGCACCACGATGCCGCCGTAGAGGGACTCGAACAGCTTGGAGATGCCGCCGAGGAACATACCCTCGAACACCGCATAGCCCAGGATCAGACCCTTCGAGGGCTCCTTCTTGAAGGCGTTGACCAGGCCCAGGACCAGCCCGACGATGGCACCCACCAGCATCAGCTGGGGAATGAACCAGCCCACGGCCGCGCCGACGAGCAGGATGCCGAAGCAGGCCAGCGACTTCATGAAGACGTCATCGTAGGTCATCGCGCGTTCGGGCTGTGCCGGTGCCGCCTGATAGGCGGGCATCTGGAACTGCTGGTCGAGCTGCTGGGCACTGGGCGCGCCCGGCTGGTACGAGGCGGGGCCGGCCTGGTGGCCCTGCGGGATCATATGACGGGAGTCGGAGACTCCCTGGCGGACGGTCCGGTCCATAAGGGGGTTGCCCATGTGGTGCTCTCCTGTTGTGTGGTGCTTTGGTCCACAATTCTATGGGCGCAGCCTGGCAAAAGAATCAACACCCCCTGGTTATATAACCAGGGGGTGTTGATTCTTCAGCAGGCGGTGGGACTCAGCGTTCGATGTCCCCACGGATGAACGCCTCCACGGCGTTCTTGTTCGTGTCGTCGTCGCGCTGTTCGGGCGGCGACTTCATGAAGTAGGCGCTCGGCGAGATCAGCGCACCGCCGATCCCCCGGTCCAGACCGATCTTGGCCGCGCGCACCGCGTCGATGATGACGCCGGCGGAGTTCGGGGAATCCCAGACCTCCAGCTTGTACTCCAGCGACACCGGGGCATCGCCGAAGTTGCGGCCCTCGAGGCGGACGAATGCCCATTTGCGATCGTCGAGCCAGGCGACGTAGTCGCTGGGGCCGATGTGGACATTGCGGTCGGCCTGCTTGCCGGCGAAGTCGCTGTTGTGCAGGTTCGAGGTCACGGCCTGGGTCTTGGAGATCTTCTTCGACTCCAGGCGTTCGCGCTCCAACATGTTCTTGAAGTCCATGTTGCCGCCCACGTTGAGCTGATACGTCCGGTCCAAGGTCACGCCACGGTCCTCGAACAGCTTGGCCATCACCCGGTGGGTGATGGTCGCGCCGATCTGGCTCTTGATGTCGTCGCCGACGATCGGCACGCCGGCCGCTTTGAACTTCTCGTCCCATTCCTTGGTGCCGGCGATGAACACCGGCAGGGCGTTGACGAAGGCGACATGGGCGTCGATCGCGGCCTGGGCGTAGTGCTCCACGGCCTGCTGCGAGCCCACGGGCAAATAGCACACCAGCACGTCGACCTTGGCGTCGCGCAGCGCCTGCGCCACATCGACGGGTTCGGCGTCGGATTCGACGATGGTGTCGCGGTAGTAGCGGCCCAGACCGTCGAGGGTCGGACCGCGCATGACCTCCACACCCGTGGGCGGGACGTCGGCGATGTGGATCGTGTTGTTCTCGCTGGCGCCGATGGCCTCGGCGATGTCCACGCCGACCTTCTTACCATCGACGTCGAAGCCGGCGACGAACTGCAGATCGCCGACGTGGTAGTCACCGAACTGAACGTGCATCAGACCCGGGACCTGCGAGGTCGGGTCCGCGTCCTTGTAGTATTCGACGCCCTGGATGAGCGAGGATGCGCAATTGCCCAGACCGGCAATCGCCACGCGAATAGGATTGTGTGCCACTTGGCGGATTCTCCTTGTAATAGGCAAGACGGTTCAATAGTACTCAGTATCGCTCAGGACACGACAAGCGGTTCGAGCACCAGCTCGGGGTGCTCGCGCTGGACTCCCTGCAGACGCCAGCGGTCGGAGAACAGGGCCAGCAGTTCGCCGTCGGAACGCGAGAGCACCTCGACCGAGCGCTCACGCGCCAGGGTGGGCACAGCCTCGGGCGTCGTGCGACGGGCCAGCGAGAAGTTCAACCTCTCCATCTTCACCGGGGCATGGAACTCGTGGACCATCCGGTCCTCGGCCACCTCGAACTGCATGGGACCCACCGCGCCGAGCACCGGTGCCTGGTCCCCGCGCAGGTCCGAGCGCAGCACCTGCACGACGCCCTCGTGGTCGAGCTGTTCGATCCCACGGCGGAACTGCTTGTACTTCGAGGAGTCCTGCGCGCGGATGACCATGAAGTGCTCGGGGGCGAAGGTGGGGATCGGCGGGTACTCCACCCGGTCGTCCAGATATAGCGAATCCCCCACCCGCAGGGCCGAGGCGTTGACCAGGCCCACCACGTCACCGGGCCAGGCCTCGTCGATGACCTCGCGGTCGCGCCCGAAGACCTGCTGGGCGTACTTGGTGGCGAACGGCTTGCCGGAGGCGGCGTGGGTGACGACCATCCCACGCTCGAACACACCCGAGCACACCCGGATATAGGCCAGGCGGTCGCGGTGGTGCGAGTCCATGCCCGCCTGCACTTTGAACACGAACCCGGAGAACGCGGAGTCCACCGGGCGCACACCACCGGCGACGTCCGTGCGCGGCAGGGCTGCCGGTGCCAGGTCCACCAGCGTGTCAAGCAGCTTGTGCACACCGAAGTTGAGCACCGCGGAGGCGAACATCACAGGTGTCGTCTCGCCTGCCAGGAAGCGCTCCTGATCATGGTTCTGCTCTTCCAAGTCCAGCAGTTCGGATTCGTCCACGGCCGTCGTCCAGGCCTCGGACTCGAGTTCCAGGGCGGCGTCCGCGTCCATCGTCTGTTCTTCGGCGATGCGGGCGCCGGCGTCGTTGCGCGTGTACTTCGTATACGTTCCCGAGGTCCGGTCCAGCACCCCGCGGAAGTCCCCCGACTGCCCCACCGGCCAGGTCAGTGGCGTTGGCAGCATTCCGGTGCGCTCGAGGATCTCATCCATCAGCTCGAGGGCGTCGATGCCGGGCCTGTCCCACTTGTTGATGACCGTGATGATCGGCAGGTTGCGGTGCTTGCAGACTTCGAAGAGCTTCATCGTCTGCGTCTCCAGGCCCTTGGCCGCATCGACGAGCATAACGGTGCAGTCGACTGAGGAGAGCACCCGATAGGTGTCCTCGGAGAAGTCGGCGTGGCCGGGAGTGTCGATGAGGTTGATGACGCAGTCGCGGTATTCGAACTGCAGCGCGGCCGAGGAGATCGAGATGCCGCGGTCCTGTTCCATCTGCATCCAGTCGGACACGGTGGCCCGGCGGCCCGCCTTGCCGTGAGTGGCGCCTGCCTGGCCGATGACGCGGGCGTGCAGTGCCAGGGCCTCGGTCAACGTGGACTTACCGGCGTCGGGGTGCGAAATGACGGCGAAGGTGCGCCGGCGCGCGGCCTGGTCACGGATTTCCTTGGGGGTATGGGTCTGCGAGCTCACCGGACCATTCTACGTTGACTGTCCAGCCGGAACACATGCGTCCCCGCTAAGCTGTGGGGCCGTGACCGATCACCATTCGAACCGCACGCGTTCCACCCGCACCCGCGCTGCATACCGGCCGACTGACGAGCACGTCCGGATCGCCGCCGATCCCGAAGCCGGGCGCAGACGGCTGAACTGGATCCCGCCGCTCGTGGCCGCCGTCATCTCGATCCCGCTGCTGTGGCTGGCGATTCGCTTCTCCCTGCTGGCGACTTCGACAATGCGCGATATCGTGCTGCTCAACGACGCCCCCGGTACCGGTTTCACCATCGGCATGTACATCTACTCCGCCTGCGGCTGGCTGGCCCTGGCCGGCGTCCTGGCCTGCCTGTTCATCGCCCTGTTGCGCGGCACCCGGCGCTGGCGGATCTGGTGGTCCGCCGGGGCCCTGGCATTCGCGCTGGCCGTCCCGGCCAGTTGGCTGGCCCTGGGCTGGGTGTTCTGAGCACCTCCGCCGAGGCCGCGGCCGCCTTGGGCGCTCAGGCGGCCGGTCTCACAGCTTCGCCAGCGCCTTGGCGATCCGCTGTTCGCTCACGGTATGGGCCGTGCCCAGGTGCGGGGCGAACAGGGACACCCGCAGTTCCTCCACGTCCCACAGCACGTCCTGCCAGGGTTCGGGCAGCAGATTCGACCGCGTCCGGATATCGGCAGCGTGTTCGGCACCCAGGGTGTTGCGCGCCTTCTTCTCCACCTGCTCTGCAACCAGGGTGACTCGGTCCATCAGCTGCTTGTCACGGGCCGCCTGCTGTCCCAGGCGCTCGGCCCGGTGCGCCGCGGCCTGCAGGTAGACGGGCAGGCGGTCGAGCCTGTCAGCGGCCGTTTCCACGAACACGCCCGGATGGACCAGCCGGCTCAGCTGATTGCCGATATCGGACAGGTTCGCCAGGATCGCCAGCGATTGCGAACCACTGACCAGTTTCGCGGCCTCATCGTGCAGTGTGTAGATCCGCACTGCTTGGGCCAGGGAACGCTCGACGGCGGCGACGATGCCCTCGTTGACGGTCCGGATCAGGGTGTGGAACTGCTCGGCCGTTCGCACCGGCACCCCCACCAGCGGATCCTCGCTCCGGCTCGCCGTCGCCTGGCCTACCAGTCGGTACACCGCAGCGTACAGAGCGCCTGTCAGCGGATCGTTCGCCTTGTCCCGGTGCCCGCCGAGGAGCAGTTTGTCCTTATTGCTCAGCGTGCCGGACGCATAGTCCAGGGCATCGGACGAGCGCAGGGCGATGAGCCGGGCCAGCCCCCGCAGCTGATTGCGGTGTGCGTCGCCTGCGTGGGCGTAGGCGTGCAGGGACACGCTCGTGCCATCGTCGTGCAGTCCGGGCATGAGTACCCGCTTGCCCGCCTGTGCGCGCTCCGGGATGGTCCCGAAGACCCAGTCAACGGCATCGCGCACGGGCGTGAAGGCAATCGGCTGCGCGGTGGCCGCAGCGCCGGCAGCACGCTTGCCGCTTGTCACCGCACCCTGCCGACCGGACTTCGGTGCGGCATTGCCCGTGGGCGCGGCACCCGCGGTGTCCTGATTCGCGCGGCGCTCGTTCTCCTCGGCCAGCCGCGCGGAGAGCTCGACGACATCGGTGCCCCGTGCCACGGTCCGTTTGCGCTTGCCGCGCCCGGTGGTGAACTCGAAGCCCATCCGCAGGTGCGCGGGCACCCGGGCCAGGTCGAAATCGGCCGGGGCGACCGTGATCGGCACCAGATCGTGCAACTCGCCACCACCGGCGCGTGCGGTCAGTTCGGCGGCCAGCACCTCGGTCAGTTCTCCTTCGTAGGGCCGCAGACCGGGCAGGATCTGGGCGGCGACGTCCGGGGCGGGCACGAAGTAGCGGCGTTTGGCCTTGGGCAGTGAGCGGATCAGCGCCGTGACGAGTTCGGCGCGCAACCCCGGCACCTGCCAGGAGAACACGCGGGGATCGAAGGCGCCGGCTGCCGATGCCGGGATCTCAACGGTCACGCCGTCGGCATTCGTGCCGGGATCGTATGCGTAGTGCAGCCGGGCGGTGGCGCCCGGCAGTGCCCATTCCAGCGGATAGTCGGCGGCCACATCGCCGGTGGTCGCCTCCTGGGCCAGGAGCTGCTCGACCCGCAGGTCCAGCAGGTGCTTGTCCGGCTCCTTCTTCCACCAGGCGTCGAAGTGGGCGCCGGAGACCACGGTAGCCGGCAGCCGGGCGTCGTAGAACTCGAAGAGCACGTCGTCGGCCGCCAGCATCCGGCGGTCGCGCACCCGGCTGGCGAGCTCCTCTGCCTCGGCGATGATCCTGGCGTTGTGTCGCAGGAAGCCGTGGCGGGCGTTCCAGTCGCCGGCGATGAGCGCCTCGCGGATGAAGATCTCCCGGCTGTAGGCCGGATCGATCCGGCCGTAGCCCACCTGTTTATCGCTGATCAGGGTGAGCCCGTAGAGACTCATCCGGTCGAAGGCCATGACCGAGGCATTGCGCTTGGACCAGTGCGGTTCCAGGTACTGGTGCTTGATCAGGTCCCCGGCCACGGCCACGGCCCACTCGGGCTCGATCTGCGCGACCGTGCGTGCCCACAGGCGCGAGGTCTCCACAAGTTCCGCGGCCATCACCAGATCCGGATTGCGCTTGAACAGGGCGGATCCGGGGAAGATCGCGAATTTCGTCCCGCGCACCCCGTTGTAGTCGCGCCCGTCGACCTGCTTCTGCCCGATCATGGACAGAAGCCCCGTCAGCAGGGCCTGGTGCAGGGCGACCTCCTGTGGCCCATAGCTCGACTTGGCGCCCTTGTCAGCCCGCCCGACCGCGTCTGCTCCCGCCGGGCCGGGGGCCACTGCCGCCCCCGAAGACAGGCGCCGGGCGTCGGGCCGGTCGATGTGGATACCGGCATTGCCCAACAGCGAGCGCAGCTGATGGACGAAGTCCTGCCATTCGCGGATCCGCACGAAGTGGAGGAATTCGGCCTTGCACATCTTGCGGAACTTCGAGGTCGACAGTTCATGACTCTGCTCGGTGATGTAGTCCCACAGGGCCAGCCAGCTCAAGAAGTCGCTACGCGGGCGGGTGAACCGCGCGTGCAGGCCCTTCGCCTTCTCGCGTTCCTCCTGGGGGCGTTCGCGCGGATCCTGAATGGACAGGGCCGCGACGATGACGGCGGCCTCCGCCCCGCAACCGGCCTCGGCTCCGGCCAGCAGGATCCGGCCCATCCGCGGGTCGATCGGCAGGCGGGCCAGGGTGTGGCCCAGCTTGGTCAGCCGCAGTCGCGCGGTCCCGCCGGGGCCCTGGGCACCAGAGCCCAGCGCCGTGTGATCGCCGGTTTCCTCGCGCAGCGCACCCAGTTCGGTGAGCATGCCGATGCCCTCGCGCACCGCGCGGGAGTCCGGTTTGGTCAGGAACGGGAATCCCAGCACCTCAGCGGCAGAGGCCGCCAGGCCCAGGGAGCACATGGACAGCACGACGCTGGCCAGATTGGTCCGCAGGATCTCCGGATCCGTGAACTCGGGACGGGTCGCGAAGTCCTCTTCGGAGTACAGGCGGATGCAGATGCCGTCGCTGGTGCGCCCCGAACGGCCCTTGCGCTGGTTCGCGCTCGCCTGGCTGATCCGCTCGATCGGCAGGCGCTGGACCTTGGTGCGCGGGGAGTAACGGGAGATCCGGGCGGTGCCGGCGTCGATGACGTACTTGATACCGGGGACCGTCAGGGATGTCTCCGCCACGTTCGTCGCCAGGACCAGCCGGGGGTTGGAGTGCCGGGCGAAGACCCGCTGCTGGTCCGCGGTGGAGAGCCTGCCGAACAGCGGCACGACTTCCCACCGTGAGTCGATGCCGCGCAGCCGGGAGATGTGGGAGCCCAGTGCGTCGGCGGTATCGCGGATCTCCCGCTCACCGGACAGGAACACCAGGATGTCGCCGGGGGCCTCGCCGCGCAGTTCATCGAAGGCCGCGAGAACGCCCTCGGTCTGGTCGGCCGGCACATCGGCCAGCGGGTCGTGGTCCGGGTCGGCTTCCGGATCGTGTGCCGCGGCCTCGCGCGCGTCCTGCCCCACCGGGCGATAGCGGACCTCGACCGGGTAGGTCCGGCCCGACACGCTGATCACAGGCGCCGGTTCCCCGGCGGGCGTGGCGAAATGGGTTGCGAAGGACTCCGGGTCGATCGTCGCCGAGGTGATGATGAGTTTGAGGTCTGGACGTTTGGGCAGCAGCCGGGCCAGGAAACCCAGCAGGAAGTCGATGTTGAGGCTGCGCTCGTGTGCCTCGTCGATGATGATGACCTGGTAGTCGCGCAGGTACTTGTCGTGTTGGAGTTCGGCCAACAGGATGCCGTCGGTCATCACCTTGACGCGGGTGGCGTCGGTGACCTCCGCTGTGAAGCGGACCTGGTAGCCGATGCCCTTGCCCAGTTCCAGCTCGGTCTCCTCGGCCAGGCGGGCCGCCACCGCGCGCGCGGCGATGCGCCGGGGCTGAGTGTGGCCGATCAGCCCGTCGACGCCCAGTCCCAATTCCATACAGAGTTTGGGAATCTGCGTGGTCTTGCCCGAACCGGTCTCGCCTGCGATGACGACCACCTGGTTGTCCCTGATCGCGGCGAGGAGTTCATCGTGGGCGGCGCTCACCGGAAGTTGTGCCGGGTACTCCAGGCGTGGGTGCACAGCGGCCCTGGCGGCGGCCCGGCGCTCCCGCACCTCCTTCGACCGGTGCGCGCTGCGCTGTTCAAGGCGGCGCTCTTCGGGGCGGCCCCGGCCGTTCCCCCGGCGGGGCCGGTGGTGCTTGGTCTTGGGCTGCGCAGGGGGCTGGGGCGACTCGTCGTTCATATCCCCTCCAGTCTACCGGCGCGCTCCGCCACTCGGCTCGTCATCCGGCCGTAACACCTCGGTCGGTAGGGTTGTCTGGAAATCACACGAAGATCACATGCGATACGGCTGCGGCACGGGAGTGGAACGGAATTGATTGGAGCATTAGAGGGCTTCGGCGTCATCGCCGTGATGATCGCCGCCGGTTGGATCCTGGGACGGTCGGGAATCCTGGGCGACAGCGGGCAGAAGGTCTTGGCCTCCACCGTCTTCTACGTCGGCAATCCGGCCCTGCTCTACATGACCCTGGCCTCCACCCCGCTGGACATCGTGTTCAACCAGGCACTGCTGGCCACCGCCGGGTCCTCGATCATCCTGGCCATTGCGCTGTTCGTGTTCACCGTGTCCATCAGGAAGCGCGGGGTGGGCGAGGGCGTCGTCAGCGCCTGGGCCGTCAGCTACGTCAACATCGGCAATCTGGGCATCCCGATCGCCGCCTATGTGCTGGGCACCCTGCAGTACGTCGCCCCCGTCATGCTCTTCCAACTGGTCATCCTGGCGCCGGTGGGCATGGCGATTCTCGACGCGGCCAGGGCCAAACGGGTGGGGGCCACCGACCGCCGCTGGTGGACCCCGGTGCTGGCCGTCGCCCGCAATCCCATCCTGTGGGGCGCGGGTCTGGGCATCGTCGCCTCGGCCACCGGCTTCGCCCTGCCCCCGGTCCTCCACGATCCGATCGAGATGCTGGGCAACACCTCGGTGCCATTGACACTCATGGCCTTCGGCATTTCGCTCAAAGACGGGTGGTCACGACCGAAGCCGGGCACTCGCACCCAGCTGAGCGTGATGACGGCCGCCAAGCTGATCGTCCAACCGGTGTTGGCCTGGCTGATCGGCGGACCCCTGCTGGGCATCGAGGGCAGGGATCTCCTGGCCATCGTCGTCACCTCGGCCCTACCCACTGCCCAGAACGTCTACGTCTACGCCCTGCAGTACCGCCAATCGGAGACCCTGACCCGCGACATCGTGTTCATCACCACCGTGCTCAGCGTGCCCGTGATCATCGTCTGCGCGCTGCTCTTCGGCTGAGACGCTGCCTCGACCCGCACATCCCGAATCGTGCCACCAGGACGGCACGACTTCACTCCTGGCCGCGTGTCATTGCCGACATTGTGTCCCGCGAGCGGTGAGAATGGTCCCGTGGCTAGCAACGATTCCAAGAAATCCGACGACCTCGTGTCGCAGCGTATGAACTCGGGAGCTCATGACGAGCCCGAGTCGGCGCCCACCGGGGCCGCCGCCGACGCGCCCGCGAAGTCGGACTACTTCGACGACGAGGAGACGCAGGCCTTCCAGGCGTTCCCCGCCGAGCCCAAGCCGGCCAAGGCCGACATCCCCGCGGGTTTCAGCTCCGAGGAGTGGGGCCTGGTGTCCTCGCCGATCGATGCCGATGACGACCGGACCCAGGTGATCCCCACTCCGCAGATCAGACCGGCTATGGGCGTCAAACGGGGTGCCGCACGGACGGATGCGACCCCGGCACCCGCCGGCCCGACCACGGGTGGGATGGCCGTCGTCGCAGGCCCCGCCACCGGTGGGCTGCCCGTCCAAGCCGCGGGACGGGTCGCGGAACCGGCTGCCGAGGCCGCGGGCCGGCAGCCTGGCACGGTCAAGCGCCACTATGGCTTCTTCGACGTGGTGGCCAGCGCCTGGCTGACGATCGCCACGCCGCTGGTCCTCCTGGCGCTGGCCGTGCGCGCGGTGGCCAGCGGCACATTCCTCAAATTCGAGTACTTCTACCGGCCCGGCTTCCCTGCCGATGCCTATGGATTCTCCTCGGACGACCGGTTGCACTATGCCAGCTACACCGTGGACTATCTGACGAACGTGGACGGTGCCCGCTATCTGCGCGACATCGTGCTCGCCGGCGGTATGCAGGCGTTCAAGGACGAGGAGATCGCGCACATGGCCGACGTCAAAGCGCTCATCTCCCTGCTGTTCTTCCTGGGGATCGTCGGGGTCCTGGGCGGGATCATCGCCTGGCTGTACCTCTCCCGCAAGGGCGGCCCCGGCATGCGCATGGGCATCCGGTTCGGCTCGATCCTCACCCTGGCGATCGCCGTGCTGGTGGCGGTCGTCGCACTGACCGGCTTCGACCGTTTCTTCTCCGGTTTCCACCAGGTCTTCTTCTCCGCGGGAACCTGGCAGTTCTACATCGACGACACACTGATCAGATTGTTCCCGGAGACGTTCTGGGTCGACGGGGCGATCACCGCTGGCCTGATCCTGGTGCTGGGCTCGCTGGTTCTCCTGTGGTGCTCGCTGATCGGCTACAAGAAGCGCAGGGCCGACCGCCAGGAACTCAAGCAGCGCTAGCGGCCGCCGAACCCGCGTACACTCAGTCGCCTACCGACTCGATTCCGCGCATCACCAGTTTGGGATCGGGCGGGTAGACGATCGAGGTGTCCTTGCCCTCGTAGTCGAACTTGTTGAGGAAGTAGCGGATCGCATTGAGCCTGGCCCGCTTCTTGTCATTGGACTTGATGACGATCCACGGGGCGTCGTCGGTGTCCGTGCGCAGGAAGGTCTGTTCCTTCGCGTGGGTGTAATCGTCCCACCGGCCCAAGGACTCCAGGTCCATCGGAGAGAGCTTCCACTGCCGGGCCGGGTCGATCTGGCGGATGGCGAAGCGGGTGCGCTGCTCGTGTTCGGTCACGGAGAACCAGAACTTGGTGACGTGGATGCCGGAGTCGATGAGCATCTTCTCGAACACAGGGGCCTGCTGCATGAAGGACTCGTATTCCTCGTCCGTGCAGAAGCCCATGACGCGTTCGACATTGGCCCGGTTGTACCAGGACCTGTCGAACATGACGATCTCACCGCTGGTCGGCAGGTGCTTGATATAGCGCTGGAAGTACCACTGGCCGCTTTCCTCCTCCGTGGGCTTGTTCAAGGCGACCACGCGGGCCGCGCGCGGGTTGAGGTGTTCGGTGAAGCGCTTGATCGTGCCTCCCTTGCCCGCGGCGTCGCGGCCCTCGAAGACGATGACGTGGCGTTCGCCGGCGTCCTGTGCCGAGTACTGCAGCTTGAGCAGTTCGATCTGGAGCTTGTACTTCTCCAGCTCATAGGTCTCCCTGTCGAGGCGTTCCTCGTATGGATAGCCCTCGTGCCAGGTCTCCACCGCAGCACCGCCCGGATCGATGAGTTCGGGATCGGCGGTGTGCCCGTTCTTGACCGTGTAGCCCTCGGTCCGCAGCTTGTCGATGTATTCGCGTAGATTCTCACGTGGCGGAGTGAACACCGTGCACCTCTTTCTCTTATCCCCAGAATAGTAGGGACACAGGGTGAACGGCAGGTGGCCTATGGGTTCTGAGACGGTGCAGCGCGGCCGGTGAGACGCCGGCTGAGACCGGTGCCGGGCCTCGGACAGCGTTATCCGGGTCAGTCCTCCGGTGGCCGGGCACGGTGTCGCACCAGGACGAGGGCCGACAGTGCAACCACCACCGCGGCGCCGATGCACAGTGTGGCCACGGGCCACCGGACGTAGGCCGCGCCCACCGCCGCGAACCCGGCGATTCCGATCGTGGCGAAGATCAGAGCCCAGCAGGCCCCGCCGATGGCCAGGGCCGGCAGGTAGCGGGCCAGGGGCATCCGGGCAGCACCCGCGGCCAGGTTCGCCATTGTCTGGAAGCCGACGGTCAGGAAGCTGGCGGCGACCAGGGGTGCGCCCCACCTGCCCACCAGCGTTTCGGCGCGCCGGTACCTGTGCGAGGTGAAGACCCGTTGGATCCGGGGGAACCGGCCCGCGCCGGCCCTGGCCAGCCGGCCCAGCAGGTAGGTGGAGCCGGCGCGTACCAGGACGATGCCGAACAGGGCGGCCCAGGTCAGGACCAGGGGCGCTTCCCAGGTCAGTGGGTTCATCGTCTGGTCCGCATCGAGCGCCCGGCCTCCTGCTCCGGGCGGATGCTCGGCGGCCGGAGTCTCAGGACAGCTGGTTGGCCTCCACCCATTCCAGGTACTCCTCGTTCACGTCTCCGGTGATGTAGTCGCCGGTGAAGCAGCTGGTCTCCAGCCGGGTCAGATCCGAGCCGTCGATGATCCCGTCGACCATATCGTCCACGGTCTGATAGACGACCGCATCGGAGCCCAGGGCCTGAGAGATCTGTGGGATCGTGCGACCGGCGGCGATCAGCTCGGAACGGCTGGGCATGTTGATCCCATAGACGTGAGGATAGCGCACGGGCGGGGCGGCCGAGGTGAAGGTCACCTTGTTCGCACCCACCTGGCGGGTCATCTCCACGATCTCCGTGCTGGTGGTGCCGCGCACGATCGAATCATCGACGACCAACACGTTCTTGCCCTTGAATTCGCTGGCCAGGGCGTTGAGCTTCTGCCGGACGCTCTTCTTGCGCTGTTCCTGGCCGGGCATGATGAAGGTCCTGCCCACATAGCGGTTCTTGTAGTAGCCCTCGCGGTACTCCACCCCCAGTTTCTTGGCGACCTCCATCGCCGCGGGACGCGCGGAGTCCGGGATCGGCATGATGACGTCGATGTCACCGGCGGGAACCTCGCGGGCGATCTGATCGGCCAGCTTCTCCCCCAGGCGCAGGCGGGATTCGTAGACGTTGATGCCGTTCATCACGGAGTCCGGCCGGGCCAGGTAGACGTACTCGAAGGAGCACGGGATGAGCACAGGGGATTCGTGGGTCTGGCGCAACTCGAGTGAGCCGTCGACACCGATGAACACGGCCTCGCCAGGGGCGATGTCGCGGACGATCTCGTATCCGGTGGCGGTCAGGGCGACGGATTCGCTGGCGACCATCCATTCGGTCTGCCCGCCGCCGACGGCCTCGCGCCGGCCCAGCACCAGGGGGCGGATGCCGAAGGGATCGCGGAAGGCCAGCAGTCCATGGCCGGCGATCAGGGCGATGACGGCATAGGAGCCGCGCACCCGGCGGTGGGTGTTGGCCACGGCCTTGAACAGCTGGTCGTTGTCCAAACCTGCACCGGAGACCTGCTGCTGCAGTTCGGAGCCCAGCACGTTGAGCAGCATCTCGGTATCGCTGCCGGTGTTGACGTGGCGCATGTCCCGCGTCGCCAGTTCGACTTCCAACTCACGGGTGTTGGTCAGATTGCCGTTGTGCACCAGGACGATGCCGTAGGGCGCGTTGACGTAGAAGGGCTGGGCCTCGAGTTCATTGGCCGCTTCGCCCCGGGTGGCGTAGCGGACGTGGCCCAGGCCGACATTGCCCAGCAGCGAGCGCATGTCACGGGTGCGGAAGGCCTCTTTGACCTGCCCCTGTCCCTTGCGCATGTGCACATGGGGGCCGGACATCGTGGCAATGCCCGTCGAATCCTGTCCCCGGTGCTGGAGCAGACCCAGCGCATCGTAGACCTGCTGATTGACACTGGTAGTCGAAACGATGCCGACGATTCCGCACACGGAGAGCCCCACTTGCTGGACAACGGATTACCTATAAAGATTAGCTGGTGCGCAGGAATTTGTGGAACGAGGATTACACACCGGACCCGAACGCGGGGTTCGCCCGCTGGGTACTGGCCTTCGGGACCTTCGGAGTGCCCCAGGCCGCCGCGCCCATCGCCTTCTCACTGCTGGCCCTGTCGCTGACCGGATCGGCCGATCACGGCTCCTGGGTGGTGCTGGCGATGACGCTGGCGCAGATCGCCGGCGCCGTCCCGGTGGCCCGCGCCGGCCGCGGCCATCCCCTGGTGCGCTACACCCGCCTGCTGATGATCGTGCGCACCGGCGCCCTGCTGGCGGCGACCGTGCTGGCAGCGGCCGGGGCGCCGCTGTGGGCGATCGCCCTGGCCGCCGGCTGCGCCGGACTGGTCAATGGGGCCGCGCACGGCTGCCTGCGCGCGGTGCTCAACCATCTGGTCGGCCCCGGCCGGATCCCGCGGGCGCTGGGCTTGGGAGCGACGCTGAACGAGGTGACCTTCGCCTCCTCGCCGGTCATCGTCTCCGTGATCGGGGCCTACTCGCCGGTCGCCGCCATCGCCGCCATCGCGGTGCTCGGTACAGTTCCCCTGTTCCTCGTGCCCTCGGTCCAAGCGCCTCCGGCCACGGCGTCCACCGTGTCCTCCCGCACTCTGCTGCGGCCCGGAATCCTGCTGTGGCTGTTCTGCTGCCTGGCCACCTCGGCGTCGACCGCCGGGGTCGAGGTCGGTGCCGTGTCCCTGGCCCTGCGCTTCTCCCTGGCCCCGGCGGCCGGCGCGCTGTTCGCACTGGTGCTGTGTCTGGCCTCGGTCTCGGGCGGCCTGTGGGTCACCGCCCGCAACCGGCAGGCGCAGCCGCGGGCGGTGATCGCGTACCTGCTGGGCACCTCGGTCGGGGCCGTATTGGTGTGGGGTGGCTGGACCCTGGTCACAACCCTGGTCGGCGCCGTGCTCATCGGCTTCTTCATCCCGGTGCTGGGCACGCACTATTCGCTGGTGCTCGACCGTCTGGCCCCACCGCAGCTGCGCGCCGAGGCCTTCTCCCTGTTGCGCACCGCGAGCGCGGTGGGCGTCATCGCCACCTCCGGAGTGCTGGCGATCGCAGGCCTGGGCTGGGCCCTGGGCGTGTGCGCGGGCCTGGTCATGGTGTCCACGGTGCTGGTGGCTGTGTCCGGACGGCGACCGCCGAACACATCCGCCTGAGACACGATCTCAGACGTCGACGGCCACATCGCCGATGCCCTCGGTCGCCCTTGCCCACACGACGTATTGGTCCAGCGTCTCCTCGATCGCGGCCTTCGCATAGTGATCGGGGTGCCAGGCCGCCCACTCATCACAGTAGATGGGCTCGCCCCGATAGTGCAGGCCCAGCGAGACCAGTCCGTACTTGGGCGGGTCGATCCCCACCGTCACACCCTGGCCCGCCGCCGTCAGCGCCTGGGCGATATGGGTGCGGGACACGCTGCGCAGCCGGGGGAAGACGCAGTCCGTACCCGCGACCAGCAATTGGAAGGAGCGCCGCGCGCCGCTGCGCAGATCCGACATGAGGATCGGATAATCCTCCAGTTCCTCCAACTCGATACTGCCGCGCCCGGCATCCGGGTGCCCCGGCGGGACCTGCAGATTGAAGGGCAGTTTGAACAGCAACCGGGTCTCCAGGTCGATCGGCGGGACCAAGGGAGCCATCGCCAGATCGGCCGCGTGTTCGCGCACCGTTTCGTAGATGTCGATCGTGGGGACCTCGACGACGTCGAAGATGCGCTGGGAACTGTCGGCGATAAAGGGCAGCAGCAGGGTTTCGGCGACCATCGTGGGGCAGGCCACTCGCAGCTGGGTGGGACGGTTGCTGATGTCGGCCACCGAGCGCCACCACTGGGCGTTGCGGTCTACCATCCGCCTGGCCATCGGCAACAGTGTGCTGCCCGCCGGGGTGAGCGCCATTCCGGCCTTGGAGCGATCGAAGAGCTTGGCCCCGCACACCTTCTCCAGGGCCTGGACCTTCCGCGAAACCGAGGACTGGGTCATGAACAGGGCGCTAGCGGCATGGGTGGTCGAGCCGTACTGGGCAACGGCCAGAAAACACTCCACACTTGATATATCCATGCTTTGAGAGCATAGCATCACTCATATTTGAGCATTTTTACGCATAACCATGGCGGGCTTATCGTGAGGCGAACCACTTTTACGAACGAGAGGGAACCCCTTCGTGTCTCACGTCCCAACATCACCGGCCGCCCCGGCCACGAAGGCCCAGCGCGCCAATCAACGCAAGTCCACCCTGGGCGCCTTCGTCGGCACGGCGATCGAATGGTATGACTTCTACATCTTCGGCACCGCATCGGCACTGGTATTCGGCAAGCTGTTCTTCCCCGTCCTGTCGCCTGGTGTCGCACTCCTGGCATCCTTCGCCACCTTCTGGGTCGGGTTCCTGGCCCGGCCCATCGGCGGATTCATCTTCAGCCACTTCGGCGACAAGCTGGGGCGCAAGAACACCCTGCTGGTCACTCTGGTGATGATGGGCAGCGCCACCTTCCTCATCGGCTGCCTGCCGACCTATCAGAGCATCGGCGTCTGGGCGCCCGTCCTGCTGGTCGTCCTCCGCGCAATCCAGGGCCTGTCCGTTGGCGGCGAATGGGGCGGGGCCGTGGTGCTGGCCACCGAGAACTCCGCCGAGGGCAAGAAGGGCATGGCCGGCGCCTGGGTCCAGCAGGGTTCGCCCGCCGGCTCCATCATCGCCACCCTGGTCTTCCTGGCCGTCGGCTCCCTGCCCGACGCACAGTTCCTGTCCTGGGGCTGGCGCGTTCCCTTCCTCATCACCGTCGTCTTGCTCTTCGTCGCCTTCCTGATCCGCCGCAGTGTCGAGGAATCCGAACAGTTCAAGGAGGTCCAGGAGGCCGGCGAGGTCGCCAAGGTTCCGTTCCTCGAGGCCTTCCGAGTCGCCCCTCTGCTTATCGTCTTCGGTGTGTTGGGTTCCGCGCTGGGCATCGGGCTGGCATATTTCAACAACACCTTCCTGCTGTCGTGGACGACCGGCCTGCTCGATATGCCACGCACCCTGGTGCTCAACCTGATCCTGTTGTCGGCCATCGCGCAGTTCATCTGGCAGCCCATCGCCGCCCTCCTGGCGCCGAAGGTCGGCGGCACGCATATCGCGATGATCGCCGGTCTGGTCCTCAACATCGTGTTGGCGGTCCCGTTCTTCATGGCCATCCAGTCGGCCAACGGCGTGTTCCTGGGCCTCATGCTGGTGATCAACGTCATCGGCGGCACCGGCTACTACTCCCTGCTGGCCAGTGCCCTGGCCGAGGCCTTCCCACCCCGCATCCGCTACACGGGGGTGTCGGTGGCCTATCAGCTGTGCGCCACGATCTTCGGCGGATCCACCCCGGTGATCGGCCAATGGGTGCTCAACGCATCAGGCGGGAGCCCCTGGGCCGTCATGGCCTTCTACATCGCTCTGACCGCCGTTACCCTGATGGGCGTGATCGGCCTGCTCGTCCTGAGTCGTCAACCCATCCGTACGCAGAAAGGAAGCAAGGCATGAGAATCGATACGATCTTCCGGGGCAATTTCCACACAGGCGAGGCGTTCCCGACCCCGACCTCGGCCCGCCTGGAGGAGAATCGTGCGACCGCACTGGCCGTGGACCGCGGTCGAATCGTCGCTGTCTCCCGGAAAGACGACCTGTCCGATTTCGACGGGATCTCAGCACGGGAGACCGTCGAGATCGACGCTCCCCTGGTGGTTCCCGGCTTCCACGATGCCCACCACCACACGATGGGCACCGGCGAACAGCTGGGTGCGATCGACCTGCGCTATCCGGCTGTGACGAGCCTCGACGAGCTCTACGCCGCCGTCGAAGCCAGGGCCAAGGAATTGCCGGCCGGCCAGTGGGTGCGCGGCGCCGGCTACGATCAGAACCGCTTGGGCGCCCATCCGACGGCCGAGATACTCGATCGGGTGGGCCATGGCCACCCGGTGATCCTCGACCATGTCTCGCACCATATGATCACGGCGAACACCGCCGCATTCGAACGGGCGGGCTTCCCTGGTCGGCGGGACTACCCCGAGGTCGACGGCGGGGTCGTGCCACGCGACGCCGAGGGCCTGCCCCTTGGCCTGTTGCAGGAGAAGGCGACCGAACCGATCCAACTGGCCTCGGCGCAGGTGACCAAGGACGAGGCGATCGCCAACCTCAAGCGCGCCTCTGACCAGGCAGTGTCCTACGGGCTGACGAGCCTGACCGAGCCCGGGGTGATCCTGGGCGGGGCGATGGGGACCAATGCGCCCGTGCTGGACATCTACCAGGACGCAGTGGCCCAGGGAGCGCTGCGCCCGCGGATGACGGTCATGCCCTTCTATCAGGTACTCCACGGACTGGAAATCAACGCGGAGGGCATGCGCACCCTGGACCTGGGAATCAGGACCGGGTTCGGCGACGACCGGCTGCGGATCGGGCCGGTCAAGATGATCTCCGATGGCTCGCTCATCGGCAGGTCGGCGGCTGTCCACGAGTGCTATTGCGGGGAGCCGGAGAACCGTGGTGTGATGACGGTGCCGCCGGAGGCCATGCCCGATCTCATCGCATCGTTCCACCGGGCGGGCTGGGCCGTGGCCACGCACGCGATCGGCGACAGGGCGATCGACCATGCGCTCGATGCGATCGAACACGCCCAGCAGTCCTTCCCCCGCGAGGTCCGGCACCGGATCGAGCACTTCTCGATCGCAACGGATGAGCAGGTCACCCGCTGCGCTGCACTGGGCGTCATCCCGAACCCGCAGGGCGTGTTCATCTCCGAGTTCGGCGATGGCGTGGTCGATGCGATCGGCGCGGAGAGGGCGGCCGGCACCTACCGGATGCGTTCGCTGGTGGACGCCGGCATGGTGGTGCCCGGTTCGACCGACAGCCCGGTCTCCGATGCGAATCCGCTGAAGTCGATGCACGACCTGGTCAACCGGCGGACGTCCTCCGGGGCGCCCTTCAATCCCGCCGAGGCGGTGACCATCGGCGAGGCGCTGCACGCCTACACCTATGGTTCGGCCTATGCGATCAACCGCGAGGACGCCGTCGGCACTCTGGAGGCCGGCAAACTCGCCGATTTCGCCGTGTTGGATGCGGACCTGTTCGGCATCGAATCCGCGCGGATCGAAGACGTCACCGTCACGGCCACCGTGATCGGCGGAGATGTCGCGTACCGGGCCTGAGGATATGGGCTGAGGGTCTTCGAGCGCGCTGACGGCGGGTGGGGATGACGTTCCCCACCCGCCGTCGTCGCGTTCAGACAGGCGGCCGGGCGGCGGTCCGACACCACTTCTAGATGAGCGATCCCAACCACAGCCCCAGCCCCGCCAGGGCCGCCGAACCGATGAGGACGCCCAGGGCATTGGCCAGTCCGGCTCCCCATTTGCGTTCCTGGAGGAGGCGGACCGTCTCGAAGCTGGCGGTGGAGAAGGTGGTGTAGCCACCCAGGAAGCCGGTCCCAAGGACTTGCTGGAACTCGGGCGGGAGCACGTGCGCCAGGGTCAGTCCGGTCAGCAGGCCCAGGACCAGGGAGCCCGAGAGGTTGATGGTGATCGTGCCCCAGGGCAGGGTGCCATGGGTATGGGCTTTGACCAGCCCGTCGACTAAGAACCTGGCCGAGGCGCCCGCTCCCCCGGCCAGGGCCAGGGCCACGAAGATCAGCGGGCTCATACGGTCCTCCTGCCCCAGATCCGGTGCCGGTATCCGGCCAGGGCTATGCCTGCCCATGAGGCGGCGGCGCCCACCAGGATGGTCGCCAGGGCGTAGAAGATTCCCGCGGCAGTGAGACCCGGTTCGGCGGATCCGATCAGGGATGCGGAGTCGGTCGCCAGTGCACTGTAGGTGGTGAAGCCTCCCATGAAACCGGTCCCACCGAACAGGCGCACGCGCCTGCGCCAGCCCTCATCGGGGCCGAGCCGGTTCAGATCGTCGAGCAGAAAGCCCAGAACGAATGCGCCGAGCACATTGATGGCGAGGATCGTCCAGGGGATGCCGCCTGAGGCCGGCAGCGCTAGGCTCAGAGCCGCTCGGGCCGCGGTCCCCAGGGTGCCACCGGCGAAGACCAGGAGCAGATAGCGCGGGCGCAGATGGAGCGGCCGGGCGGGACTGCGCAGCTCCACCTGTAAATCATCGGGATCCGGGGCGTTCATGGATCCACCTACCTTTCGGGCATGGCAAAGCACGCCAATCGGGTAGGGACTGTTGTCGGGATTCCGAGGTTCGGGTACGGCGAGCCCCACCGCCGCGGCACGCGACGTGCCTGGTTCCAGGTTAGCACCGGATGTCTTCGAGAGCCGAGGTTAGACTCCTCCCATGGGTGCTTGGGGTATTGGCGCATTTGAAAACGATGGCGCATTGGATCTGGTAGGCGATATGCGCTCTGGTCATTTCAGTTTCGACGAGCTGGGTTGGGCTTTCGAAGACGAGGATTATCTGGAAGTCGACGGAGGGCAGATCGCCCTGGCCCTGGCTGGGTTGGCGGTCGCGGTGAAGCTGAGGCGACCGTCACCGGTCCCGGAGTTCGACCTGCAGGCCGTTGCGCCTCTGTTCACATCGGAATCAATCGGATTCATCCGGAATCAGGTCGAACGCACCCTCGCAGGTGCCGAGGGCTCCGAGCTCTTCGAGCTGTGGGAGGAAACGGACGAACTCGACGCATGGCTGCAGGCATCCAGGGCGACATTGGCGGAGTTGAACGAAATAGGCGGGATTTAGAAGGGCGGGGGCGGGTCCGCCAGTTCTTCACCCGGGGGTTCGGCCCGCTGGACCACCGATCGGACCACCGGATACTCCTTCCACGGTGTCCGGTCGTGGTGTGCGCTGAGGAGCCCTGTCTGATAGGCATTGATCGGATCATCCACCGGAGTGACCCTGACCCGCGACAAGCCCTCTGCGTCCCCGCAATGTCCCAGGTCCCACACGATCGCATCCTCGGCATCGCGCACGGGCACACTCGTCCCCCGCGTCTTCAACTCATGATGTCGTTTGCACATGACATGCAGATTCGTGAAGTCCGTGGCCCCACCGGCTTCGGGGTCGACGTGATCGAATGGCACCAAATGTTCGGGTTCGCACGAAGAGGCTTTCCTCGTGCAGCCCGGAAAGGTACACCATCCCCACCGCGCAGCCAGGGTCAGGCGCATCGCCTGCGACACCCGGTAACGCTTCGCCTGCGAGGGCAGTACCCGGCCGGTATCCGGATCCGTGAGCAGTCGGTAGACGATATCGGCATCCCCTGCGACCCGTCTGGCCACCTGCGCCGGTACTGGCATCCCGTCATCGGCGTGTCCGGGCAGGTCACCGATCCCGGCATATGTGGTCACCGGCACGGTCACGACCACAGATGCCTGCTCGGCCAGCCAGTGGGACGAGTCCGGACACTGCAATCGCACCCGAGCCGGGGTCACCTCACCGGTGCCGGGGTCTGCCAGAGCGACATCCACGAGGGTTTCCGGACGGACACCGGCGAGGACGTCGAAGGCCAGTTGCGCAATGGTGCGCTCGTCGACCAGCTCCGTGAGCTCGGGGACCGGGGCACCGGGCTCGAACCTGCCCGTACCCATCTCCTGCTGGATGTCGGTTGGCCCGGTGAACACTGCTGTGTTGTTCCGTCGGATTGCCCGCGCAGTGCCCACCACTCGCGCGTGCAGGGCCTCCAATTCCAGGGCGGGCCCGACCAGGCCCAGACACGCCGACCCATCCGGATTCTTCGCAAAGAACACATGCCGACCATCCACCACTCGCTCAGCCTGACGGCCGCTGTCATCGGCGGTGGCGTCGGCCTGAGTGAGCAGGGCGATGCACGCGTGCAGGGTCTTCCGGAACGCCTGCACCGACGCACTCGGGTCGACCAGGGCCATGCGTTCGTCGATGGCCAGCACCTGCCCGATCGTCAACGCGGCACATGCCCGCGCTACATCCTGCAAACGGGCGTAGTCCAGGCCGTATCCATGGACCATGGTGCGCAAGCGGGGCAGACCGATGACCATCGTCAACGCCTGGACCAGGCTCGACCGGGCCGCGCCCTCACCAACCCCGGTGAGCACCGCGATACGGGCGGGAACGGGGTCGGAGTCGACATCGACCAGGGACGCCACATTCCGGCCCGCGCACCGTCGGCGGAGTGCCTGGACAACGCGAGCTGCCACCGGATACCCCCGGAAACCGGTGGCCGGGCCGCTGGGGTCCTCACTGGTCGGCGCGTACGCCAGGCATGGCACCACTCCTGCAGACTCCACCGGATCAAACTCCACCCCTGTCCCAAGGCCACCAACCGCTTGCCCGGGCAAGCGGCCGGCTAAGGCCATGCCGGGCGCGGGAGCACTGCCGAAGGGAGCCTCGGCATAGACCAGCCCACCCTCCCGGCCGGCGGCCGCGGCGATCCGCCCCGCCCACCGGCTCTGCTGCCCCGGGGTCAGGGGCACGTGCACATCGTGGACGGGAGCCCCCACATCCAGGGACACCGCAAACAGATCGGCTTCGGTGACCCCGAACCGTGCCGGCAGGTCCGAGTCGAGGAAGGCCGAGAGACCGAGTAATGCAATCGCGTCGGCCTGCTCGCCGAGTACGTGGGAGGCATCCTGGTGGGCCTCGGACAGGTGCTGGTGTAAATCCCCGTAGAGACCGGCGGCGTAGGCGCCGGCGACCTCATCACCGATGACCTCTCCCGTGGCCACACGATGAGCATCGGCCCAGTCATCGAAGGCCTTGACCTCACGCACTCCGGGATCGTCGTACATCCGCGCGCGGGCCATCGTGGTCTTCGGCGAGACGGCAGGGGTGATGAACAGGGGGTGGGCGGTGGTCGATCCAACCCGCCAGGTCCCGGCGTGCCACACGTTCGTGTTGTCATGGTGCGGGTTCATGCCGGTCACCTCCCCGGAATGGGTATCTGGCGGAAACTCCTATGTTTCCCGTAGTCTCATTCTAGAACATGATTAGAACAGTGACTATGGTGTTCGCTGATATATCATCATTGTTGCATTATTGTGATCGAGATTGCCTACTCGAGTGCGAAGGTCCAGCCGGTGTAGTCAAGCCCCGGTAGCCGACCGTCCGTCGTGTGATTTCCAGGGTAGATGCAGGCACTGACGTTGATACTTGTAGGGATGGTTTCCATCCAGGGTGTGACCCAGGCACTGACTGGCCACCACAGTGTGTGCCTTTGCCGTGATCTGTCCACCCACCAGGGAATCATCGAGTGTCCCGACCGGACGAG